>JBKBIC010000028.1:0-32759 GCA_046299435.1 Saprospiraceae bacterium
CTTCGGAGATAATTAAGCAATTGCTCCATTGCCAGTTTGCCAAAAAACATCCGTCAAATTTTAAAACACACTCTAAAATCTGTATCCAGTTTTTTGATGATGGCCCCGCTCGGCGGGGCCATTTTTATTTAAAAAACCACTGACCCAAATCATTTTCCCCGCTAAACGTGGTCATTCCCGCCGCTGCCCGCTGCCCGTTCTTTTGCCTCAAAATCAACCAACAACATGATAAAAGAAGTCAGCGGAGACATACTCCTGTCCAAAGCACAAGCCATCGCGCACGGCGTGGCTCCCCACGACCACTTCGAGAACGGCCTCGCGCTCAGCCTGCGCCAAGAATGGCCCTCGATGGCCAAAGATTTCAAGCACTATTGCCACACCCACAACCCAAAGCCCGGCAGCATCTGGGCATGGTCGGGCGTGGGCGGCAAGCGCATCGTCAACCTGATGACCCAAGAAGCCCCCGCCGGGCACGGTCACAGCGGCCACGCGGGCAGTGCTTCGGTGCCGAACGTCAATCACGCCCTGCACGAATTGCGGAAGTTCATCGTCGAAGAAGGCATCACGAGCATCGCCCTGCCGCGCCTCGCCACCGGGGTCGGCGGGCTGAAATGGGACGACGTGAAACCCCTGATTCACAGCCAGTTGGGCGACCTGAACGCAAACATTTACGTTTACACCACTTTCGTCAAAGGCACTGCCGCCGACGAATGAGCCTCAGCCCATCCAACCAAAAAACACAAAGGCCGGGCCGCCGTCGCCCGGCCTTTGCGTTTCTTTGCCTGCCGCCGCGTTTTCAAATCCGCGCGGCCATTCCAACGATGAAAAAATTGTTCGTTTTCCTGCTTTTCGCCGCGCTTTTTGCCTCGGTTGCCGCTGCCCAAAGCCCCGCGCCGAAGGTGGACAAGAAGAAACACAAAATCGTTTTCCAACTCACCAACGGCGACACGCTCCTGCACAAGGCCGTCCTCAAACAAATCACCAACGCGCTGAACGCCGCGCCGAACTCCAAAATCGAGGTCGTTTGCCACAACAACGGCATCACGCTCCTGCAAAAAGACAAGACCACGCAGGCCCCAAAAATCAAGGAACTATCCGCCAAAGGCGTGGTGTTCGTGGCTTGCGAAAACACGCTGGCCGAGCGCAAAATCCCGAAAACGGACATCGTGCCGGAAGCGGGTTTCGTCCCTGCGGGCATCATCGAGGTTGTGGACAAACAGGAAAAAGGCTGGGCCTACATCAAAGCGACGTTTTGAGGAATGATGAGTTATGAGTGATAAATGATGAGTGTGTTGTGCCAAACTCATCATTCATAACTCATCATTCATAACTCATCATTCAATCATTTTACCATCCGCAGCGTCTGCGTTTCCGCGCCGCAGCGCAGCCGCAGGAACCAGATGCCCGACGGCAAATCGCCCGTTTCGAGCGCGACGGTGTTCGTGCCTTCTCCTGCCGCGATGGTTTTTTGCACGACTTGGCGGCCAGCCAAATCGAACATTTCCAAAAGGGCCTCGCCTGCTGTTTCGGCCTCGAACTCGACCGTCAAATTGCCCGCAAACGGGTTGGGAAAAGCGCGGAGCGCGGCATTTTCAATCAAAATTTCACTCAAAATTTCACTCAAAAATTCGTCGTCTGCCGTGCGGTCGTCGCTGCCAGCCGGGCCGAAGCTGTACGTCGGCCAAGTGGTGAAAAACCGCGACCACGACCAATCGCCCCAAACCGTGCCGCAGCGGGTGCGGACTTGCCATTCGTAAGTGGTGTTCGGGCTGAGGGTGGTGAGGGCGCGTTTGGTGGCGGTGCTTTGGGTCGTTTCTGTCCAAACGCCCGACCCGACCACACCGTAGCGGACTTGGTATTTGCTGCCCCGCGAGTAGTTGTGGTACAGGGTGACGGCGGCCGGGCTAACGAACACTTCGCCCTGCGGGTCGCTCGGTTGGCAGGGGTCGCCGGTGGCCGGGACGCTGAACGTCTGGGTCGGCGACCAATCCGACAGCACGTTGCCGCCGCAGCGCACTTGGGCTTCGTATTCGTAGGTCGTGCCCGGCAGGAGGTTGGAGACGGTTTTTGTGTTGGCGGTGGCCAGCCCAGCGGTCGTCCAGTTGCCCGCGCCTTGCACCCGGTAGCGGAACCGGTAGCGGTTTGCGCCCGATTGTTTGGCTTGCGCCAGCACGACGGATTTGGCGGTCGCCAGCGAAGCAAAAACGCTCGTCGGCGCAGCGCAGGCCGTGACCAAATTGAGGGTGTAATCCTCCGTTTCGCCTGCAAAAACCAGCGGACAGGAAGTGTCCACGTCGTCTTCGCGCATCACGAGGCGCAGCCGCACGGGGCCGGGCGTGGCATTGAGCGGGATGGCAAACGAGTTTTGCACGGTGGCCGAAGGCGGCGCAGCGGCTTCGAACAGGAACTCACCGTCGTCGTCGAAGTCAAAATCGCGGTTCACGTCGGCATAGATTTTCCAAAACGTGGGCGCGGCGGTGCCGCCCGGCGTGAGCGTGAGGCTTTGGTAGTTGCCGCCGATTTCGGTGTTTTCGGACAAATAGGTGTAGTCGGCGTAGCCGAACAGGTTTTGGCCCGACACATTGGACGTGCCGCCCAATTCGACGGATTGGATGTAGGCATTCGGAAAACCGAAGGTTTGGCAATAATCGTCGGCATAGACCAAGTAATCCTCGATTTCGCCGTTGAAGCTCGCGCAGGGGCCGTTGTTGCCGGGGTAGCTCATTTGCACACGCATCCGTGCCCAGCCGTTCAGCCCGGTTCCGTGCGCGACGTTGAAGGTGCCTGTGCGGGTGCCTGCGCCGCTCGGTGCTTCGATGATATGTTCGCCTGCGTCCTCGAAATCGAGGTCGTGGTTGAAGTCAACAAACACATCCCAGCCGAACGCATCGGCTCCCGTGCCGGGCGCGAGCGAGTACGGCACGTCTGTGCCTTTCAGGATGAAAGTGCTGTGGTTCATGTAGTTGCCGTAGGCGGCGGGGTTGGCCCCAGAGGTGTTGTTGATGGTGCCGATTTGCACGTTTTGGATGTGCCATCCACCGTAGTTGCCGCCCGCACTGGCCGGGCAGTAGTCGTCCAGCATCACCCAGTAATCCTCGGTTTCGCCAAAGGTGTACTCGCTGCAGGGCGTGTTGGAGGGGTTGAACGACACTTTCACGCGCATCCGAGTCAGGCCGGTCACGCCTGTGAAAAGCGGGATTTGGAAGGAGCCGAAAACCGGGTCGGCAAACGCGACAGGGCTGGCGTAGAGTTGCTCGCCCGCGTCGTTGAAATCGTCGTCGGCGTTCAGGTCAAGCCAAATGTACCAATAGACGTTGCGCGGGCCATTGTTGAAGTCGGGCGTGAGCACGAACGAATTGTCCACGCCGCGCCGCACGGGCAGTATTTGGTTGTCGTTGAGCAGGTAGCCGTCGTTGTTGTCCGAAAAATATTCTTGGCCGTTGAGGGTGATTTGCTCGATGTATTCGTAATCCGTCGAGCCAAACGAGTGGCAGTAGCCGTTGCAGCTCACGCTCAACGTGAACGCGCCCGCCGCGCCGAGGAAGCCGTCCACCACGATGTAATAAACGCCCGGCGGCAAAGTGCCCGTCGAGGCCGAGACGTTGCCGGAGGCGAGGCAGCTTTTTTCGGAGCAATCGTCCAAGATGAACACGTCCAAATCCACCGCCATGCCGCTGAGCGTGGCCGTAATCACGCCCGGCTCGGTCGTCACGAGGCGGTAAGCCCGCTCCGGGCCGCTCTCGTTCCAGCCGACGCAGCTGTAAGCCGAGACGTTCGAGGCCGCGCCGTTGGTATTGGCCGACACGGACTGCCCGCAGAAAATAGGCTGCGCCAAGGCACAGTCGAAATGGACGGATTGCACGCAGGCCGCGCCGTTCACATGGTTGCGCACGGCATTGCCCGGCAGCGGCCCGAAACCTTTTTGCAGGTTGATGCCGGGGGTGTTGAGGTGGCAGTAGCTCATCACCGTGCCGCCGTTCGCGGGCATCGGGCCGGGGCTGCAACTGCCTTCCGGCGGCACACAGCCGTCAATCGCGCCGCCCGGCCAGCCGCACCATTGCGTGTGTTGGGAGCCGAGGTTGTGCCCGAGCTCGTGCGTGACGACCATCGTCTCCCAGCTGTACGTCGGGAAAAACGGGAACGTCGCCGCCAAATCCGAGCTCACCGCCGTGCGCGGGTAATCGTCGGAACACAAAATGCCGACCCAGCCGCGCCCGCAGCCCGTCAAATTGCCGTCGAGCAAATGCGCCACATCGCCCGGAAAACCGCCCGACATGGCCGTGCTGAACGAGGCGAGCAGGTCGAGGCACAAATCGTTCGTGCTGTTCGGGTACGGGTCGGGCGTGTTCCAGATGGTCAGGTTGCTGACGCGGATGGCCACCTGTTCGCGGTCGTAAATCCACGAGGCCACGTTGAACACGCCGAGCGTGTAAAAAACCGCGTTCGTCGCCGTGCCTCCGACGAGGTTGAACAGCGTGTTGTCCACCTCCACATACACCCGCACCTCTTTGTGCGGCGACGTGCGCTGGGCGGTTTCGGTGTCCGGTTGCTGTGGTTTTTCCTCGCCCGCATCGGCATTGCCACACGAGAACGGGTTGGTTTTCGTCAGGTCGTCCTCTTTGTAAAAGACATACCGGCCAATGGCCGCCGGGTTTTGCGGGTCGCCGTACTGGCCGAGCACCCACGATTTGCCGTCCGCGTCGGACACGACGGCCATGACCCGGTTTTCGGAAAACGTCACCGCCGCCAGCGACGGGCGTTCGGCCTCGTGCGGCTTGCCCAGCACGTTGCCGCGATAGTGCAAAAGCGGCACGTTGACCACCGCGCCGTCGGCGGTGCGGGCCTCGAAACCAGCGGCCACCACATCGGTGCGTTCCAGTTGCAGGCGCACGGTTTGGCCGTCGGGCTGCGGGATGTCGAAGCTGAGGAAGCGCGGTTTTTGCTCGAAAAGCGGCGCGAGCTGCGCCAAATCGAGCCGCAGCCAGCTGGCTTTTTGCACGTTTTGCGCGAAGCCCTCCGCCGGGGCATCCGGCGAAAAAGGCGCGAGGCGGAAGCTCGCGTCGGCGGGTTCTTGTGTTTTGGGCGTTCGGATTTGGAGGTTCTGCGGGTTGGCCACTTGGGCAAACGCCGCCGCGCCGCCGGCCAGCAAGGCAAGGCAGCAAAGGATGGAGCGGATGGGCGTGAACTTTTGGTTTTGCATGGAAAAAATGGATTGGGAACGGATTGGGAGATTTTGCGAAAATCTTTTCCATGCGAAAGTCCGCCCGGCGGCGGCCCGGCCAAAAGGCGCGTTTGCGTTCGGCGGGTTTCGGTTTGTGGATGGGCGGTTTGGGGAAGCACGCCTGAGATTTTTCGGGAAACAGGCGCGGCGCAGTGGGTGCCCACCGCGCCGCGATTGTCCGGTTCCCTGCCGCCAAATTTCAATACCCGATGAAAAGCGGTGCTTGCTCCTGCATCATGCACTGCTGCATTTTCCGCACCCAGTTGTTTTGCGGCGGGGCGGGCAACAGTCCGCAGCCGCCGGGGATGTCCGGGTTTTTCGGCTTGGGCTTGGTCGGTGGTTTGTAGCCGCCCAAGCCGTTGGGCGGGAACTGTTTCAACGAACCGTACATGATTTCGACACCGAGGCGCATGATCCAAATGGCGATGTTGTCGTTGTTGCGCACCGCAAAACCGGGGTGGACATCGGCCAAATGCTTGGCATCGGAGGTGCCGTACCACTTGTGCGCGATGCCGTGCGCCCGGATGATGGAGTTCGGTTTTTTGATGTCGTGGCCGTCGGCGACCCAGCCTTCGGTGGTCTCAATCCAGTGCGCGTACTCGTGGATGATGCGGCGGCCCTGCTCGACGGAGGTGGCGTATGCGTCCCAGCCGTTGGCAAAATCCGTGAAAAAGCGGTTGCACAGGTTGACCTGCCCCGGCGCGTAGTGGTAGCCGTAGTAGCCGTCGGTGCCCGCCTTGCGCTTGAAGAAAATGGCCTTGTGGTTGAAGCGCGCCCAAAGCTGGTTCACCACCTGCCGCAGCACGTTGAAGCGGCCCGCGTCATAGACCCCGAACCATGCACGCGGCGACCAGTTGCTGGTGCCGGGATTGACGCTTTTGCCGTTTTGCACGTCGTTCAGGTTGGCCTTGTAGCCGTCCGCCCACATTTTCGCCTCCCACTCCGAGTAGTTTGCGTTCATGTATTCGAGCAGCTCGCGGGCGTACCAGACGAACTGGTAGGCTTGGTCGTAGGCTGCCTTCACCTGATTTTGTTCGTGCGTGGTGAAGCCCTCCATATTCGGGTAAAAAGGCGTTGCGGGCGGTGTGCCCATGTGCAAAGTGCTGACCGTCAGCAAAGTAGGCAGCGGGAAAGCGTCGAAATCGCCCGATGCCTGTTGCGCGGGCGTGGCCTGTGCCTGCGAGCGGTGCGCCTCGATGATGGCTACCTCCGGGCCGTCGCGGCGCGGGCCGCCGGGGTTGAATGCCAGCACGGGCCGGGGGTTGGTGCGCGCATCGTAGCCAAAGGCCCAGAAGGCCAAAAAGGACTCGAAGGTGCGCGTCGGTGCCCGACCGTTGGAGGCCAGGTCGAGCGGCATATCGCAGGGCGCGAAGGGCTCGTCGGTGGTGTGGCTGGCCTCATCGTCGTGGGCATGGTCGGGGACATCGTTGAGGCTGGGCAGGTTTTGGGCGGCCAGACGGGGAGCGGTGGCAGCCAACAGGATTGCTCCAAGCAGGCATAAGGTTTTGAGCGTTCTCATCTTTTGCAGAGAAATGTTTGTGCGGTGAAAATGGATGCAACGTGCTGGTTGTCAATTTTTTGGAACGGCTCGCCATTGCCAAAAATCGATGCTGCAAAAGTCCCGGCCCCGCTCCGCGAACGTGGTCAAGGGCTTATTAAAAAGGGTAAAAAAGTGTAAGAGCCTTGTGCGGTCGTCTGCCCATCGCTTGGTTTTCCCTGTGCTTTTTTTGGTTTCGTCCCGCACGAAATTCGGAACGGCGACGCGGCGACTTTTTTTGCGGGCTTTCGCCATTTTCAAAAGTACGGTTTGAAATTTCCGGCAAGCCGCCTGCCGCTGCCGCGAAACATCCTACTTTTGAAGCCCTAATCAAGCAAATCATCATGTCGAGAAACGTAAGGACGCTCTCCGGGCGCAAAGGCTTGGACGACAACCTGTTCGAGCGGCTGGCCGAGGTGCCGGTGCAGGACGGGCAATTTGACACCGAAAAACTCCACGACCTCGCCGACAAGTTCTTGGTCGGCAATGCCAACGTTTATGGCGCGGCCTCTTTTTACGACTTCCTCGCGCCCGAACGGGCCGGCAAAAAAGCCTTTGTCTGTGTCGGCAGCGCGTGCCTCGTGGCCGGGACGCAGGGCAAGTTGCGCGAGGAGTTGGAACAACATTTCCGCCCCGACGAAATCGGCGAGGTGTACTGCCTCGGTCGCTGCCACGAAAACGCGGCCTTCCATTTTGACGGCCTTAACTACTCCGGCGCGGCCATTTCCCATTTTTCGGACATCAAAAACGACGGCAAGGCATTCCCCGACGAGTACCGCGTTGGGTCGCTCGGCGCGGGTTTACTGACCACCGCCGCGCCCAGTTTTGAAAAATGCTTGGCCGATTTGCCCGCACAATTGAACGGCGACCGCGAGCAGATTTTGGAAGAAATCACCACTTCCGGCCTGCGCGGGCGCGGCGGCGCAGGCTTCCCGCTGGGCATCAAACTGGCCGCCGTCCGAAAAGAAAATGCCGAGCAGAAATACATCGTCTGCAACGCCGACGAGGGCGACCCCGGCGCGTTTTCCGACCGATACATTTTGGAGCAAAGGCCGCACCTGCTGCTGGCGGGCATGGCGTTGGCGGGCTTCGTCACGGGCGCGACCGACGGCGTGGTCTATATCCGCGCCGAGTACCCGGAAGCGATTGCCATTTGCCGAGAGGCAGTGGAAAAATTCAACCAAATTTTCCCGTTCACGCGCACCGACGGCGAGGTGGTTTCCTTCAAACTGCACGTCGTCAAAGCACAAGGCGCGTACATCTGCGGCGAAGAAACCGCCCTGCTTTCGAGCCTCGAAGGGCTGCGGCCAGAGGTGCGGACGCGCCCGCCGTTCCCGGTGCAATACGGCCTTTTCGGCAAGCCGACGGCGGTCAACAACGTGGAGACGCTGGCGAACATCCCCGCCATTTTGGGCATGGGCGGCGCGGCGTTCCGGCAAATCGGCACGGCCAAAAGCACGGGCACGAAACTGCTTTCGCTCGACAGCCGATTCAATCGCCCCGGCCTCTACGAAGTGGACATGGGCACCCCATTGGGGACTGCCTTGCACGAACTCGGCGGCGGCTTCCGCGAGCCGGTCAAAGCATTCCACATCGGCGGCCCGCTCGGCGGCCTCGTACCGATGGAAAAAGTGGGCGACCTGACCATTGATTTCGAGTCGTTCGCGCAAAACGGGTTCCTGCTCGGCCACGCCTCCATTTTGTGCATCCCGGCACGGTTCCCCATCGTGGAATACATCGAGCACCTGTTCGCGTTCACGGCGCACGAGAGCTGCGGCAAATGTTTCCCCTGCCGAATCGGCTCCACGCGCGGCAAAGAACTCCTGCAAAAAGCCCAAACCAGCCAGTTCAAAATTGACCGGAGACTGTTTGATGACCTGCTGGAGACGCTGGAAAAAGGCTCGCTCTGCGCCCTCGGCGGCGGGCTGCCGCTGCCCGTGAAGAATGCGATGCGGTATTTCGAGGGGGAGCTGCGGGGTTATTTCAAGTAGTGGTGTATCTGCGGTTGCACAACTATTCCCTTAATTTTGCACATAAACAGACCGTATGGCCAAAGACATTTTTCACCCCCACGTCCGCGAAGCCCTTGAAAAGGACGGTTGGAAAATCACAGCTGACCCGCTTCGCATCAATATCGAGGAAACACATCTGGAAATTGACTTGGCCGCCGAAAACCTTTTTTCCGCCGAACGGGCTGGCGAGAAAATCGCTGTCGAGGTGAAAAGTTTTCTCAGTAAATCATTGATTTCTGCTTTTCACGAAGCAATGGGACAGTATCTCGATTATCGGAGTGCCCTTGAAGAAACGGAGCCTGACCGAGTAGTTTTTTTGGCGGTGCCCCAATCCGTGTACTTTCACGAGGTTTTTCAGGGACGTTTCATCCAAAAACGTCTCCGGGAAGAAGCCACCAAACTCATCGTTTTCAACCCGCTTGACAACACCATCATCCAATGGATAAAGTAAATCGCTACCGTCAAATTCTCCGCGAAGTGCTCGAAAACTATGCTGCCGACCGAAGCGGCCAAGCACAACCGGGTGACTTGGAAACGCAGTTGCTGTTCGATTTGGAGCACGACCATTTTCAGGTGCTGCGCGTGGGTTGGCATGGCCAAAAGCAGGTGTTTTCGGTCGTTTTTCACTTTGACATCAAGGGCGGCAAAATCTGGGCGCAGCGCAACGTCTCGGATTACGACATCATCGGCGACATCGAAGCGCGAGGCGTTCCGAAAGAAGACATAGTGCTGGCTTTTCACGCACCCGAAATGAGGCCGTTCACGGAATATGCGGTCGCTTGATGCCTGCGCGGGAGGACATCGTGCTGGGGTTCGTAGAGCCAGCGGCGCGGGCGTTTTCGGGGTTTGCGGTGGCGTGAACGTGTTTTTCAAAAAATCCTCAACTCAAAAAAGCATGGAAAGGAATCTAATTGAGTACTTAAACAGTAAGCCGTACATCGTCAATTGGCGCAAAAAAGGCCAGTTAAAAATTGACCGTTGTTTCTTCTGTGGTAAGAGGCACGAACATGGCCGAGACGAAGGTCATCGGGTTGTGCCCATTGCATCCCAAGAGATGTTGATGCCTCTTACGAGGCAGGTGGCATCAAAATCACCTTCCAGAACGGTTACATAGTTCGTGACTATTGAAAAGTTGCTCTTGTTTTCTCAACCACTCAATCGCCCAATAAAAAATGTCCGCCCTCGCCACACAAGTCGCCTACCTCAACGGTCGCCCCGCCACCTACGTTTCGGGCGAAACCATCCTCCAATTCAGCCGCCGACACATCGGCAAAGACTCCGTGCCGACGCTCTGCGACGCGCCCAATTTGGAGGCCTTCGGGGCCTGCCGCGTCTGTTCCGTCGAAGTCGCGCTGGCTGCCGACGGGCCGCGCCGCACGAAAGCCGCCTGCCACACACAGGTCGAACCGGGGATGCACATCTTCACAGAAACGCCTGATATTCAGCGGCTTCGGAAAAACATCATCGAGCTGGTTTTGACCGACCACCCCCTCGATTGCCTCACCTGCGAGGTCAACGGCAACTGCGAATTGCAGGACACCGCCGCCCGCGTCGGCATCCGCTCCGTGCGCTACCCGGCGGGCAAAAACCATCTCGACCGCGAGAAGGATTTGTCGCACCCGTACATGACTTCCGACATGTCGAAGTGCATCATGTGCCACCGTTGCGTGCGGGCTTGCGACGAAGTGCAGGGGCAGTTGGTGCTCTCGGTGGCCGGGCGCGGCTTCGATAGCTATATCATCAAGGGCTTCGACCAGTCGTTTTTTGAGTCCGATTGCGTGTCGTGCGGGGCTTGCGCGCAGGCCTGCCCGACCTCGGCCATTTCCGATATTTACCAATCGAAAGCCAACGTCGGGCAGGACAAGGTGCGCTCGGTTTGCACCTACTGCGGCGTGGGCTGCAACTTGGAAGTGTCCGTCAAAGACGGCCAAATCCTCAGCATCCAAGCCCCCTGGGACGCGGAGGTGAACAAAGGCCACACCTGCTTGAAAGGTCGCTACGCTTTCTCGTTTTACAACCACCCGGAGCGGTTACGCTACCCGATGATTCGGAAAAATGGGCAGTTGGAACAGGTCAGTTGGGACGAGGCATACGACTACATCGCCTCGAAATTGACCCAAATCCGCGCCGAACACGGCCCGGACGCGATTGCCGGCATTTCCAGCTCGCGCTGCACGAACGAGGAAAACTACCTGATGCAAAAGTTCATCCGTGCGGTCATCGGCACGAACAACATTGACGGTTGCGCCCGCGTGTGCCATTCGCCGACGGCCCTGGGGATGCAGCGCACCTTCGGCACTGGCGCGGCCACGAACTCCATCGCCGACCTCGAACACACGCACTGCATCATGGTCATCGGGGCAAATCCAACGGATGCCCACCCCGTGACCGGTGCGAAACTCAAACAAAAGGCGATGAAAGGCACGCCGCTCATCGTCATTGACCCGCGCCGCACCGAATTGGCCCGCTACGCGCAGCACCACTTGCAATTGCGCCCCGGCACGAACATGGCCGTCTTGGACATGATGCTTTATTACATCATTTCAGAAGGGCTGGCCAAAACCGATTTTATCGAAGCCAGAACGGAAGGCTACCGCGAGTTCCGCGACAGCATTTTGAAATTGAATATCAGCGAGTTGGAGCAAATCAGCGGCGTGCCGCGCGAGCAAGTGCGGGCGGCGGCCATCACCTACGCGACGGCTCCGGCGGCCATGTCGTTTCACGGATTGGGCGTGACGGAGCACTCGCAAGGCACATTTACGGTCATGCAAATCGCAAATTTGGCGATGCTCACGGGCAACGTCGGTCGCCCCGGCTGCGGCGTGAACCCACTGCGCGGCCAAAACAACGTGCAGGGCATGGCCGACATGGGCACCCAACCGCACCAAGGCGCGGGCTATTTGGACGTGACCGACCCGGCCAACATCGAAAAATACGAGGCGTTTTACGGCGCGAAAATGGCGCGGCACGTCGGCTGGAAAATCCCGCAGATGTACGAAGCGTCGTTGGCCGGCAACCTGAAAGCCCTGTGGGTCATGGGCGAAGATTTGGCGCAAAGCGACCCGAACACGAACCACGTCGTGGCGGCTTTGAAAAACCTCGACCTGCTCATCGTGCAGGAAATTTTTATGACCGAGACCGCAAAACTCGCCCATGTCGTGCTGCCCGGCGCGTCGTTTTTGGAAAAAGAAGGCACGTTCACCAACGGCGAACGGCGCATCCAACGGGTGCAAAAAGTCGTGGAACCTATCGGCGAATCAAAGGCCGACGGCCAAATCATCATTGACTTGATGAACCGCATGGGCTACGCGCAGGCCACGCCCTATTCGGCCAAAACCATGCTGGAGGAAATCAGCCAAATCGTGCCGTTTTTCGCGGGCGTTCGCTGGGACGAACTGGGCGAACAGGGCAAACAGTGGCCCGTCGCGCCCGACGGCACCGACACGAAAATCCTGCACACCGACACGTTCAAGCGCGGCAAAGGCAAGTTCGCGTTCAAGGAATTTGTCGAGTCGAAAGAGATTGTCGAGCACGGCAAGGATTTTCCTTACATCCTCACCACGAACCGCGTGCTCGAACACTACAACGCTGGCACCATGACCCGCCGGACTCCAAACGCCCAAATTGTCACCGAGGACGTGCTGATGATTCACCCCGACGACGCGGCCAAACACGGCATCGCCGACGGCGATTGGGTGTGCATCGAATCGGCGCGGGGCAAAGTGGACTCGAAGGCATTCCTGACGGACGAGGTGAAGCCCGGCGTGGTCAGCACCACGTTCCACTTCCCGGAATTGATGGTCAATGTGGTCACGTCCAGCGTGACCGATTCAGAGGCCCTTTGCCCGGAATACAAGGTCGTGTCCGTGCGGATTCGGAAGGCAAGAAGGGTGGCGGAGCGGCACTTGGTTGGAGGCTGACGCTGCGCCTGAACATTATCAAAAAAGCCGCCGCACCGGAGAAACCCGGCGCGGCGGCTTCGTTTTCATCCTTCAACCCTCATCCCTATCGAATCACGGTCACGTCGCCTTTGAGGGCTTTCGTTTCACCGTTGGCCAGTTCGATTTCGGCGTAAAAAACGTACACGCCCGGTGTGACAAACTGCCCCCGGAACTCGCCTTTCCAGCCCGTCGGGCCGTTCGGTGGGAAATCGCGGAGTTCCTGCACCAGTTCGCCCCAGCGCGTGAAAACCCGCAACAACTTGATATTCAGCAGTTCCGGCCCGCCGAAAATGGTGAACGTGCCGTTGTCGTCGTCCTCGGTTTGAATCACGTTCGGGACGTAGTAGCCGGGGTCGGGTTTCACCCGCGCCGGCACGAGGCCGACGACTTCGCAATCGCCGTAGCCCAAATATGAAGCCGTGAAATCCTCGTTTTTCCAAAGCACGGCGAACGGCGAAGAGCAGGTGAGGCACGAAAGTGCGGGCGATTTTTTCCACTCGAAATCGGCCAGCGTGTCGAACCCAGCGGGCAAAACCAGCTGCACCTCGTGACCGCGATAGGCCCAAACCGTGTCGCCGATGAGCAGCTGCACGTCGGCGGTCGGCGGCACCAAAGTAGCCGGGCTGGTGAGGGTGCAACCGTTCGCGTCGGTGATTTGGACGGTGTAAGTGCCGGGCAAAAGTTCGTCAAAAGTCACGGCGGTCGCGCCGTTGGTCTGGGCGGTTTCGCCGTTGCAAACGAGCGAATACGGCGCGGTGCCACCCGCCACATAGCCGATGGTGATACCGCCTTTTTCAAAACATTGCACTTCTTTCAGCAGAACGGAACGCGACAGCGGTGGCGGCTCGGTGAGCGAAACGGTCGTCGTGGTGCGGCAGCCGTTCGCGTCGGTCACGGTGACGAGGTAGCTGCCCGCCGCCAAATTTTGGATGTTCAAGCCCGCCGCGCCCGTGCTCCAAGTGGCTGAAAACGGCGCGGTGCCGCTCGTCGGGGCGACGCTGGCCGCGCCGTCCGCGCCACCGAAACAGCTGATTTGCTGGCCGTTGTGGTTGGAGGTGACGCTCGCCGTGGCGGCCACTTGCGGCCACAATTCGGTGTGCGTGATGACGAGGCTGTCGCAGCCGCCGGGCGTGAGCCAGATTTTTTCAACCACGCCCGTGTCCGCCACGAAGCATGATTTTTTGCTCAAAAAAGTCACGGGCGGCGGGATGAGCGAGGTGTGGATGGTCACGATGCTGTCGCAACCGAACTGGTTTTGCAGGGCCGGCAGCACCACGATGCCCGTGTCTTGGACGTGGCAGCTGGTTTTTTCCAGAAAAGTCTGGTTGTTCAGATAGACGACCAATTGGTAATCGTCCGTGCCCGTGCAGCCGTTCACGTCGGTCACGGTGACGCTGTAACTGCCTATCAACGAGACGGTTATGTTTTTGGTGGTGGCCATCGTTGACCAGTCGTAGGTGTCAATGAACGGCCCGCCGTTGGCGGTCAACGTGGCTGTTTCGCCCGCGCAAATGGAAGTCGGCCCGACGATGGTCGGTACCAGCTGCGGCATGACGAGGATGGCCCGTGCGCCCGTGCCCGTGCAGCCTTCGTCGTCGGTCACGGTGACGGTGTAATTGCCTGTGGCAGAGACGGTTGCGACCTGTGTGGTGGCCCCGGTTGACCAGAGGTATTGCTCGAAATTTTGGTTCACGGTCAGGTTGCCCGACGCGCCAAAGCACACCTGCGGCGGCCCGCTCAACGTGGGCACGAGCGATGGTTTCAGCACGACGGTGAAATCGTCTTCGTCCGTGCAGCCGAAAGCATCAGTCACGGTCACGGTGAACACGCCGGGCGGCAGCACAGAGGCCGTCGAAGTCGTCGCGCCGGTGCTCCATTGGTAGCCCACGAAACCAGTGGTGGCGGCCAGCGGCCCGGCCACGCCGAGGCACAGCGCGTTGGGGCCGTTGATGTCCACGACGGGCGGCGAGGGGATGGTGACGGTTTGCACAGCAGTGCCCGTGCAGCCCGTCGCGTCGCTGACGGTCACGGAGTACGAACCGTCATTTTGCACGGCGATTGAAGACGTTGAAGCACCGTTCGACCACTGGTAAACATCAAAACCAAGCCCAGCGGAGATGCTGATTTTGCCGTCGCATTGGTACGGCGAGGCCACGATTTGCGGAGCCAACGACGTGCCGACGTTCAAAACGTGCTGCGCCGACCCGGTGCAACCCTCCGAATTGGTCACGGTGACGGTGTAAGTGCCGGGATTTTGCGTGGCGATGCTCGCGCCCGTGCTGCCTGTTGACCAAGCGTACTGGGCAAAAGTGCCGCTCACCGAAAGCGTGCCCGTGCCACCAATGCAGATTTGGAGCGGCCCGGAAACCATCGTTTGCAAATTCGGCGAGGGCACGATGACGTGTTCCGAGGTGGCCGTGCAGCCGTTGAAATCCGTCACGGTCAGGACGTAAGTGCCTGTTTGCGAGACGCTTACGATTTGTCCGGTGAGGCCACCCGTCCAGTCGTACTGCGCCAAGCCAGCATTTGCCAAAAGTTGGCCTTGCTCGGCTGGGCACAGGTCAAGCGGCCCCGAAATGCTGGCTTGCGGGTTGGCGGGGATGGTCACGGTTTGCTCGGCGGTGCCCGTGCAGCCCGACGCATCGCTGACGGTCACGGTAAACGTGCCCGCGTTTTGGACGGAAATGCCCGCCGCCGTTTGCCCGTTCGACCAATTGTAGGTCGTGAAACCTGCGCCAGCGGAAATGTTGACCCGGCTATCGCATTGGTACGGTTCCGGCGTGATGATGGGGGCGAGCGAAGCGGCCACCGAAAGCGAGTGGACGGCCAGCCCCGTGCAGCCGTTCACATCGGTAACGGTCACGGTGTATGTGCCTGATTGCGTGGTGTTTATACTCGATGTGGTGCTGCCTGTTGACCAATTGTATTGGGCAAAATTGCCTGCCGTGAACGTCGCCGAATTGCCGATGCAAATGCTCGTCGGCCCCGAAATGGCGGGCTGGGGTAGGGGATGCACCACGACGGGTTGGCTGGCCGAAGCCGTGCAGCCGTTCGCGTCGGTGACGACGACGGTGTAGGTGCCCGATTGGTTGACGGACAAAGTCGCGCCCGACCCGATGGGCTGCCCGCCGCTCGTCCAAGCGTACTGTGCGAAACTGCCGGTGGCGACCAATTGCCCGGTCAATCCTGTGCAAAACGCCGCTGCCCCGACGACGCTCGTTTGCGGCAAAGCAGGGATGTTGACGACCTCGCTGGCCGTGCCGGAGCAGCCCGTCGCGTCGGTCACGGTCACGGAATAAGTGCCGTCGGAACCCACGACGATGCCCGGCGAGGTGGAGCCATTCGACCATTGGTAACTGGCAAAACCCAGCCCGGCGGACAGCGTGATTTTCAAATTGCAGGTGTATGGCGCGGGCGTGATTTGCGGAATCAAAGCCGTGCTGACCACCAGTGCGTGAACAGCGGTGCCTGTGCAGCCCTGCAAATCGGAGACCGTCACCGTGTAATTCCCTGATTGCGAGACGCTTATGTTTTGGGTCGTCGCCCCCGTTGACCAAGTGTAATTGGCAAAGCTGCCCGTTGCGGTCAGTTGGCCCGTGCTGTTGATGCAAATTTGGCTGGGGCCGGCGATGTTGGTTTGCAGCGGCGGGGCCAATGCCACGATGTGCGTTTCAGTGTCGGTGCAGCCGAACGCATCGGTCACGGTGACGGTGTAGGTGCCGGGTTGCGGGACGGTGATGGTGGGCGTGGTTTGCCCGCCGAGCGACCATCGGTACTGCGCGAAACTGCCGCTCGCGGTCAGTTGGCCGCTCACATCCACGCATAGTTGCGCCGGCCCGGCGATGTTGACCTGCGGCGCGGGCGGGATGCTGGCGGTGGTTTCGGCGGTGTTCGTGCAGCCTGCCGCTGTGGTCACGGTGACGGTGTAAGTGCCTGATTGCGTGACGCTTGTGCTGGCCGTGCTCGCACCGCTCGACCATTGGTATTGGGCAAAATTGCCGCTCGCGTTCAGCGCGATTTGGCCGTTGCAATTGTACGGCGCGGCGGTGGCGGTCGGGTTCGGCTGCGGATTGACGGTGAATGTTTGCGCGGCGGTGGCCGTGCAGCCCGCGCCGTTCGAGACGGTCACGGTGAACGTCCCGCTTTGGCTGACGGGGATGCTCGAAGTGGTCGCGCCCGTGCTCCAAGTGTAAGCCGTCAGGCCGGGCGACGCGGCCAGCACGCCGCTTTGCGGGGCGCAAATTTGGGTAGGCCCGCTGATGGCCACGTTGGCCGCCGGGGCCGCCGACACGACCGCCGAAGTGGAGGCTGTGCAGCCGTTGGCATTGGTCACGGTGACGGTGTAAGTGCCGGGCTGCGAGGTGGTTATGGAGGAAGCCGTCTGGCCGCTCGACCAATTGTATTGGCTGAAACCGCCGCCGCCGGGCATCAACACAGTGGCCGATCCGGGGCAAATGCTGGCTGCCGCAAGTGTCGGGGCGGGCACGGGCGCGGCGGCGACGTTGACGGTTTTTTCGCCGGTGCAGCCGAAGGCATTGGACACGGTGACGGTGTATTGGCCCGGTTGATTGACGATGAGGCTTGGCGTGACGGCCCCCGTTGACCAAGCATATTGGTTGTAAAAACCGAACACCCGCAGCGTGTCGTTCGCGCCGGGGCAAATCGTGGGCGAGCTGACGCTGACCACCACATCATCAATGTCGGCATTGGCAACCTCGAAATCCACGCTGTTCGTGCAGCCGAATTGGTTGGTGACGGTCACGGAATAGCCGCCGGGGTCGCTGACGGTGATGGGGTTGGTACTCGCGCCGTTCGACCACTGGTAACTTGAAAAAGAGGGCGTGACCGAGAGCGTGTTCGTGCTGCCCGTCGAGCACATGGCCAGCGTGCCGAGGATGTTCGGGTTGACGGGCGGGCTTTGCGGGATGACCACTTGGTCGGTGTAGGTGCAGCCGTTCAGGTCGGTCACGGTGATGGAGTACGCGCCGGGGTTGGTCACGGTGTACGGCGAAAGGATGGGGATGAATGGCGGCGGGTTCCATTGGTAACTTTGGAAGGGGTAGCCATCGTCGTTGAGCGTGAGCACGACTTCTTCGCCGGGGCAAATGGCCTGTGCGCCGAGGATGTCAATGGTCGCTTCCGGGAAAAATGCCGGGATGTTGGTCGAGTTCAGGAAGTGGTCGCAGGTGAACGGGCTGGCATCCCAGCTGAAAAAACCGGGCGGCGACACGACGATGCTGTGCCCGAAATCGCCGGTGTTCCATGCGGCTTGCACCTGTTCTTGGTTCGCGCCCTGCACCTGCCACGCGCTGAGCGTGTAGGTTTTGGTGACGCAGTCGCGGATTTTCCGCAGCTCGCAGCGGGCGTGGCCGCGAGCGGCGGTCTGCCCGAAAACGGCGGAATCCAGCGTCTGGAAATCGTCGGTGGCTGGTGCCAATACCTGTGAGAAAGAGCGGTTGGGCGAACAGGCAATCAGGTAGGCAAGGAGGATTTGGAAGTAAAAACGGGCGGTGTAGATTTTTGCCATGCTTAATTGAAAAGGTCAGGTTAGCAATGCTTGACATTAGGCAGGCAAAGATTCCATTTATTTCCCGGAACTCTCTTTTTCTAAAAACCTTCTTTGGTTGCAAATATTGTTGGAAAAATTGGCTTGGCGGTTTTGTCGGCCCGGCGAAACTGGCCCATCAGTGCTCCTCCGATACATACAGCATGGTGTCAATTTCCGAGCGGCCGGTGAGCGAAATCGTCACGGGCAGCGAGCCGAACACATTGTGCGGGTAGTGGATGCTATCGTACCCGAACGCCACGAGCCAGTGCCGCCCTTCGGGCACCGCCGCGAGGCAGCCGCGTGCGTCCGGCCCGGTTTTGAACTGCGTGTCGAAATAGCCCGGCGGCTTGTCGTAGCCCGGAAACGAGTCGGCATTGAATTTCACATAGACCGTCGCCTGCGGAATCGGGTAGCCATGGTGCGAGGTGGTCACGCAGATTCGGGTCGGCAGGTCGAAGGTGTCGGGCGCGGGGCGGCAGGCTTGCCACGATTGGGCGGCCAAAAACAGCGCGGCGCAGGTGATGAAGTTTTTCATGGCATTGGATTGGAGTTGAAAAGAGGAAAAGTTGAATTGGGTTTAAAACTTCAACCTTTCCTCTTTTCAACTTTTTATAATTCAACTTTTCAACTCTTCATCTTTTCATCTCTTCTTCGAGCGCACATAAAAGTCCTCGTCCACCGCCAGCTTGTCCTTTTTGGAAAGTTTGTGGCGGGCGGTTTTCCAGTCGGTCGTCGGGTAGATGAGCTCGAACTGTCCCGGCGCGACGGCGACTTTCACGGGCATATTGAAGTTGGGGATGCAGTTTGTCCAGCGGTATTTCAGTTTGCGTTTTTTGATGCGGTATTCGAGCGTCGGGATGTCCGTCTGGCGCAGGTATTGGTCGAAAACGGGCTGCAAATCCTTCCCGGATTTTTCGATGATGTACGCCTCGATTTGCTTGCCGTCCACCGTTTGGTGGTAAAAATCGCGGTTCAGGCCGCGCAGGATGTCGCGCCATTTCGCGTCGTCGGCCACGATTTGGCGGATGGTGTGCAGCATGTTGCCGCCTTTGTAGTACATATCCACCGGGCCGTCGGCGTTCACGCCGTAGGCACTGATGATGGGGCGTTTGTTTTCAATCAAAGCCCGGCAGCCGCGCACATATTCCGCGCCGGCTTGCTTGCCGAACATGAACTCCGTGTACAGGCACTCGCTGTAATTCGTGAAACTTTCATGCACCCACATATCGGCCATGTCGCGGTAGGTGATGTTGTTCGCAAACCACTCGTGGCCGCTTTCGTGGACGATGATGAAATCCCACTTCAAACCCCAGCCTGTCTTGGAAAGGTCGCTGCCGAGGTAGCCGTTGCGGTAGCCGTTGCCGTAAGTCACCGAGCTTTGGTGCTCCATGCCGAGGTACGGCACTTCGACGAGCTTGTAGCCGTCCTCGTAAAAAGGGTAGGGGCCGAACCAGTGCTCGAACGCTCGCAGCATCCCTTTCACCTGCTGAAACTGCACTTTGGCCCGCTCCAAATTTTCGGGCAAGACGTAGTAACGCAAGTCCAGCACGCCCTTTTCGCCGTGCAGCGTGTCCGAAAACGGCGCATAGACACCGATGTTTGCGTTCACGCCGTAGTTGTTCAGCGGGTTTTTGACAAACCACTCGAAGGTGCGCGTGCCGTCGCCGTTCGGCGTGATGCGCCGCAGCCGCCCGTTCGAGACATCCATCAGCGGCTCCGGCACGGTGATGCTAATCGCTTGGGAATCAGGCTCGTCGTAAGCGTGGTCTTTGCAAGGCCACCACACGCTCGCGCCCAAACCCTGGCACGAAGTGGCGATGAACGGCCTACCCAAACCATCCTTCGACCAGCTGAAGCCGCCGTCCCAAGGGGCGCGGACGGCCTCTTTCGGCTTGCCGGAATACCAGATTTTGATGGCCTCCGTCGCGCCGGGCTGTTGCTGTTTTCGCAGCTCGACGAGGTAGGCGTTGCGCCCGATTTGCCGGTAGCTGAGTTTGCGTCCGTCCTGCTCGATGTGCTCGATTTCGAGCGGCGGTTGCAGGTCAATTTGCATCAAGTTGTTGGCCGTCAGCACTTTGTAGCGGATGAGGTTGCTGCCCGAAATGCTTTTTGTCGCTGGGTTGACGCGCACTTGGAGGTCGTAAAAAGTCAAATCCCACCAAGCCCGTTCGGGCGTGATGCTGCCGCGCAAGGTGTCGTCGCGGGTGAAGGCGGGTTCTTGGGTGAAGCCGAGCATTTGGCAAAAGAGCCACAGGCCGAGGGCGAGGGCAAATTTTGGGGACGTGAAATTCATCATCTGCAAAAGCGTTTTGTCGGCGCAAAAGTAGCTCCGTGCTTCGGACAAGTCCCGGTTCGTGGAAGAACATCGTTTGCCGCCGCCCGCATGACCGAAAAGTGACCGCCGGTGGTTAAACGCGCCCGACCGGAGCACATCCAAGCCAGCAACTCATTGTTTCACCAGCAATTTTCACAAAACACACTTTTCAAAAATGAAGAAGACCGTTCAGTCAGTCCTCGCAATCCTGTTCACGTTCGCCGCACTGCTCCCGGCGCAAGCCCAGCAACCCAAACCGGACAAAACCCAAGCCCCGAACCCCGAAAAACGGGCCGAAAAACAAACGGCGGACATGGCGGCCAAACTCTCGCTCACCGAAGCCCAAATCGCCCAAGTGAAGGGCATCAACCTCAAATACGCCGAAAAAATGCAGGAACTCCGCCTCGCCGCCGATGCGCCGAACGCCGACAAAAAAGCCCTGCACGACCAGAAAAAAGCCCTCCGCGACGCGCACGAGGCCGAACTCAAAACCGTCCTCACGCCCGAACAACTGGAAAAATGGGCGCAGGCCCGCAGCGAAAAAAAGGGCCGCCACCACGAAAAAGGGAAGAAGCAGAAGAAATCTGCCTCCGAAAATTGACCGTCCGTCACTTGTTGTTTTTGAGCCGCTTTCTGCCGCGCGTGGCGAAAGCGGCTCAATTTTTTGCCTAACAACCCCCGCCCGAAACCGAGCGCGTACTTTTGCGTTTCTTTTGCTTGATAAAAGCCTCAAAATCAAAAACTTGCATTCGATGAAGCACCTGTTTGCCCTTTTGCTGCTTGCCACTGCATCCAGCCTTTTTGCCCAAAAACTCAGCATCACAGGCCAAGTGGCCGACGCGACGGGCGCGGCCCTGCCCGGCGCGAGCGTCGTGCTGCAACGTCCGTCGGGCGATGTGGTGAAAACGACCGTCGCCGGCGCGGACGGCTCTTTTGAAATCAAAGAGCTGCGCGGCGGGCCTTACCTCCTGAAAATCACCATGTTGGGCTTCGAGGAATTGCAAAGGCAGTTTTCATTGTCCGGCCAGCCGCTTGCGCTTGGCGTGCTGCAACTTTCCGACAACTCCAAGCTGCTCGGCGAGGTGCAGGTGAAAGAGCAAATGGTCACGGCCACCCAAAAAGAGGACACCGTGCAGTTCAACGCCGGCGCGTTCAAGGTGATGAAGGACGCGAACGCCGACGAACTCATCGAAAAAATGCCCGGCGTTTCGGTCGAAAACGGGCGCATGAAAGCGCAAGGCGAGAACATCCAGCAGGTTTTGGTGGACGGCAAACCCTTCTTCGGCAACGACCCGACCGCCGCGCTCAAAGCCCTGCCCGCCGAAATCATCGAAAAAGTGCAAATCTTCGATGCCCAGAGCGAGCAGGCGCAGTTCACGGGTTTCAGCGACGGCACGACCACCAAGACCATCAACATCGTGACCAAAAGCCAGTCGCAGCAGGGGCAATTCGGCAAAATGTACGCAGGCTACGGCTACGACGATAAATACCAAGCGGGCGGCAACCTCAACTTTTTCGACGGCGACCGCCGCGTGTCGGTCATCGGCATGACGAACAACATCAACGTCCAGAACTTTTCCACCGATGACATCCTCGGCGTGGTCGGTGGCAACAGCGGCGGCAATCGGGGCGGCGGGCAGCGCGGCGGTGGCGGCCCCGGCGGGCCGGGCGGCGGCGGGCAGCGTTGGGGTGGGGGAGGCGGCACGGGCGATTTTCTCGTCAATGCCTCCGGCGGCGTGGCGACGACCCACGCTTTTGGCCTCAACTATTCCGAGCGTTGGGGCAAAAAGGCTGAACTGACGGGCAGCTACTTTTTCAACCGCAGCATCGCCAACGCCGACAAACTGACCAACCGCCAATTCGTGGCCGACGAAACCGCCAACGAACGCTACGACGAGACGAGCAATAGCCACACCGAAAACACCAACCACCGCCTCAACCTGCGCTTCGAGTGGCAAATGGACAGCATGAACTCCATCAACATCCGCCCGCGCCTGACTTTCCAACAAAACGAGGGCAACTCCGCCACGCTCGGCGCGACGACGCTCGGCCTCCACACCTTGAACGCGACCGACAGCCGTTACCTGTCCGATTTGGACGGGCTGAACTTCTCCAACTCGCTGCTGTATCGGCATAAATTCCCGAAAAAAGGCCGCACCGTTTCGCTCGACATTTCCAACGGCTACTCGCCCAAACGGGGCGAAAGCGAGCTGAAATCGGTCAATTTTTACGCCCAGCCCATCGCCACGACCGATTCGCTCGACCAGCGCGGGACGCTTGATGTGAGCAGCTGGAACGTGGCCGGCAACCTCGAATACACGGAACCGCTGGGCCGAAACGGCCAACTTTTGCTCAATTACCGCCACAGCTACCAGCAGGAATCGAGCGACCGCTACACCTACGATTGGGCCGAGGCGACCAACGGCTACGACCTCCTGAACGAGCCGTTGAGCAATGTTTTCTCGAACGATTACGTCACGCGGCAGACGGGCGCAGGCTACAATTTCAGCAAAAACCCGGTGCTCAACATCTCCGCCCGCATCGGGGCGCAGTGGGCCGAGCTCGCCAACGAGCAGGTTTTCCCCCGTGCGGCCACTGCCGACCGCACGTTTTTCAATGTGCTGCCGAGCGGTTTCGTCCGCATCAATTTTGACAAAAACCGGAACCTGCGCCTTTCGTACCGCACCAACACGCAACTGCCCGCCGTCGAGCAGCTGCAAAACGTGGTGAACAACACGAACCCGCTCCAGCTCACCGCCGGCAACCCCGACCTCGTGCAAGCCGAGCAGCACAACCTGTTTTTCCGCTACCAAGCCAGCAACCCGGCCAAATCCACGTCGTTGTTTTTCATGGTCGGCGGCGGCTTCACCCGCGATTACATCGGCAGCAGCACGTTTTTTGCCAGCTCCGACGACCCCATTTTCGCCGACCTCGACGTGCAGCCCGGCGCGCAACTGACCCTGCCGACCAACTTGGACGGCTACCGCAACGCCCGCTCGTTTTTCACCTACGGCCTGCCCATCAAAAAAATCAAGTGCAACCTGAACCTCGACCTTTCGTACAACTACTCCCGCACGCCCGGCCTCGTCAACCGCGCACTGAACCTCGCCAGCACCAACGCCTTCGGCACGGGCCTGACGCTGAGCAGCAACATCAGCGACAAAATAGACTTCGCCGTTTCCGCCCGCCCGACTTGGAACAGCACCACGAACTCGCTCCGCACCTCGGCCAACACCGAGTACCTGACCCAAAACTCGCGGGTGAAATTCAACTGGCAAATCATCGAAGGTTTCGTCATCCGCACCGACCTGACGCACACCCTGTACAGCGGGCTATCGGACGGTTTCAACCAGAATTTCTGGCTCTGGAACCTCGGCATCGGCAAAAAAATATTGAAAAACCAGCGCGGCGAAATCACGCTCGCCGTCAACGACCTGCTCAGCCAGAACCGCAGCATCCAGCGCACCGTGACGGAATCGTACATCGAGGATGTGCGCACGAACGCGCTGACGCGCTTCGTCATGCTATCGTTCACCTACAACCTGCGCCACTTCAACACGGGCAAAAAAGCCACCGCGCCGGAAAAAACGGAGGAAGAGCGGCGGCGGTGGTAGTGAGAATTGAACCTATTTTTACGCGCAAAAAGTCAAGCGCATGAGCCGAATAGAAATGGTACTGCAGGAAGTGAGCCTACTTGAAGACGACGAACTCCGCATCCTTTTGGCCGACATCACCAAGCGGCTGGAAAAAAACAGGCGTTTTCGAGAGGCTTTTACCCGGTTCAAGGGACGGGGTAAAGGCGTTTGGCAACAAGATGCCCAGCAATACATCAGTCAACTGCGAAGCCATGACCGTCTCTGAAGCAACCTACCTCGATACATCGGTATTCATTTACATCATTGAGAACCATGTGGCTTATAGCCCTAAGTTGGAGCAGTTTATGGAGGATTCGCTTGAGTCTGGGGCGAAGTTTTTCACAAGCACGATTACGCTGGCGGAATTTGGAGTGCAACCAGAGCGACTGGGACGGCATGATTTGATTCAGGATTTTCACGATTTCGTCCGGGACTTACCGATTGAATTTAATCCTTTGAATCTGACCGCAGCTGTTCACGCTTACGGCTTGCGGGCCAAATATGCCAGCCTCCGTGCGCTGGATGCCCTCCAATTAGGAGCGGCACTTGGTGCTGGCTGCCGTGTCTTCCTCACGAATGATTTTGATTTGAAAAAGGTCAGCGAAATTCAAGTATTGCTCATCGCTGACTTGTAAAACCATCCTCATCCCGTGCTCCTCCTCGGTCTCGACATCGGCAGTTCCTCCGTCAAAGCCGCCCTCGTGGACGGCCATGCGCGCCGCACCCTCGCCGCTGCACAAAGCCCCGACACCGAAATGGCAATCGCCGCGCCGCGCCCCGGCTGGGCCGAGCAATCGCCCGAAATGTGGTGGGAAAACGTCCGCCGCGCCATCCAAAAAACACTCGCCGCCGCCGGAGCCGACCCTGCCGACATCGGCGGTATCGGCATCTCGTACCAAATGCACGGCCTCGTCTGCCTCGACCGCACGGGCCAGCCGCTGCGCCCGGCCATCATTTGGTGCGACAGCCGGGCGGTGGACATTGGCAATCAAGCGTTTGAAAAACTTGGCGCGGACTGGTGCCTGTGGCATTTGCTCAATTCGCCGGGCAATTTCACGGCCTCCAAACTGGCGTGGGTGCGCGAACACGAACCCGATGTTTTTTCCAAAATCTGGCGCATCGGGCTGCCGGGCGACTACATCGCAGGGCGCATGACGGGCGAATTTTCGACCACTGTTTCCGGGCTTTCGGAAGGCATTTTTTGGGATTTCCGGGAAAGCCAGCCCGCCCAGCCGCTGCTCGATTTGTACAAAATCAGCCCCGAAATGCTCGCGCCCATCGTGCCGACTTTCGGCGAGCAAGGCAAACTCACGGCCTCGGCTGCCGCCGAACTGGGCCTGAAACCCGGCACGCCCGTCGCCTATCGCGCAGGCGACCAACCCAACAATGCGCTCTCGCTCAATGTGTTGCAACCCGGCGAGGTCGCCGCGACGGGCGGCACGTCGGGCGTGGTCTATGGCGTGGCCGATGCGCCCGTGTTCGACCCGGCGGGTCGCGTCAACGGTTTCGCGCACGTCAACCACGAGGCCGCCGCGCCGCGCATCGGCGTGTTGCTGTGCATCAACGGCGCGGGCAGCCTCTACCGTTGGGTGCGGCAAAACCTGCCCGGCGCGGACACGCCTTATTCAAACATGGAACAGGCCGCCGCCGCCATTCCGCCCGGCGCGGACGGCCTGACGATGCTCCCGTTCGGCAACGGCGCGGAACGAATGCTCGGCAACGCCGCGCCCGGTGCCAGCTTGCTGCACCTCGATTTGAACCGCCACGAGCGGGCGCACATTTACCGCGCCGCGCTGGAAGGCATCGCATTCGCGTTTGTGCACGGCATGGAAGTTTTCGGAGAAATGGGCATGGCAACGGCCAAAATCCGCGTCGGCACCGGCAATTTGTTCGAGTCCGGGGTGTTCGCCCGCACGATTTCGAGCCTGACCGGGGCGCAAATCGAGATGCTGGAAACCAACGGCGCAGTCGGCGCAGCGTTCGGGGCCGGGCACGGCGTTGGTTTTTTTGCCACGCCGGGCGAGGGTTTGGCAGGGCTGCGGCGGGTGAAAATTTATGAACCGGAACGGGCGAGCGAACTTTGCCGAGAGGCTTACGGGCGGTGGCTTTTTGATTTGAAGAAATTGGTGGGATTGGGCACGGATTTGAACGGATGAGACGCGGATTGGAGCCTTGCCACGCAAAAAGAGCATCATCGCCGCACCAGCAGTTTTTGTTGGGCACAAACCCCGTCGGCACCGATGAGCGACACGAAATAAATACCCGGTACAAGCCGCTCGACAGGTATCCGCAGTGGCTGCCCCACGAGCGTTGACTGCCAAATGAGGCGGCCCGTCGCGTCGGATACGTTGACGTGGATATCGGTTTGTGGTGCTTGTCCCAGCCGGAGCCATGCCGTGCTTGCGGCAGGGTTGGGCCAGATGCTGGCCGACAAAGTGCGGCGCGAGGGCGCGGGGGCACCAAGCGTTACCGCTCTTTTCCAGATGTAGATATCGAAGCTGTTCTCCAACTGCCCGGTGGCATAGACGGCGTTCCCGTGCAGGGTGGCCTGCAGCATGGAGGAGTTGGGCAACCCGTCGGCCAGATTGCCTTGCCAAGTCTGGCCCGCGTCTTCGGATAGGAAAATTTGGGGCACGTCGCCGCTTGGGGCGGTGCCGAAAAGCAGCTTCAGGGCCTCGTCTCCGACAATTCCTGCGAGCAAAGGAAGGTTGCCCATGTCGTCGAAAAGCCCTGCGCTGGCAGGCTTCCACTGGTTGCCCGCGAGGCGGTAGAGCTGCCCCCCGACATTTGCGAACACCTCGCCGCCGACACTCCAAAGGCCGGACACGTTGGGGTTGTTGCCCAGCCCGTTGTTGAGTGGCGAGAACGTCGCGCCGTAATTGGAGGAGACGCGGATGCCGTTGAAATCGGCCAAAAACAGTCTCTCGCCCGCGCCCACGATATAATCGGTGAAGCCGACGGGGTTTGCGATTGGCGCCCAAGTGCTGCCCCAATCGGCGGAGCGCAGCAAGGATTGGTTGGACCAAGTGGCCGCGAACAGGTACCCGCCCGCCCGTGCGAACGCCCATTGGCTGGAAAAGGGCTGCCCTTGCCCAAGGTATTCCCAAGAGGTGCCGCCATCGAAAGAGCGCAAGCCGCCCCAGCCGCAAAGCAGCACGGTGTCGCCGTGCTCGAACTTTTGGTTGAAAGCATTTTCCGCACCGTGCTCGATCTTCCATTCGAGGCCGTCGTTGCTGGTGGAAAAAGTCCCGCTGGGCGATGACCAGAACAATCGGTTGCTGGAGGGCGCGATCAAATCCGCCGAAAAGGCAAAAGGCGGTATCCCCCAGAAATCTGTCCAGCCCACATTGCCCGACAGCCATGTGCGGCCCGAGTCGTAGGTCTTGAAAAAACCGAAATAGCCGCCCGCGAACACAGTGTCGCCGATGCTCGCCAGCCGCTCCGTCCCGTCGGGCGACGGCCTCGTTTGCCAATGGAGGCCGCCGTCGGGCGAGACGGCGACGGTGCCGAGAAAGGCACCCCATAGCGTGTCGCCGACAGATTTTAGGTCGAACACATCCGTCGTGCCGTTGACCGTCTCTAAATCTATCGCTGCCCAAGTCAGGCCGCCGTCGGTGGAGCGGAAGAGGGTAGAGAGGCTGTTTGTCCGCGACTCCACGAAGTCGGCCTGCGCGGTCGGGTATAGGGTGAGGTGCGGGAAGTCTTGGCCCGTCGCGTCGTAAGGCGCGGGCCGCTGGCCCCAGCTCGCCCCGCCGTCCGTCGAACGGAAGACGTGTTTGGTGCCGGCGATGAGCGCGGTGCCGTCGTGTGTCCGTTCCGCGTCCCATATTTTTTCGGAAGCGTACATCACCAGCGACCACGAGCCGCCGCCGTCCGTGCTGCGGAAAACCTTTGAGGCCGAGACACAAAGCAGCGCGTCGCCCAGTGGCACGAATCTGATGAGCGAATCGGCGTTGGGCAAAGGCAGGGCCGTCCAAGTTTGGGCATCATCGTCGCTGAAATAGGCGGCAGCGGCATTCTGGTTGAAGTTTTGCCCGAACAAATACAGCCGCTCGCCGTCGGCCATGACATCGGCGGCACCAAAATTGGCGGGCGCGGGCAAGGATGTTTCGAGCGACCAATGAATGTAGTCGCTCGTGCCGGCGAGCTGCAGCTGAAGCCCGGTGAAGGTGGCAGCGTACACCTTCCCGCGATGTGCCACGAGGTTTTGGGAGATGTAGGCGCCCACCGGGAGCGGGAGCGCCGTCCACTGGGCTTGGAGCTGGTGGAGCGTCAGGGCCAGCAAGGGGGCCACGAGGGCAGGGAGTCGGAGAGCGTTTTTCATGTCCGGTCAATTTGCCGCCGAATTTACCATCCCGAACGGCTCATTCGCACATTCTCGGCAAGCAAGCTGCCCGGCCAATGTGTGGATGACCTATTTTGGGGTGCGAAATCAATCCATCACTACTTAAATACGACCGCATGAAGCATTTTTCAATCTTTGTTTTGGCTTGCCTTTTTGCCTTTTTGCAAACGAACGCCCAACCCACCGAAATTTTCCTCGGCGGTGCCGGCAAAGACCTGCTCGTCGGCATCGTCCCGACCGCCGATGGCAATTTCCTCGCCACCGGGGCCAAACAAGTCGGCGACCATACCCATGTGTGGCTCCTCAAAATCGCCCCGGCCGGCGATGTGCTTTGGGAAAAAACAATTGCCCCGACCACTGCCGACAGCGACGGCTACGGGCATGGCCTGACCGTGTTGGCCGACGGCAGCATCGTCGTGGCCGGGGAGCAGCGCACCGACGATCCGTTCGACCCCGGCACCGCGCTTGCCATCAAGACCGATGCCGCAGGCGGCGTAATCTGGAAGCGCAGCTACGCCAACCTCCAAGCCCTGTACGATGCCGCGCCGAGCGGCAGCGGCCTTTTGTGCGTCGGGCTTGGCGAATCGTTAGGTTCCTCGGAGTCGGGCTTGCTTATGCTCATCAATGCCAACGGCATCCTCCAATGGAAGCTTTCGGTGGATGTTTTCAACCAGACAAAAGTCAGGCGCATCTTCCCGACCGCCAACGGCAAGTACCTGCTGTTGGGCCGTTCCAATGTCATCGGGGCGGGCTTCGGCGGGGTCTTTTTGCGGAAAATAGAGCCCGACGGCTCCCAGATTTGGCAAAAAACGCACGACACCGACTGGGACGAGCTGCATAACGGCGTGTCCGGTGGCGATTTTTACAACCGCCCGCTCGGCGCGGTGCAAGACGGGGACGGCAGTGTTTGGATAACCAACCCCCGAGGATATGTGTCGGACATCGCACTGCTGCGTTTTTCCGAGGCGGGCGAGCTGCTGGCCGATAAAAACTACGGCAGCCCCACGTTTTACGAATACCCGTACAGCTTGGCCCGCCTGCCCGACGGTGGCTGGCTGGTAGCGGGCGAGGCGTTCGCGCCGGGGGAAAGCCCGCAAGGGTTCGCCGCAAGAATTGACCAAAACGGCCTTGAAATCTGGCGACGATACTATGGCGCGGGCGATGCGGGCGACCAATTGTTCGGCGGGGGCGTTGCTCCCGGCGGCCAGATGCTCTTGGCCGGCGCGTCGTATGCCGGCAGCGGCCCCGACAACCCGGACGGATGGCTGCTCCGCCCCGACCCGGACGGGAACGTGCTGCCGTGGCGCGTCGAGGGGCGCGTGGTTTTTGACCTGAACAACAACTGCCAAGCCGACGCGGGCGAGCCACCTGCCGCCGGTTGGTTTGTCGCCGCCACCGATACCGCCACCCGCTGGATAGTTACCGACCCAAACGGCGCGTTCGCCTTCCCGACGGGCGACGGCGACCTGACGCTGGCACCCCGTGCGCCGGATAGTTCGTGGGTGCTCTGCACCCCGTCGCAGCAGGTGTCCGCCGGGGCAGCCAATCCGGTGGCCGGTGCCACCTTCCTTGTGCAGGCCAAAGACGGCGACTGCCCGCGCACGGAGGTCAGCCTCACGCAGCCCGATTTGGTGCGCTGCCGCCGGAGCAAGTTTTTTGTCACCGTCCAAAACAAGGGTCTTGGCGAATCGGGCGATTTGTTGCTCAATCTTTCGCTCGACCCCGCGCTCCGGGCCGTGTCAGCGTCCGAGCCGTTCACGGCCCTCGGCCATACGCTGGAATTTGCCGTGCCGCCGATGGGCAGGCTTTCGCAAAAAACAATCGCGGTGGAGGCCGAGCTGGCCTGCGACGTGCAGATTGGCGCGACCCACACGGCCGCTGCCCGGCTTTTGCCGCTGGAATGTGCGCCGGCGTGGAGCGGCCCCCGGTTTGCGGTGGAAGGCTCCTGCACGGGCGACGAGGCGCGGTTTTCGCTGAAAAACGACGGCGGCGGCGGCCCCACCGCCTCGACGCGCTACCGGGTACTGGCCGATGATTTGCTGGCTTCGGACTGGTCGGATGTGGCACTGCCGGAAGGCGCGCCCGCCCACGAGTTGGTTTTCCCCGCCGACGGGCGCACTTGGCGCGTGGAGCTGGAGCAGGCCCCCGGCTTCCCGCTCGAAAGCCGCCCCGCTGCCGTGCTCGAAGCCTGCGGCAAAGGCAGCAGCGGGCTGCACAGCATCGCGGCGGCGAACATCTGGCCTTTCGACGAGGGTGCGCCCGATGTGGCGGCGGTTCTGATGCCCAACACGACGGGCGTGCCCAACAAAGTGGCCGAAGCCCGGCACGGGCTGGGCACCTATAATTTGATTGACGACACGGGCTGGCTGGAGTTCACGGCCCGTGCCCGGAACCCATTGACCGAAAATGTTGAGGAGGTGGAGTTTCGGCTCCGATTCAGCCCGACACTGGATGTATCCTCGTTTCAGGTGGCGGCCGGCAACGCCCCCGTGCAGCTCGGCTTTCAAGATGCCGAGACCCTGCGAGCCACCATGTCGGGCCTGCAACTGGGCGCGGGCGAAAGCGCGATGCTGCGTTTCCGGGTGCGGCCCCTCGCTGGCACACCGCCTGATTCCGGCCAAGCCAGCCTGTTCCGGGTGGCTGCCGATGCCTATTTCGATGGCATGGGGCCGAACAGCTTGGCGGTTGGGTACTTGAATTTTTCCCAAACCTTCCCGCTCGCAACCGACGAATACAATACCTATCCGCCCGAAATACTGCGGCTCGGTGGCCGGAACTTCGACTTCGGCACAGCCATGGCCGCCGCCCCGGACGGCTCGGTCTTTCTCGTCGGCGAATCCAACAGCTTCAGCGAGCGCACCAACTACGACGGTTTCCTCGTCAAAACCGACCCGACCGGGCGGGCCTTTTGGCTCACGGCCCTCGACCTCGGCGACGGCGGCGGCAACACCTTCCGGGGCGCAGCGGCCATGCCGGACGGCGGCTGCATGGCTGTCGGCAACTACCGCAGCCCCGATGCGACGACGAGCAACTTCTCCGAATACCACGCCTATGCCGCCCGCGTGGATGCCAGCGGCCTGCTGCTTTGGCACAAAAAATTCCGCCCGGCCGGCGCGCAGTACGGGGCTTGGACGGACGGCATCATAGGCACGGACGACGGCGGGTTCATCCTTTTTGGCTATGCCCAAAACGACGGCGGCAGCGACCATTTTTACCTGAAAATAGATGCGGACGGCGTGCCCATTTGGCAGACTTACCAGCAAATCAACGGCTCTGCCTTTCGCCCGCACAGGGCAGTCCGCACCCCCGACGGCGGGTTTGTCTTCATGGGCACGAACGAAAGCACCGTGCTGGATTTCGAGGTTTACCTCGAAAAAATAGATGCCAACGGCAACATCCTCTGGCACACAGGGCACAACGGCCAGCACGGCATCCAGCCGGGCGGCATCGCGCTCATGCCCGACGGCGGTTTTTTGGTGAACGGCTATTCGCAATGGGAAATCGCGCTGGGCGACTACGGCATCACGCCGACGTTCCTGCGCTTTTCGCCGACAGGCGTTTTTGAATGGGAAAAAGACCCCGTGCTCGGCCCGTTCAGCATCGCATACGGCTACAACATCATCCCTGCGCCGGGCGGCGGCTATTTCTCCGTCGGCGAAGTCTTTACCGACACGCTCGACCGGTTCAGCGACGTGATGCTGCTGAAAATTGACGAAAACGCCGAGCCGCTCTGGTGGAAAAACTACGGCGCGAAAAACACCGAATGGGCCTCCGACGCGCTGGTCACGCTGCCCAACCAAATACTGATGTGGGGCTTCAACCAACCGCGCCCGCCTGCGGCGGATTTGCAGGGCGTTTTGGTGCGTGCCAACCTCGACGGCGAGCTGTCCGTCGGTGTCAAGGCCGGGCCGACAGCGCCGAGCGGCCAAATCACCCTCTTCCCCAACCCTGCCTCCGACCGATTCCGCGCACTTTGCCAGCCCGCCCCGGCCGGTGCTTTCCGCTGGGAGCTGCGCGACCTGTCTGGCCGTGCCTGCGCCGACGGCACGGCCTATATGCCCAATTTTGAAGTGGACGTGTCGCGGCTGCCGAGCGGGATTTACCAGCTGTCTTTGCCGGGGCAGCCTTTTGCGCCGCAACGGGTGGCCGTGCTCCGATGAACTCTTAAAAGATGCGAATCAGGGGTTGGAACCGCCCCGACGGGGC
>JBKBIC010000029.1:0-2531 GCA_046299435.1 Saprospiraceae bacterium
GCCGGCCATGTTGTAGAGGCCATAGTCGTTCGGCCAGTTGGCGCGGACGGGGCTGGGCGTGAAGGCTTTGTCGTTGAGGTTGCCTGCCATACCACCATAGTCACCGGCACTGCGCTTGAAGTTGGCAAGGATGCGGCCTTGATATTTGTTGCGCTTTTGGTAGCGGACCGTGTTGCCATCCCACGGGTAGAGGCGGCGGTCGGTGATGAGTTCGTCTTTGCTGGTGTTTTGGTTGCCGATGAGCGAAAGGGCGGCGTATTCCCATTCTGCTTCGGTCGGGAGGCGGTAAGCCGGGAGCAAGATGCCGTCTTCGAGACGGACGTTGCGCTCTTCGCCGGTTTTGAAGTTTTTGAGGCCCTTGCGCTTGGAGCCTTCGTATTGACCGACGAGGTAGGCTTCGGTGTTGAAGTTGTCCTCGTTTTTCTGCTCAGGGTTTTCGTTCAGGATGCCGCGCTCGATGAGGATCATCTCGTTCACGCGGTCGGTGCGCCAGCTGCTGTAATCGTTTGCTTGTTTCCAGTTGACACCGACGACGGGGTAAAAGTCGTAGGCCGGGTGGCGGAAATAGGTCTCGACGAGCGGCTCGTTGAACGCCAGTTCTTCGCGCCAGACGAGGGTGTCGGGGAGGGCTTTTTTCCAGACTTCCGGGTAGGTCTCGCCATACACGCGGGAAATCCAGTACAGATATTCGCGGTAGTCAATGTTGGCGACTTCTGTTTCGTCCATGTAGAAAGACGAGACGGTGACGCGCCGTGCGACGTTGTTCCATTCATAGGTCACGTCTTGTTCGGTCAGACCCATCGTGAACGTGCCGCCTTCGACGAGCACCAAGTTCGGGCCGGTAGATTGGCCTTCATAATCCACTTTCTCGAAGCCGCCCCATTTTTGGTCATTGTAGTTCCAGTTGGTGGTCGAGGAACGCTCCTTCTTCCCGCCACAGCTCGCCGCCAACAGGCCCAAGAGGCAAATGCTTAACCCGTGAATGAGCAGTTTTTTCATTATTAGTAAGATAGCAGGTTTAAAAAATTGAGTGGCAAAAGTATTCAAAACAATGGTTCTGGCAGCTTGGGGTTTGCCAAATTTAACGGCAAGGCTTCTGGGGTTTTGTAAAATCCTTGACACTTGGGTGGCATGGTTAGGCTTCGGGCGGTGTTTTCGGGGAGGCGTTTGCTTGTGGCAAGCCGTTGGTTTTCAAGTGGTTGGGCTGTTTTGATCTGTTAAAAGCCGCCGACCCGAAACGGAGGCTCACTGGAACATACCTAAGCAATCGTTCAGCCGGGCGTTTTTCCTTCTTTGGCGCAGGCCCTCGTCTTGGTCGAGCAAAATACCCATCGTGACTTCGAATGTGCCGCCCGAACGCCCCGCCAAACCCGATACTGTGATGTCGTAACTCAGCCCCAACTTGAACACGCCCTCGCGCAGCCCGACCAACACAATCGCCGCATCCGCATTCCGAAATGTGTGGCGGTACCAAAGCCCGCCGAAGATGGAACCCACGTTTGCATAAGCCCCCACGTTCAGTTGTTTGTACGGCCCCTGCGAGAGAAACATGAAATTCGGCGACAGAAACGAGGCCGCCCGGTGTTTATTGCCTTTGTCCAGCACGAGTTCTGTGCCGCCATGCACGGTGTAGCGCAGCGGCAGCCCGCGCGATAGGTTGTCTTTGACCAAAAGAAAGCCGTCGTTCGGGGTGTTCAGGTGTTTGAGTGCGGCCCCGAACCACACCTTTTCGCCCAAGAGTAGCAGCCCGGAGGACACGTCCAATTGTGTGCTGACCGATTCTTCGGGGCGCGTCTCGCCGTTCGAGCCGTAGGTGATGCCGCCAACGGGGTCAATGTCGTCGGGGAAGATGAGTTTGTCCCAGTCCAGCGCGGTCTGATGTGCCCCCATCTCCACGCCGAAGCGCACGGCCAGCCGCTCCGTGATGCTCAGGTTGTAGGCATAAGTGGCTGACAATCTGTTGGTTTTGTAAATCCCTTGCCCGGCATTGTCGCCTTCGAGGGCGAAGCCGAGGCCGCTGTTCAGGCGGTCAAGATTTTGCTCATAATATATGGCGTAGGTGCGGTAGGCATTGTTGAAGCCCGGCCATTGGTTGCGGTAGGCCAGCCCGAGGCGCGGCGCGAACGCACTGCCCGCAAAGCCCGGATTGACCTGCAAAGGCGCAGCATAGAACTGCGAAAAAATCGGGTCTTGCGCCCGAAGCCCATCGCCCGCGAGCCAAGCGACGAAGCAAAAAAGGGCAAAAATTTTTTTCATGGAAAAATCGGTGCTTGAAGGGATTGAAACCCGGAAAACCAACGCCGCGCAAACGCAAATCGCCGCCCCACAGTTGCGGTAAATGTAGTTCGGCCCGAAAATTCCGCCCCGCGTTTTTCGCAGTTTTGCCCCGAACGGACGCTCCGCCCATTTTCCGGCCAACCCACAAGCCCGTTTTGAAGTCTGGTTGATTGGTTGGTGGTTTTTTTTTTTGTTGTTTTGGTGGTTTTTTGTTTTGGTGGTTTGGGTTTGAATTGACGGATGCGCCCAAGAAG
>JBKBIC010000029.1:2541-32328 GCA_046299435.1 Saprospiraceae bacterium
TTTGGTGATTCGTGGTTTGCATTTCAAATCCCCGAATCACCAAATCAACAAATAGCCAAATCATCAAATCACCAACCACAGGCAGCGTTTCCCGCCCGGCTCCCGTTTTGGGTTCGGTTTATAGCGGGGAACGCATCAATTCGCACCAACAGAAATCAACTCATGGAAGTCGTCCTCACATTGGAAAGCAACGAAAAAACCTTCGTCGCAGCACTCGTCCGGCAGGAACGCTGGGCACAACAGCAACTTTACAAAGAATACTACGGCAAGATGATGGGCATCTGCCTCCGCTACGCCGGCTCGCAGGACGAAGCCCTCGACCTCCTGCACGAAGGGTTCATCAAAGTTTTCAACAACATTGGCCGCTACCAGCCCGGTACCTCGCTCGTGGCATGGATTCGCACGGTCATGGTCAACACCTGCATTGACTTTTACCGCAAGGCCATCCGCCGCCGCACCGACGACCTCAACGAGGCATACACCCTGCACACCGACGACCCCGACGCGCTCAGCCACCTGACCGAACAGGAAATCCTCGCCGCCGTGCAAACCCTCAGCCCAGCCTACCGCGCCGTGTTCAACCTGTATGTCCTCGAAGGTTACTCGCACAAAGAAATCGGCGACGCGCTCCAAATCACCGAGAGCACCAGCCGATCCAACCTCGTCAAAGCCCGCATCAAACTCAAAGAACACTTCGCCGCCCGCCACATGGAGTTCGGCCATTACGGTAGGGATGAGGAATGAGGAATGCCCATCTCAACTCCTCCCGTGCTTCAACTTCTCAACCCCGATTTCAACCCTTCAACTTTTCAACGCTCTGCCCGACAACATGGAAGATAAATTCTTCGACAACCAGATGAAGTCCGCCCTCGAACGCATCGAGCCGCCGTTCGACCCCAGCACATGGGACGCGCTGGCGCGAAAAATGGACGCGCTGCAAAACCCCGTCCCGGTGGACGACGTGGATAAGGCTGTCGCCCGCGGGCTGCAACACCTCGAACCCGCCTTCCAACCCGCTCATTGGGACAAGTTGGCCGGGCAAATGCAAACCATTGCCGACCGCCGCCGCCGCATCGTCGCCTCCAAATTGGCCGAGGCCGCGCTGCTTGCGCTGTTGGCTTGGAATTTCGGCGGCCTGCTTTTTGGCGAAAAGCCGACTGCCCCGACAACCCCAACCAAGCCCAAATACGAAGGCCCAGTGGCCGAAAACCAATCGCCGCGCCGCACGCGCACGAACATCGCACCGGGCGCACAGGCTGAAAGTTTAGAAGCCAACTTGTTGACAAACAACGACTTGGAGGAGCGATCTGCACTTGTTTTTGAAAACGGAACCCTGCTTTCGCTCGGCGATGCTGCGGCAGTTTTTGCCAGCAACGCCCCGAACGCCGCCGCCTCAATTTCGTCAAACGACGCGCTGCCCGCTGCCCAAGCCCGCACAGGTTATGCCTCCTTTGCGATGTTGCCCGGCACGTCGGCACAGTTGCTCGAAAATGCCGCCCGGCAGCCGCAGTTTGCCGCGTTCACCATCCAGAAAAAGTCCGAAAAACAGTATTACGTCTCCAATTACGCCAGCCTTGCCCGCAACCACGTCCGCACACCATACGACCAAGAATTTCAAAAATCGGGCTACACCCAATGGGCAAACGGCTACGGCGGCGGCCTCGCGGTCGGCACTCGCCGGGGCAAATGGGGCGCGGAGGCAGGCATCGTCTATGCCTCCAAAAAATACACCCCGCGCACGACCATCGCCATCACGGGCGGCAACCCGACCACTGGCTACCGAGGCGTTGCACTCTCGGAAGTTGACCTCGATGTGGTCGCCGTCCCGGTTCAAGTCAATCGCCAAATTGCCCGCGCCGGGCGCACATCCGTGCGGGCAAGCGTCGGCGCGACCGCCAATTTCGCCGCCCAATCTGCCTACCGCTACCGCGAGGTGGAAGTGCCGGGCACAAGTGGCGGCACAGGCGTGAATCCGTCGGCCAAACAGTTGGGGCGCGGCGTGTTCGAAGGTGGTCAAGTGGACAAAAATACATGGCTCACCGCCGACGCTGGCCTCCGCCTCGAACACCGTGTAAATCAATTGGTTACGGCATTTGTGGAGCCTGTTTACAGCTTCGCAGTGGCTGGCCGCGTCGGGCCAAAACGCGCCCAATTCAGCAGCGCAACGCTGAACGCGGGGGTCATGGCAAGCCTCTGATTGTGCCAGAAAAGGAAAAAGGCGAGGGCCAAACGCACCGTGCGTTTGGCCCTCGCCTTTTTTGCTTTCAAAACCAAAAAAACGGACAACTCTTGGCCGTTTGCCAAGCCTTTTTCGAGTTTTGCCCGCCCGCAACTCGAAACCCGAAACCCGGAACTCGAAACCGAAAACCAGCACCTGTGGAAAGAATCTCTGTCTTCGACATTTTCAAAATCGGCATCGGCCCGTCCAGTTCGCACACGATGGGGCCTTGGCGGGCGGCGCAGCGTTTCCTGCGCGAAATTGACCTACAAAAAGTGGCCGCCGTCCGCGTCGAACTATATGGCTCGCTTGCCAAGACGGGCAAAGGGCACGGCACCGACCTCGCCGTGCTGCTCGGCCTCAACGGCGACGACCCCGTGACCGTGCCCGTCGAGGCCGTCACGCCGACTTTTCAGCGCATCCACGACGAGCGCAAACTGTGCCTTGCGGGCCAGCGCGACATTGGCTTCGACCCCGCGACCGATGTCGTTTTCCATTATCAGGAAACACTGCCATACCATGCCAACGGCTTGATTTTCAGGGCCTTTTACCCGGATGGCACGGGCGAGAGCCACACTTATTACTCGGTCGGCGGCGGCTTTGTGGTGAAAGAGGGCGAAGAGAACGCCGCGTCGTCGGTCACGCTGCCGTTCCCGATTGACCAAGGCGAGGACTTGGCTGCGTGGTGCCGACAGGAAGGGCAGGCCATCCACGAAATCGTGTTCCGAAACGAGCTGCGTTGGCGGCCTGCCGAGCAAGTCCACAGCGACCTTTTCCAGATTTGGGAGGTGATGAAACAGTGCATTTTCAACGGGGCGCACACGGAAGGCACACTGCCGGGCGGCCTCGGCGTGACGCGCCGCGCCGCGCCGCTGAACCAAAAACTATTGGACGGCAAAACATACGCTACCGCCAATGAATGGATGGACGCGGTGCGCCGCTCGGCGGGCGGTTTCCAACAAATTTTGAAATGGGTCAGCTGTTTCGCGCTGGCCGTGAACGAGGAAAACGCCGCGTTCGGGCGGGTGGTCACGGCTCCCACGAACGGCGCAGCGGGCGTGATTCCGGCGGTGCTGATGTTCCATGCCTGTTTCAGCTATGGCTTCACGGAAGCGGACATCCCGAAATTCCTGCTCACCGCCGGGGAGTTTGGCAGCCTGTTCAAAAAAGGCGCGACCATCTCGGCGGCGATGGGCGGCTGTCAGGCCGAAATCGGCGTGTCGTCGGCGATGGCGGCTGCGGCCCTTTGCGAATGCCTCGGCGGTTCGCCCGCCCAAGCCATGATGGCCGCCGAAATTGCAATGGAACACCACCTCGGCCTCACTTGCGACCCCATCGGTGGCCTGGTGCAAGTGCCGTGCATCGAGCGCAACACGATGGGCGCGATAAAGGCCATCACCGCTTGCCAAATCGCCCTCGAAAGCAACCCGGCGAAGGCTAAAGTCAGCCTCGATGCTGTCATCAAAACCATGAAAGACACCGCGTTCGACATGAACACCAAGTACAAAGAGACCGCCGACGGTGGCTTGGCCGTGAATATCCCGGTGAATTTGGTGGAGTGCTGAGGCACGGATACCGCCAAAATGAGACGGCGCAAACTTCTGTCAATCAGAAGTTTGCGCCGTTTTTAGTTTGGGATTTGCGGCTCTTGTTTTTATTTCAAACCCGCCAGCCAGCCAGCCATTTTGTCCAAATCCGCCTTCGGGATGGTGGGCTGGGCGGCCATCGGGGCGTAGCCGGGCCAGTTGGCGGGCTCGGGTTTTTTGACCAATTCGATGATGCGTTTTTTCGAGTATTTTTTGGTGGAAATTTCCATCCACGATGGGCCGACGAGCTTTTTTTCCATCGCGTGGCAGGCCACGCAGTTGTGTTTTTCGAGCAATGGCTTGATGTCGGCGGGGATTTCCGGGGCCACGTCCGGGGTGGTGAATGCGGCCATGAGGATGACCAGTGGGGCGAGGAAGAGCGTCTTTTTCATGCGCGTAGTTGGTTGAAAGTGTGAGCGGTGGGAGCGGAATTGGTTGGTGCTGGCCGGGCTGGAAACGGCCACAAAGAAACGCCACCTGCACGGGCTGTTGCTGGAAAAAGATTCAAACGATATTCAAAGGCCAAGCACTGGGCGATGCTTTTCCGGGCAGGCCGGCCAAATTTTCACCACCCAAATTGCCCAAAACAACCGCGCCCGGCAGGTGTTTTACAGCGTGTTTCACCCGGAAATATGGCAACTTTGCCGTAGCCTTTCCCCTAAAAAGGCTGGACGCAAACCAATCCACTTTTCTAAAAACTCAATCCGATGCTATCCGAAAAAATGAAAAACCTGCTCAACGAGCAGGTCAAACTCGAAGCCCAATCGAGCCAAGTCTATCTGGCAATGGCTTGCTGGGCCGAAATCCAGCCCGGTCTGGACGGCGTGACCGCCTTCTTTTTCCGCCACAGCGACGAGGAGCGGATGCACATGCTCAAACTCATCCACTTCATCAACGAGCGGGGCGGCTTTGCGGTCATCCCCGCGCTGGAACAGCCGATTCTGACCTTCCCCTCGCTGCGCCATGCCTTTGCCGCGCTGCTCCAACACGAAATCCACGTCAGCGAGAGCATCAACAATCTGGTGGATGCCTCGCTGCAAGAAAAGGACTACGCCACGCACAACTTCTTGCAGTGGTACGTCGCCGAGCAAATCGAGGAGGAGCAGCTCGCCCGCAAAATCAATGACAAACTCCAAATGATTGGCGACGACAAGAGCGGCCTGTACCTCTTCGACCGCGACATTGTTTCCATGATTTCGCCCGGCGGAAAGGCCAAATAAGCCTCGTTTTGCCGGATTGTCGCAAAACTGGCCCGGTGGCACGAAGCCGCCGGGCCAGTTCCATTTCTTACCCAAAGTCAATGAACGCCTGTTAAACAAATTTTTACGGAATCCGAATTTTTATCTTTGTCTAAACCACCCACCAAAAACAGTTATTTATGATTGAAGCAATAAAAACTATCCAAGACGCTGCCCAGTTGGGCATAAATGCTTTCCAAAAAATTAAGGAGACAGACGGCTGTAAGTATCGCGTAGTTGAAAAGATAAAAGTCAGTGAAATGTCTCTAACCCACTTTTTTGAGTCCCTTGAAAATCAGCGATTTTGGAGAGATTTAGATGATTTAGGTAAACTGAAACAGGAGGTCATCGAACGGCCATGCCTTTATTTTTTTGAAATTTTGAATGCCTCGGAGGAGCGAAACAGGCGAATAATTGAAACTTATCAGGAATACAGAAACCAAAAAACAAGGAACTGCTCTGCCGTTCACAACAAACCCAACTTCAATACAAGCACCTTGTATTTGGGGAAAGTGAAACATGGTATCAACGGGCGCATGATCGTACACTTTGGATACGGGAATTATCAAACAGGTGGGCTGCAACTTGTTCATTGGGCGCAGAAACTGAATTTAGAGTTAAATCTGCACCTCTTTCTTTTGCCAAATGAAGCAGCAGAATTTGTCGAACCGCTCGAGTTTTTAATGTCCAAAAAACTCATGCCTTTGATTGGGAAGCACAAATAGCAAAACCTTCAAATTCCCCTCCTCCATTTCTTACCCAAAGTCAATGAACGCCCGTGCACCGCGCCGGAACCTTTGCCTCCAAATTTTTAAAATCTAAAGTTTATGAAGCAAAGATTCAGTCTCGCGGTGCTGCTCGCGTTCGTTTTCGGCAGCCCGGCTTTTACTCAAAATTTTACCCAAACCTTGCGCGGCTCGGTCGTGGATGCCGACTCGCGGCAGCCGCTCATCGGGGCGCAGGTCAGCCTCGCCACCGAGCCGCGACGCGGCACGACGACCGACGCGGCGGGCAATTTCAGGTTTGAAAAAGTGGCGGTCGGCAGGGTGGAGGTGCAAGTTTCGTACCTCGGCTACGAAAATCTGGCGGTGCCGAATATCGTCGTCAACTCCGGCAAAGAGGTCGTTTTGATGCTCGAAATGCGCGAATCCGTGCAAAAACTGGCCGAAGTCGCCATCGTCGCCCAGCAAAACCGGGGCGAGGCATTGAACGAAATGGCGATGCTTTCGTCGCGCAGCATCTCGCCGGAGGAGACCAACCGCTACGCGGGCGGCTTCAACGACCCCTCGCGCATCCTCTCGAATTTCGCGGGCGTGACCTCGACGCAGGACGGCTCGAACGACATCATCGTGCGCGGCAACTCGCCCAAATACGTCCAATGGCGGCTCGAAGGCGAGCAAATCACCAACCCCAACCACTTCGGCGACCAAAGTGCGGTGGGCGGCTCGGTCAGCATTTTGAACAACAACCTGCTCGCTGCATCCGATTTTCACACCGGGGCGTTCGCGCCCGAGTTCGGCGACGCGCTCTCCGGCGTGTACGACCTGCGCCTGCGTCCGGGCAACAACGAGCAGACGGAGTGCATTTTCGGCTTCGGGTTGCTCGGTACGGAAATGACCGTCGAGGGGCCGTTCAAAAAAGGCTACGGCGGCTCGTTTTTGCTCAATTATCGCTACTCGACGGCAGGTTTGCTGAGCCAACTGGGCCTGCTCGGCGATTTCAGCGGTGTGCTGAAATTTCAGGACGCGACCTTCAAACTGGTTTTGCCGACCCGACGAGCGGGCGTTTTTTCCGTTTTCGGGCTGGGCGGCGCGAGCAGTTTCAAGTTCGAGGATGTGACCCCAGCGATTTGGGTCACGCCCGGCAACAACGCCAACCGCCGCGAAATCCGCAACGACTTCGACAAACGCGCCCACCTGTTCAATTTCGGGCTGAAACACACCGTCAACCTGACCCCAAAAAGTTTCCTCAACACGACTTTGACCTACTCGAACGAGGGCATCGAAGACGACATTTTCGAGGCTGGGGTCGTCCGGTTTTACGACGACGCGGGCGAGCACCTGCGCGACTCGGTCATCAGCAAACGCTTGAGTTTTCAGGGCGATTTGCGGAAGCCAACTTACAGAGGCTCAACGACTTACAACCTGAAACTGAACGCTCGCCACAAGCTGCAAATCGGCACGAAATACACGCTGTTCGATTACCGATTCGAGCAAAACCAGTTTCGGGGCGAGGCGGGCGACCGGTTCGCGTTGGTTGATTTTTCGGAAAAAGTCTCGACCGTGCGGAATTTCGCGTCGTGGAAATTTCGCGCCAGCGAGCGTGTTTCGCTCGTCGCGGGGCTGCACAACATGAATGTTTTGCTGAACCAAAAAAGCACGCTCGAACCGCGCCTCGCCGCCGAAATCCGCGCCACCGATGCCTGCAAAATCCACGTCGGCTACGGTCGGCACAGCACGATGGAAAGCGTCCACCACTATTTTGCGCGGGTGGAGCGGCCCGACGGCTCGGTCTCGGAGCCGAACGGCGACCTCGATTTGCTGAAAGCCGACCATTTTGTCGTGGGTTTCGAGCGGCGGCTGGGGCGCGATTTGCGGATGAAACTGGATTTTTACTACCAAAACCTGTTCGATTTGCCCGTCGAAAACTCGGACACGAGCTATTTTTCGACGATTGTCGAGGGCTTGGATTTCCGGCACGTCGCGCTGGTCAACGAAGGCACGGGCAGGAACTACGGCGTGGAGTTCACGCTCGAAAAATTTTTCAGCCGCCACTGGTATTTCCTGCTGAACGGCTCGCTGTTCGAGTCAAAATACACGCCGCTCGACGGCGTGGAGCGCAACACACCTTTCGCCAGCGACTACCTTTTCAACTTTTTGTGCGGCAAGGAATTCCCGAATTTGGGCAAAAAACGCAACCGGACGCTGGGCCTGAACGCCAAAGTCTTTGCCGGGGGCGGGCGGAAAATCATCCCCCTGCGCCGCGACGCGCAGGGCAATCTGGCAGTGGATGTGGAGAAAAACCAGGTCTGGGACTACTCGCGGGCGTTCACGACGAGCCTCGACGACCCGTACCAAATCCAGCTTTCAGCGAGTTTGAAATGGCAGAAAACCCGCGCCACGCACGAGATTTTCCTCAATTTGGACAACTTGACGAACCACAAAGGGCGCATCATGGAGTTTTACGACGAGACCGAACCGGGCAAAATCGGCTACATGACGCAGTTTGGCTTCTTCCCGAACTTGATGTACCGCGTCTATTTTTGAGCGAGGTTCACAGTTTGAAGTAATAATTGTCCCTGCCGAGCCAGCCGTTTTCGCGGCGGAACACCTCCAAAGCGCGTGGGCGCAGCATGATTTCGTCGAGCCAGAAGCGGTTTTTCGCGTCCGTGCGATGCAGGTAAATCGCCAGTCGGCTGCCCTCGGCCTGCACCTCGAAGGGCACTTCGACCAGTGCCCACTCGCCCACGATGCTTTGGATGTGCCGCGTGGCGGCGGCCTCCGTGCGCCGGATTTCGTGGCCGTCGGGCGCGGTCTCGGTGATGGTCAGCGCGTGGTTCATGCCCATATCGGCCACCGCCCGCACCCAAAAGCTCAGCGTTTGTTCGCCCTTCGGCCAGTTGCCCCGGAATAGCCACGTCGTGTCGTGCATCCGCCCGCTGAACGCGCCTTTGCCCTGAAAAACAAACTTGGCATCGGCGAGGGAGTCGCACGAATTGTGGAAAAACGGCGCGCCCGGCTGCGTCGTGCGCCAGGCCGTGCCGGGGATTTCGGCGAGCCGTGCGGCCTCCATTTGGCGGGCGGCGGCCTCTGCGTGTTCGCGGGCGATGGCGGGCAGGCTTTCAGGTTCGAGGCTGAGGATTCGGATTTTTTCGCCCGTGTAAACCGGCGCGGCTTTTTCGAGGAGGTGGCCGTAGCGGCTTTGCACCTCGTCCCATTTTTCGGCCCAGACGAAGAGCGCGATCGGTCGGTCGTCGGGCAGGGCAGCGAGCATGGCTGGCGTTTCGCCGGGCGGCAGGGTGAGTTGCAGGGATTTCACGGTTTGGCCGATGGAGGTGCGGCTCATGTTCACGCCCATGTCGGGCAGGCCCGTCAGGTAGGCCGTGTATTGTGCGAGCCGGAAGTGGTCGTAACCAAAGTCGAGCCACACATTTTCGGAGCCGATGTGGTAGTACGGCAGGGGCAAAATGGCCTGAAACCGCGAAAAATCCACCTTCCGAAGCCATTGCATCTCCTCCGTTTGCGTCTCGGATTGGGTCAAAAGCGGGTTGTTGATGCGGGCGATTTTCTTCGTTTTTTGAAAGAAAAAACCCTCCCAGCACAGCACGACGACGGGCAGGACGGCCAAGAAATTCCGTGCGATGACCAGTTTTTGGCCGTCCAATTTGCTGAACCAGTGGCGCAGCCAACCCTGCGGAGCATGGTGTGTGTGGTTCCAGATGAGGTAAAACGCCAGCAGGTTTGCCACATAAAAATAGGCCCAAGTGAACCGCCCCAAGCCCCGGAACTGCCGCAGCGGCCCCAGCCAATCCGCCGTCCATTCCAGCCCTTTGATGGCAAACGGAAACCCGCAGGCGAACAGCAACAGCCCGAACGCCGCCGCGAAAATGCCGCGCAGGTAGTTTTTGTGGACGCGGTGGTGGGCCATCTCGTCCCATTCCGAGGGGAAAAGTTTGAACGTGGTGGCCCAGCCCGAAAGGCTTTTTTGCCTGATTTTCAACAGGTTGCGGAGGCGGCGCACCACCGCCCACACCAGCACGACGAGCGTAAAAATGAACGCTACCATGCCCGCGTAGGCTTTGGCTTCGCCGGCGACGGGGCGGATTGGGGTGATGTTGCGGTCAATCCAGCCGTGCAGCGGCCAGTTTTCGTAAGGCAAAAACACACCTTCCCACGCGCCGATATTGGTCAAAAAGCCCCAAGGCGAGGCCGGGCGATCGCTCGCATAATCGGCCCAATGCAGCCATAAATTGAGGGCAGCAAACGGCAACAACACCATGACCACCCAATGCGGGAAACGCACGCGCACGTTGCGCCACGAAAAATCGCGCAGCACCTGAAAGGCCATGTACAGCGACAAAAACAGCGCGGCCATGCCGAAATAGTAAAAGTGTAACTGTGCTGAAAACCAGACGAATACACCGATGAACAGGCTTTGGTAGCGGCGGCTTTGGCGTTCTTCGTAGCGGCAAAGCAGCAGCAGCAGACCGGGGATGACGAACGTGTGGGACAGCCCGAAATGCCCGTCGAACCGACCGTATTGCGGGGTCAGGAACGTCATGCCGAGCGCGACCGACCCGGCGAACCAAACGGGCAAGTGCAGTTTGCGGAGCAGCAGGAACTGCACCGCCGCGCCCAGCAAAATCGAGGCGACCAAAAACAGGTTCATCAAGCCCACCGTCCGGTCGGCGATGGGGCCTATGTTGCGGTGCCACCATTGCAGGGTGGCGGCGAAAATCGGTTGGTTGTCCGTGAACAGCGAGTGCTCGCCAAAAGGGAAATTCATGCCGCCGCAATGCACCAGCGTCGTGTCGTGGCGGACGTGCCAAGCGGTGGTCATGTAGTTTTTGATGCCGTCGGGCGATTCGCCGATGAAGCAACTGTTCGGGTCGCCGAGCCATTCGCCGTGCCGCAGCCAAAGCAATGCCCCCGCGACGCACACGACCAGCACCATGCCCCAAAACGTGTGTCCGCGTTTGGGCGAGGCTAAATTGTGCAGGCTGTGCTCGATGTCGTGCATTGAGAGATAGTCGGTTAGTCGGTTAGTCGGTTAGTCTGGTGGGGTCTGAAAGTCGTGGGGAGGATTCGGGTTATCTGTTTCGCCTCGAAAGACTGCATGACTAACCGACTACCAGACTGACCGACCAACCCGCAAATGTGCCGCATTTTTTCCCGCACCCGTCCGAGGCAGCTGATTTTTATACTTTTGCGTTCCTTTTGACAATGTTCGGAGCGCACTTGGCAATCCCGCCTCGCGCTCAAATTTCACGAAAAAAATGCAGGAACAAGACGGATTGATTGGCGTGCTGCAAACCATCCGCCGCTGGCGCAAAGCCATCCGCAACGTGTGCGGGCTGGCGTTGGTGGGCAGCTTGGTGGCGGTGCTTTTGCTCAAAGACTACTACCAAGCCACGACGATTTTTTACCCGGCCAGCCCACAGTTGGCCACGCCAGAGCTGATGTTCGGCAGTGCCGGCCAAGCGACGGACTACTACGGCGGCGACCGCGAACTCGACCGACTGGCCGAAATCGCCAACAGCGAAGAACTGGTCAATTACATGGTCGGGCGGTTCGATTTGTATGCGGTTTACGGTCAGGATTCCACGAAAAACAAAGGTCGGGCGAAGGTGCGCGAGATTTTCAGGGGCCTGTACGCGGCCACCAAAAACAAGAACGATGCCCTCGAAATCAGTGTCGAGGACACCGACCCGCAGCGTGCCGCCGACATGGCGAACGCCGCCCGCCAGCAGGTGGATGCCATCGCCAAACGCCTTTTGAAAGAGTCGCAAGCTAAGCTGCTGGCGGCTTTTGACCGAAACGTGGCCGCCAAGCGCACCGAGTTGGCCGTGCTCGGCGACAGCCTCCGCCGCCTGCAAAACAAATACGGCATTTACGACACGGAGGTGCAGGCGGAATTGCTTTCGCAGGAAATCGTCGGAGCGGAGGCCAATATCACCAAGTTTCGGGGTGCGTTGGAAATCTTGGAAAACAACCCGCTCATCCGCCGCGATACCATCGAGTTCATCAAGGCCAACCTCCGCGCAGCCGAACGCCAACGCCAAAAACTGGCCGCGCCGGGCGGCGGCGAGTTGAGCTTGAACCGTTTCACGGAAGGCCAACCGCAGGTGTACGTCCTGAAAGACTTGCACTTCCAAGCCCGCAAACAGCTGAGCTTCGACTTGGAGCGATATTACCACATCAAATCAGCTTACGAAACCGATATCCCGGCCCTGTTGGTGGTCACGCCCGCCGAAACGCCGCACATCAAAAGCCGCCCGAAGCGCAGCGTCATCGTCATCGGCGCGGTGCTGGCCGCGTTCTTGTTCACGCTGTTGGCCGCGCTGCTGGCAGATGCTTATCGGGATGTGCAGTGGGGGTGAGGCTTGTTTTTTGGGTTTGAAAATAGCCATCCGGGATTTGCTGTTGGCGGATTTTTCCCCCCGCCGCGTACCTTGCCCGTCAACTTTTTTCGTCATTTGTTGATTTGGTGGTTCGGCGCGTCATGCTCCGATAGCCGAATCGCCAGATAGCCGAATCACCAACACAACAGCAGCCTGTGAATCTTTCCGACATTTCCCTTAGCCGCCCCGTTTTGGCCACCGTGATGAGCATCCTCATCATCGTTTTTGGTGGCATCGGTTTCACATTTTTGGGCGTGCGAGAGTACCCCGCCATTGACCCGCCGAGCATCACCGTGCGGTGCAGCTACACAGGCGCGAACGCCGAGGTCGTCGAAAGCCAAATCACCGAGCCGCTTGAAAAAGCCATCAACGGCATTGCCGGCATTCGCAGCATTTCCAGCACATCCGCGCTCGGCTCGTCGAGTATCACCGTCGAGTTCGACCTCGGTGCCGACCTCGAAGCCGCCGCCAACGACGTGCGCGACAAGGTCAGCCAAGCCGTCCGCAACCTCCCGCAGGATATTGACGCGCCGCCTTCCGTTCAAAAAGCCGACGCATCGGGCGACCCAATCCTGTTCGTGCCCATCCAAAGCACCACGCGCAACATCATGCAGCTCTCGGATTTTGCCGAGAACGTCCTGCTCGAACGCTTCCAGACCATTCCGGGCGTGAGCGCGGTCAATATTTTCGGGCAAAAACGCCCGTCCATGCGCCTGTGGATGGATCCCGCCAAGCTCGTCGCCCACCGTGTGGCCGTGCAAGATGTGCAGGCCGCGCTCAACCGTGAAAACGTGGAATTGCCCGGCGGCAAAATCCGGGGCGACGCGACCGAACTGACCGTCAAAAGCTTCGGGCGGCTGCAAACGGAGGAGGATTTCAACAACATGATCATCCGGCAAACCTCCTCCCCTTCGGGGGGCGGTGGGAGCATCGGCCAAACCATCCGTTTCCGCGACATCGGCGAGGCGGTTTTGGGGCCGGAAGAGGAGGAGACCGGTGCACGGCGCAACAACATTCCCGGCCTGTCGCTGGCCATCATCCCGCAGCCCGGCTCGAACTGGGTGGAAATCACCGACGAGTTTTACCGCCGTTTCGAGCAAGTCAAAAAAGAACTCCCGCCCGACATCATCATTGACGTGGGCATTGACAAATCCAAGTTCGTGCGCCGCGCCATCTCGGAAGTGACTGAGACGCTGGGCATCGCCATCGGGCTGGTCGTCATCATTATTTATCTGTTTTTCCGCAACTGGGCCATCGCCCTGCGCCCGCTGATTGACATCCCGGTCTCGCTCATCGGGGCGTTTTTCATCATGTACGTTTTCGGGTTTTCCATCAACGTGCTGACCCTCTTGGCCATCGTGCTCGCCACCGGCCTCGTCGTGGACGACGGTATCGTGGTCACGGAAAACATTTTCAAAAAAATAGAGGCGGGCATGGACAAGTGGCAGGCCGCCCGCGAGGGCACCCGCGAGATATTTTTCGCGGTGGTCAGCACGTCCATCACGCTGGCGGTGGTGTTCATCCCGGTCATCTTTTTGCAGGGCTTCACCGGGCGGCTGTTCCGCGAGTTCGGCATCGTGGTGGCTGGGGCCGTGCTGATTTCGGCTTTCGTGTCGCTGACCCTGACCCCCGTTTTGAACGTCAAACTCGGCGGCAGCACCAATCATGGCTGGTTTTACCGCGTGACGGAGCCGTTTTTCACGGGCATGGAGCGGGTGTACGGCGCGGCCTTGCGCTCGTTTTTGAAATATCGCTGGGCCAGTTTGGCTATTTTGCTGGCGTGTTTTGGGCTGATTTGGCACTTTCAAGGCCAACTGAAAAGCGAGCTCGCCCCGCTCGAAGACCGCAGCATCATCCGCGCCAACGTGGCCGCGCCGGAGGGGACCGACTTCGACCAGACCGAAAAAATCATCATGTCCGTCGCGCAAATGGCTATGGACAGCATCCCCGAAAACTCGATGGTCTTTGGCATCACCGCGCCCAACCGCATCGGGGCGGGCAGCGCGAACACAGGTTTCATCAGCGTCCTGCTCACCGACCCACAAACCCGCGAACGATCGCAGCAACAGATCTACGAGCAAATGGTGCGGATGTACCGCCGCCAATCGGCGGCCCGCGTGTTCCCGAACCAAGAGCAGACCATCTCCGTCGGCTTTGCCAGCGGCTTCGGGCTGCCGGTGCAGTTCGTGGTGCAAACGCTTGATTTCGAGAAACTTAAAACGGTCATTCCCAAATTTCTGGACGAGGCCCGCAAAGACCCCACGTTCGCCAACGTGGACGTGAACCTGAAATTCAACAAGCCCGAACTGCAAGTAGAGATTGACCGCCTGAAAGCCGCCGAACTCGGCGTGAGCGTCATGGACGTGAGCCAGACGTTGCAGCTGGCCCTGTCGGGGCGGCGGTTCGGGTATTTCCTGCAAAACGGTCGGCAATACCAAGTCATCGGGCAGGTTGACCGTGCGGAGCGCGACGAGCCGACGGACTTGGCCGGGCTGTATGTCCGCAACAACCGGGGCGAAATGGTGCAGTTGGACAACCTCGTGCGCTTTTCGGAGACGAGCAACCCGCCGCAACTTTTCCACTACAACCGCTACAAATCGGCCACCGTGTCGGCCTCGCTCGCGCCCGGCAAAACGCTCGGCGAAGGCATCGAAGCGATGGAGCGCATCTCGAAAACGGTGCTGGACGACACGTTCACGACCGATTTGAGTGGCCCTTCGCGGGATTTCCGGGAAAGTTCGGGCAACACGGCCTTCGCTTTTTTCCTTGCCTTGGGGCTGATTTACCTGATTCTGGCCGCGCAGTTCGAGAGTTTCCGTGACCCGTTCATCATCATGCTGACGGTGCCGTTGGCCATCGCCGGGGCTTTCCTGTCGCTGTGGCTGACGGATTCGACGGTCAATATTTTCAGCCAAATCGGGATGATCATGCTCATCGGTTTGGTGACGAAAAACGGCATCCTCATCGTGGAATTTGCGAACCAAAAACGCGACGCGGGCATGCCCAAGCCCCAAGCCGTGACCGAGGCCGCCCAAGCCCGCCTCCGCCCGATTTTGATGACGACGTTGGCGACGGTGCTCGGCGCGTTGCCCATCGCGCTCGCGTTGGGCGCGGCGGCCACTTCGCGCATCCCGCTGGGCGTGGTCGTGGTCGGCGGGTTGTTGTTCTCGCTGCTGCTGACCCTGTTCGTGATACCGGGGATGTACACTTATTTGAGCGGGAAACGACGGGCGCGGAAGGACTGACCTTGAAAAAAACGAGGGCGAACTGGCATCCAGTTCGCCCTCGTTTTTTCAAGGTCAGTCAAAAAGGCAGGTCGAAATCGTCGTCGTAGGCACTGCTGTTGCCCCATTCGAAGTCGTCGAAGTCTTCGGGCGAGATTTCCGGCTCGTCGGCCTCGTCGCGCTGCGGCTGGTAGAAGTAGAGCCACGCGAGCATATCCTCTTCGGCGACGAACTGCCGCCAACGCTCGCGGTCTTCGTCCACGTCCCAGAGTGCCATTCCGTCGTCGTCGTCGTTCAGCCAGCGGTGGAGTGCTTGGGCGGGGCTTTCGGCGGATTCGGCAGCGAGCATTTCGTCGTCGTCCCAGTTGGTGGGTTCCCAGTTTTCGGCGGCGCGGGTGGCGGCTTCGAGTTCTTTGCAGAAGCACTGGCTTTGGTCGTCAAAAGGGCATTGGCCTTCGGCGCGCCGGTCGCAAAAGTCAATTTCCGCGCCGTAGTCGTAATTGTACCGGACGGTTTCGCGGCTCATGCGCTCGACCATGATGGTGTAGCGGCGGCGGGCGGTGAGGCGCGAGGGGCATTCCCAAGAGATGTGCCAAGCCCGCCAGAGGTTTTCGATGGCCGTCAGGAGGCTGGTGACTTGCGCTTTGGTGAGGCGTTCGACGGGCGGGAACACGTCGGGCGCGAGGCCGAACAGGTCGCAAAGCCGCACGAACTTGGACTGCAACACGCGGCTCGATTCGTCGTCATCGTCGCGGAAATGGCTGACGAAACGGTACGTCGAAGCATCCGGCGCGTGGCGCGTGGCGGTTTCCAAATCGGCCAACAATTGGTTCAGGTATCGTTGCATGGCGCGTGTCGGCTTTGACGGGACTAAAATTAGATGTTTTCGTAAATCCGCCGACAAGTTTCCCCAAAAATTAATTTCGGTCAAGTGGGGCGAAAATCTGGGGCTTCGTTCCTTTGTCGCTCAATAAACTTGGACATGAACCGCACTCCCCGACTTCTCAAAATTGCCGCATTGCTCCTCTTGGCGGCAGCCCACCAAGCCAATGGGCAACTATTTCAGCAGGATTTTTCGCTGTCGAACACTGTCAGCTATTATGTAGCGACACCGGCCAATAGCAGTCAGTTCAACTCATTGAGCTCGACGACAGGGACAACTGTTTCGATACCTACTGGCACTTTGCAATTTGTACGTTCAGGAGCGGGTGTGGGGAATTTTACCCGCCAGACGCCGCAATTTTCACCCACCCCCGACAACTTGAAAGTTGAGTTTGACATGAATGTGCCTTCGGCTTCTGCCGATGTCACCACTTCTTGCCAATTAAGGTTCGGGCAAGGATTGGCTGCAGGGAACACTTCCCCCTCTAATGCAAGCACTCATTTTCGCATGAATATTAATATGCTTAATGGAGGAGGGTTTGTGTTGAGAGATCCACAAAACGGGATAAACACTGGTAATTTCACAGGATGGCACTCCATTACACTGTTTATCAACAATTCTGGTTCTTCAATGGATTATTTAGGGCCGGACGGGTTTACATATACTGTTGGGGATGATGAGGCGGCCTTGTGGGTTGATTTCACATTTCAATTTGATATGCCTGCGTTGTCCGCAGATATTGACCTCAGCGAGATGAAGTTTATGATCGGCACCAATACGACTCCCGCTGGGTGGAATGGCACCATCCAATTTGACAACTTCAACATCACCACCAATACGTTTTTGCTCCCCGTCGAGCTCACCCATTTCTCCGCTACACCCGACCGCACGGATGTGCTGCTGCGCTGGCGCACGGCCTCCGAGGACGAGAACGACTACTTCCAAATCCAGCACAGCACCGACGGCCAAGCGTTCGCAAGCATCGGAAAAGTGGCCGGGCACGGCACCAGCGACACGCCCCACGATTACACTTTCCGGCACACCGCGCCCGCGCCCGGCACCAATTATTACCGCCTGCGGCAGGTGGATTTCGACGGTTCCGAGCATTTCAGCCCGGTGCGGACGGTCAGGTTCAGCGATGCGAATGCCCTGCAACTTTTCCCAAACCCGGCCAGCGACCAGCTCCATCTCCGATTTGAAAAAGCCATCCGCGAGGAGGCCACTTGGTCAATCATCGCAGCTGACGGCAAAATCCTCCGTTCTGGCCCATTCCCCGCCGAGACGACGGAACTCGAAATCCCCGTCGCCGATTTGCCGGAGGCACTTTACTGCCTGAAAATCAACGCCTCCCGACAAGCGTGGGCGAGCCGGTTTTTGAAGGTGAAAGGTTGAAGAGGGTTGAAAAGTTGAACCTCGAAATCCAGCGGATTTTCGATGCCCAGCCAACAGATTCATATGTGGGAAAAAGTTGAAAGGCCAGACGAGCACCGCGCTCGTCTGGCCTTTCAACTTTTCAACCGCTTCAACCTTTCAACTCCAACTTTTCAACCCTGATTGTACGTCCGGTAGACCGTTTCGAGCACGACCTGCCCGACGGCGCGGAGCACTTCGCGGTCAATGACGCTCATGTTGTCGTTGTGCGTGTGGTGGTGCGCCCCGAAAACGTGCGGCGAGGGGTTGGGCATCCCGATGATGTCCACCGTCGGGATTTGCCGACCGCGCATGACGAACAGGTGGTCGTCCGTGATGCCGCCGCCTTCGCGGTTTTGGAACAAGTTGCCGAAGCCAAGCTCGCTGGCGATGCCCCAGATTTTGTCCTGCACAGGCAGCGCGTTGACCATCGAGTAGCCTTCGCGGGGGAATTGCGCCCCTTTCGCGCCCACCATGTCGAGCAGGATGCCGAACCGCGCCGTGTAGCCCGGTTTGTGCGGGTTGGCCGCCCAATGCTGCGAGCCGAGGCACCAAGTTTCGGCTTTCGATTCTTGCGTGGCCTGTTTCAGCGGCGAATCGCTCGCCGTTTCGTCGCGGTCGTCGCCGAGGTCTTCGGCATCGAACAGCACAAAATCCACGCCCATCGGCACGGGATTGGTTTGCAGGGCGCGGGCGATTTCGAGCAGCACGCCCACGCCGCTGCCGCCATCATCTGCGCCGAGGATGGGTTTGTTCTTGTCTTTTGCGTCTTTGTCGGCGATGTGGCGGCTGTCCCAGTGGGCGCAAAGCAGCACGCGGTCAGGCAGTTCCGGGCGGTACTGGCCGATGATGTTCACGGCTTCGAGCGGGCCGAAATAGGTCTTGGCCTGAAATTTTTGCTCCACGACCGTCAGCCCGAAGCGGCGGAACTCCGAGGCCAACCACGCCGCGCATTTTTTGTGCGCCGCCGAGCCGGGCACACGTGGCCCGAAGTCCACCTGTTTTTTCACGAAAAGATAGGCCGAATCGGCCACGAAGGTCGGGGTCGAGACGGGCGTTCGGGTTGGTTTTGCGGGCGTATCGGCAGCGACTGGCTTGTCGCCATCGCCGTTGCAGGCTGCGAAAAGGAAGGCAAAAGCGAACGCGGCGAACAGGCCATTGGGCACGAAAACTGAAACGATGAGTGATAAGTGATGAGTGATGAATCTTGGCAGCATCGGAATCAATGTTTTTGACTGGTTGGACAGCAGCGCAAAGAACGTGAAAAACAGGCAACCCAATTCACGGCAGGCGGCACAGTTGCAAAGCGGAAGCGTCGGGGAAGGTTGAAAAGTTGAAAACGCCCGAAACCGCGCCTGCACTCCGCCGCCCGATTTTTCGTTTCTTGCGCTGCCGCCAACGGTAAACCCGCTATTTCCAATGTTTCAAAAATTCATCACTTATCACTCCTCACTCCTCATTTCAGTTTTCGCGCCCGTGCTGCTTTTGGCCCAAAAGGGCGCGAAACCATTTGAAAATCAAGTGTTTGCCGACGACATCCGCACGGTGCAGCTGCACGCAGCGGGGGCGCAGCTGTCGTTCCCCTCAGCCAATGTGGGCGCGGCCAACGGCACTTTGCTGCTCGAATTCGACCTGATGGGCGGCGACCTGAAAGATTATTGGTACACCATCATCCATTGCAACGCCGACTGGACTCCCTCGAACTTGGAGACCAACGAGTACATTGACGGCTACCCTGAAGACCGCATTTTGGATTGGCAAACCTCGCTGAACACGCTGACCAACTACACGCATTACACCCTCGCGCTGCCCAACCGCAATATGCGCTGGACGCTTTCGGGCAACTATATATTAAAGGTGTGGGAAGACGACGCGGACGCGACCCTCGTCATGACGCGGCGGTTCATGGTCGTCGAACCCAGTTGGCGCGTGGAGGCACAGTTTGTGCGCCCGGCGACGGTCAGCAAGCAGGACACGCACCACGAGATTGATTTCACGGTCGTCCACGCGGGCACCCGCGTCACGCAGCCGCAGCAGGACATCAACGTGTACGTCATGCAAAACCTGCGCTGGGACAATGTGCTCGGCCCCGTCAAGCCGTTCACGGCGCGGGGCACAGAGTTGGTGTTTGATTATCAGGACAAAATCACGTTCCCGGCGGGCAAGGAGTTCCGGTTTTTCGACATCTCGCAGTTCGATTTCCGCGACCGGAACGTGGCGCAAATCGCAGAACTCGATGATTACTATGAGGTTACGCTCAAACCCGAACGCAACTACTCGAACCAAGTCTATCAATATTGGGGCGACCTGAACGGGCGTTTTTCGGTCGAAAACAAGGTGGCCGGCCAGACACTCCGGCAGTGCGACTACGCGAAAGTGCTGTTCTCGCTGAAACAAGAAACCCCGCTTGACGATGTGGACGTGTACGTTTTCGGCGAGCTGACCGACTGGCAACTGAAACCGGAATTCAAAATGGAGCACGACCCGGAGGCCAAAGTCTATTGGTGCGAGCCGCTGCTGAAACAGGGTTTTTACAACTACGAAATGGTAGCGGTGGACAGGAAAACGGGGCAGCTGCGCTTCGACGAGTTCAACGGAAATTGGTATGAAACGGGCAACCAATACACGATTTTGGTCTATTACCGGCCTTATGGCGAGCGTTACGACCGGCTCATGGCGGCGGCCACGTTCGAGTCGCGGCAGCGGAATTGAGTGGATGGTGATTTGCCCACATCACCAAATAGCCGAATCAACGAATCAACACATCACCCAAAAATCACTTCCGCCCAAAATCGGCGGGTATCTCGCCCCAATTTTCGGTGTCCCATTTGAGGATGGGGTTGGTCACGCGGTTGACGGCGAGCCAGTTTTCGGCGCGTTGGATGAGCTCGAAGATGGGGGCATTGCGCGGGGTGGGTTCGAGCTTGGTGCGACAGGTTTTGGCTTTTATCCACGATTGGGCGTTGCGCGAGTCGGAGTAAATCGGCAGCGTTGGCTTGCCCATTTTTTGCAGCAGCGCGAGTGCGTGGACGAGCGCGAGGAACTCGCCGATGTTGTTCGTGCCCTCTTCGAGTGGGCCGATGTGGAAGGTTTGCCGCCCGGTGGCGATTTCCACGCCGCGATATTCCATGTCGCCGGGGTTGCCGGCGCAGGCCGCGTCCACAGCCCAGCCGTCGAGCCGCACGCCCATTTTTTCCAGTTCAGGGAGCGATTTTTTGACCGTCTTGGTGTCGGTGTTGACCACCGCCCAGTAGCTGCCGCGATAGGCACGCTCGGCCTCTGCGCGATCGGCGAAGGATTTGTACTTGGCTTGCGGGTAGCCGTCCACTTGGCGTTTGCAGTCGTTCCAGTTGTCGTAGATGCCGGGCTTGTGGCCGTCCCAGACGACGTAGAATTTTTGTTTGGGCATGAGAAACTTAGATTTCGAGCAAATGGGGGGGAGTTCACCAGACTACTGCCAAGCCCTCTGGTTCGTACAGTTTCATGATTTCGTCCTTGCTGATGAGTGTGAATTTTTCGGATTTGGCGAGCCATATCAGCATCCTATCGAAAGGGTCTCTATGGTGCATCGCACCGAGTTTGTGATAGCTGGCGCACACGTCAGGTGTGAGCGGCAGCAGTATCTATATCCATTTGCACACAAATCTTCGGGAAATCCTCTGGCACGATGCCTTCCAACAAGAGCTTGCCGAGCGAATGTTTGAGTGAGATTTCCCAGAAAGTCACGGCACTGACAAGGATTTGTTGCTCTGGCGATTCAATCAATTGCCGTGCTGCGGGCGAGAGTCGCTGTGGCGCGGTGACGGCCCAGATGAGGGTGTGTGTATCAAGGAGGTATTTCATGCGTCCAAAAACTCGGCTTCCGTCATTTTGAAATCGTCAGCAAATTCAACTTTGGCTTTGCCAGCCAACAAACCCAACGGACGCTTTTGGCCATTGCTATTGCGACGTGGCACCAAGTAGGCCACGATTTCCTTTTTCTTGCCGAAGGCGATGGCGATTTCTTCGCCCAAGCGGACGAGTTCGAGGATGCCCGAAAAATTGGTCTTGAAGTCGCCGACAGTGAAGGTTCGCATGATTCTTTTTTCTGGCAAAAGTATCTGTTGCGTGTCAAGTTGCCAAGCAGGGGTGCCGTACCTTCGCCGCCCGAACCAACCCGCATTTGCGCGCATGAAAAGCATCACGTTGAAATATGGTTTTTTGGGGGGCGTGGCCGTTGTTTTCTACTTTTTTGCGGTCTATTTCGCTGGTAAACAGCAGTTTCTGAACCCCACCGTGCAGTGGGCCTCTATTGTGATTTACTTGGCCTGCATGTTCAAGGCCGCCAAAGACGACTGCGCGCTGCACGGCACGGCGCGGGATTTCCGCGAAATCACCCGCACGCCGTTCGCGGTGTTCATCCTCGTCAACTTGGGCTATTGGCTGTTTTTTTACGGCCTGCACCTCGCCGACCCGGAACTGCTGCAAATGGAAACCGATCTCCAACTCGCCCACTTGCGCGGCGAATTAGCCGCTGGCCTCGGCGACCCGGAACAGGCCAACCAAGTCCGCGACCAAATCCAGACGCTCGAAAAAGAGGGCATGGGCATCACGCTCGGCTCGGTGCTCCAACGCATGGCAACGGGTGCCATCGGCGGCTTCGCGCTGGCGGCGGGCATCGCGGCCTATTTCAAATTCTCGGACTAACCCCACCACCCAATGACGGAACAAACCGACTCCCGACCACCCAACCGCGCCGCCGCGCAGGTCAAGCAATGGCTCGGCATCCTGAGCCTTTCGCGGCTCGTCCGCTGGGCGATTTACGTTTTCATCGGCATCTGGATTTACCAAAACTGGCACGAGGATTTGCCCGCGTCGCTGCTGCGCGAGCGGTATGCTTTCCCGGATTCGCGCTTTGTCGAAATCGAAGGGATGCAGGTGCATTACCGCCGCACCGGGCGCGGCGAACCGATTTTGCTGCTCCACGACGCAGGCAGCTCGCTGCACACTTGGACGAACTGGGCGAAGGATTTGTCCGCTGATTATCAAGTGATTAGCGTGGATTTGCCGGGCTTCGGACTGACCGGGGCGCACCCGCGCGGGAGCTACAGTGCGTTCATGTACGCGGGTTTTTTGGAGAAATTCGTGGACTCGATCGGCCTCCGCAATTTCCATTTGGCGGGCAACGGGCTGGGCGCGCAAATCGCGTGGTTTTACGCCGCTGAACACCCCGACCGCCTCCGCAAACTGATGCTGCTCAGCGCGCCGGGCTTCGAGAAAAAGAGTGCCACTTGGGTCACGCTGTTGGCCCGCACGCCCGTCGTGAACACGGTGTTGCACAAAATCACGCCCGTGCAATTCGTGCGGCTGCACCTCGAAGACCTCTATGCCGACGACCGCCTCGTGACCGATAGCCTCGTCAACCGACACCTCGAGTTGTTCCTGCTGCCCCATGCCCGCAAGGCGTTCACCGACCGGGCGCAGGTCTCCGAAAACAACCCGCCAGTAGAATTTATCGAAAAAATCACCTGTCCCACGCTCATCCTTTGGGGCGCGGAGGACACCAACATCTCGCCCGAAAACGCCTACTCGTTCCATAAAAAAATACGCGGGGCCGACCTGAAAATCTACGAAAACACAGGCCACTGGCCGCAAGAAGAAAACCCCGCACAATCGGCCAAAGACGTGCGGGCCTTTTTGGAAGGGAAGTTTTGAGCCGGGCAGAAATTTTTTCCGCGCCTTGTTCCAAAAGTAAACCGACCGTTTACCTTTGCCGCACTTTCAAAGGAAAGCACCACGAACAATCAAAAATTGGGGGTTTAGCTCAGCTGGCTAGAGCGCTTGCATGGCATGCAAGAGGTCACCGGTTCGAATCCGGTATCCTCCACAAGTTGAAGGCTCGCACGGGAAACGTGCGGGCCTTTTTGTTTTGGGTCAGGCCGCCTGCCCGTTTCGCACGGCGACTAGCTCGGCCACGATGCTCAGGGCGATTTCGCGGGCTGTGCGGGAGCGGATGGGCAGCCCGACGGGGGCGCGGATTTTCCCGATTTCTGCGTCCGAAAAACCTGCCGCACGGAGGCGTTCGCGGCGTTTTTCGTGGGATTTACGGCTGCTCATGGCTCCGATGTAGGCCACTTCGGAGCGCAGCAAGATTTCGAGGGCTTGGTCGTCAATCTTGGGGTCGTGCGCCATGAGCAGCGCGAAAGTGAAGGCATCGAGCGGGAACTCGTCCAGCACCTCTGCCGGATAAGCTTCGAGGATGCGGTCGGGCGGGGTGGGGAAGTGGGTGTGTTGGGCAAAAACGCCGCGCGGGTCAATCACAATCGTTTCAAAATCAAAGTATTGCGCCAGATGCACCACCTCGGCAGCGGCGTGGGCTGCGCCGATGACAAGCAGCAAATCCTTGCGCGGGAATGGCCGGACGAACCAGCGTTCGCCGCCGATTTCGACGGCGTGGTTTTTGCGCTGGAACAGGGATGCGCGGGCAATTTCGGCCAGTTCGGGCAAGCGCAAATCGCCTGCGAGCACTTGGTTTTCGGCTCCGAAAAGGACGTGTTCGCCTGTCGGCCCGCCCATGTTTGAGCAAAGGACGCAGCTCCGATTTCCGGCCAAACATTGCCGCCACGCGGGCCACACTTCGGCAGGGAATTTTTCCAAAAAAACTTCCAGTTGGCCGCCGCAGGTCAGGCCGACCGACCATGCCGAGTCGTCGGACACGCCGAATTGCAGTGTCCTCGGTTGCCCGGTGGCGAGCACATCGGCACTCTCGCGGAGCACGGAACCCTCGACGCAGCCGCCGCTGACGGAGCCGAGCATGGCGTGGTCGTGCCGGATGCACATTTGGCTGCCCACCGGGCGGGGCGCGCTGCCCCAAGTTTGGACGACGGTGGCGAGGCAACAGGGTTCGCCGGCGCGGAGCCAGCGGTCGAGTTCGGTCAAAAATTCGCGCATGGGAGCAAGTCCGAGGTTTGGATTCGGGGGCAAATAGATTGGATTTGGGCAAGTTTGTCGCCTATTCGTGTGAAAAATTAACGCGGTGGCCGCTTGCGTTCTGGATAAAGTTCGGACTTTTGGGCGTGTTTTTGGAACTGCCCTTGTCCTGTAAAACAGTTCCAAATCGTTGACATTCAATTTTTTGTAGAATCAATGCTCAATCCTTCGCCAGAAATCGCGGTGCTGAAACAACTGCCCGCTATCGTCAAAGCCTACCAACTTCCCAACACTAAAAAAGCGACCGTCCAAATCTTGAATTCCTTTTTGCCCTTCGTCGGCATCTGGGTTGCCATGTATTTGTTGATTGACGTGTCGCTGCCGCTGGTGTTCGCGCTGGCGGTCTTGAATGCGTTTTTCCTCGTCCGCATCTTCATCATCCAGCACGACTGTGGCCACCAGTCGTTCACGGCCAACCGCCGCGCCAACGACATCATCGGGCAGGTTTGCAGTTATTTCAGCTTCATCCCGTACCGTTACTGGTCCAAGAGCCACAACTTCCATCACGGCCACAACGGCATCCTGTGGGAACACCGCGACATCGGCGACCTGCAGCTGCTGACGGTCAACGAGTTCCATGCGCTGTCGCGCTGGGGCAAGTTTTGGTACATGGTGTTCCGCAGCGCGCCCGTCATGTTCGTCATCATCCCGGTTTGGTACATCCTGCTGCACAGCCGTCTGCCGCTCATCAAAATGAAAGGCTGGGAACACGCCCGCCGTGCCCTGCTGACCCATAATATTGTCTTGGTGGCCGTACACACGACGATTGCCTTAGTGCTTGGTTATCAGGCGTTTCTGTATGTCCATCTGCCTATTGTGGTCTTCTTCGGGGTCATCGCCATCTGGTTTTTTTACATCCAGCACCAACACGAGACGGCCTACAAACAATGGAAAGACAAGTGGGACTACCTCCGCGCCGCCGTGCAGGGCAGCTCGTTTTACACGCTTCCCAAAGTGTTCCACTGGCTGACGGGCAACATCGGCTACCACCACATCCACCACCTCAACCCGCTCGTGCCGAACTACGAGCTGGCCCGCTGCCACCGCGAGAACCCCATTCTGGACAAAGTGGCGAACAAGCTCACTTTTTGGCAAAGCCTCTCCTGCATCTTCAACAAGCTCTGGGACGAAGACCAACAAAAAATGATTTCGTTCCGCGAGTATTTCAGGAAGGCCAAGTCGAAAGCCTGACCGACAACTTGGCATCTTGTTTGCCCTTGCCGGGGCAGCATACAATGAGATAGCAGATAACGAACACACTCTCCGGCCCGGAACGCGCTCGCGTTCCGGGCTTTTTTTGTGGGCAAACCCGGCTGAGGAAATTTTTTCCAGAAAAATCCGGGGCTTGGGAACTTCCGCGCCGGGGCCGCTGGTTTCGCGTCCGTGCTTGCGCTTTCGGAGGAGTGCGGGCAATTTTGTGCCCCGAAAAAGCCGCGACCGTTTAATCCACACCTTCTCTCTATATCCGGCGAAACCGGAAACTAAAAAATGGCTACCATCATGACACAAACGGCACCCATCCGCCCGGCTGCAACGCCGCAACAACACGTCTTCGAGCGAGAATTCCTCCCGCTCGCCGACGACCTGTACACTTTCGCATGGCGGCTGACCAACGACTCCACCCGTGCCGAAGACCTCGTACAGGAAACCTACATGAAAGCATGGCGCTTCATCGGTCGCTACGAAGCGGGCACCTACGCCAAAGCGTGGCTCTTCAAAATCTGCCGCAACGCCTTCATCAACGAGTACCGCTCGCGCAAAAACCAGCCGTACAAAGTTGATTATGAGGACATTGTGGTCTATCACAACGAAGACGACGCGGCCACGCACCGCTACCTCGACCTGCACGATGAGATGCACGGCAAGCTCATCGGCGACGAAGTGACCCGCGCCATCAACGAACTATCGCCCGGCTTCCGGCTCGTCGTGCTGCTCGACCTCGAAGACTTTACCTACGAGGAAATCGCCGCCATCGCCGACATCCCGATCGGGACCGTCCGCTCGCGCCTGCACCGCGCCCGCAACGTCTTGGCCTCCAAACTCCGCGACTACGCAGAGGACAAAGGCTACAACGTCACCGACGGCGACACACCCAGCAGCGCGAACAACGACACCGCTGAAAGCCCGCGTGCCTGACCGAAAACTGGGGTTTGCTTCCGCTTGCCGGAAGCAAACCCTTTTTGTTCACTTTCAATTCAAACTTACTTTTCCAAACCAGCCAATGCTCACCGACGGGCAGTTTCCGAGAAACTCCCGCCACGACGCTCCACCAGATATGTTGAACGGAAAATTGAAAATAGGCGACCGCTATTTTACGGCCACGACCCGGCAGGCAACCGGGCACGCTGATGGCGGCACGTCCCGGCAGCAACGGTGCGCGGCGCGGCGGCAGCAAATCCGCCGATGCGCAACAGCACAATCAATCCTCGTACAATGAAAATGCAATCGAACAAGCAGGACATACAGATCCTCTCTGTGTCCAATCCGCTACCGACCCAAGTAACCGGCAATGCCATCTCTGACTCGTTCCCCACCCAAAACACCCTGAAAGCCGCCCCCAAGCAGCCCGAACTCGACCCTGCCGAACTCGAATCCCGAGAACATTCCTTTCGCGCATTCATCGCCAGTAGGCTCTCCCGGCACAAGGCTCCACAGAGCCTCCTCCAAAAAATCCGACGCAACATGGAGTGACCGCTGGCGGCGACCGCGCCACCAATCCTGAAATTAGGAAACCCGAAACGGATACCGCTGCTCAACCGCAACCCCGTTTTGGCAAAAGAAAAACCCGTTCGATGCGCACTGCACGAACGGGTTTTTCTTTTTGGGGCCGCGAGGCGCATTCACTTCGCCTTTGCCGCCAGCGTGAGCGAAAGCACCACGTTGTCGTCAATCAATTTGTCCTTTGCCGTGCCGAGCACCGTCGAGCGGTAGTTCACACCCCACTGCGTGCGGTTGATGATGAACGTGGCCGATTGCGCGGTCAGCGTGTTGCCGTCAATGGTGAGTTTGACCGGGATGTTGACTTGGGCGGCCTTGCCTTTCATTTTCAAGTCGCCGCTGATGACGCGGTTGAAATCCGGCATTTGGCTCGGCAACACCTCCTGCACGTCGAACTCGGCAGTCGGGAATTTCGCTGTGTCGAAAAAATCGGCCTCTTTCAGGTGGCTTTCGAGGTCGGCCTTTTCGCCGGGGTCTTTCAGGTCGCTGACCGAGATGGAGGCCATGTCGAGCGTGATGGTGCCGTCCACGAGGCGGCCTTCTTTCACCAACAGTTCGCCGCCCGCGATGCGGATGGTGCCGTTGTGAAGCCCACCGATTTTTTTGCGGCCCTGCCAATAGACCACGCCTTCGGTCACGCTATATGCCGCCGCGCCCGTCGTCGAAAGTTCCGGTTCGGCTTCGAGCACGATGGGCTTGGTCGGGTTTGTGGGGTCAATGGTGGCGTTGAGGTCGGTTTTTTTGTCGGATTTGCAGGAAAAAACGAGCGTGGACGCGGCCAACAGGCCGACAATCAATTTCATGGATTGAATCATGGATTGGGAAATTGGAAAATGAAAGTGAGCAATCGGGCGCGTTTGCCAACAGTGTCTTGCCCGAAACGGCGGCAAAGTTAGATGCCTTTGCAGATGAACCGCCCGGCCTCGCCCGATTTTGGCCCGCGAAAAAAACTGCCCGTCGGCAAGCGGTATTTTTTCAAAAAAACAAACCTTCGCCATTGCCGACGCAGGGGATGGGGAATTTGCCGTTGCCCCCAATTCCCAATTCCCAATTCCCAATTCCCAATTTCTAATCCCCAATCCCTAATTCCCAATCCCCAATCCCCAATTCCCAATTCCCAATTCCCAATTTCTAATTTCTCAATTCCGACACATGATTCAATCAGTCCGTCAGGCGTACAACGCAGCGTTCACACCCGAAAAGTACCAAGCCTTCCTCGATACCATGAACACGGCCTATGGCGAGGCTGTGACGTTCCGCATCTCGGAAACGCCGGTTTTCGTGCCGAAATCGCTGAAACGCCACCTGATGGAGGCCGTGCGCGAGATTTGCAACGTGCTGCAACGCCCCGATTTCAAGCAGCGCAGCCAAGCCGCCCTCCCAGCCCACCTGAACGTGCCGGACGAGGACGAGCATACCATCTTCCTGCAATTGGATTTCGGCATCTGCCGGGGGCCACGCGGCAACCTCATCCCGCAACTGATTGAATTGCAGGGTTTCCCGTCGCTCTATTTTTTCCAAGACCTGCTCGCCAACTCGTATCGCCAGCATTTTGATATCCCCGAAGATTTCCACCACCTGTTCGGCGGCCTCGACCAAGCCCGCTACCTCTCGCTGCTGCGCGAGACCATCGTGGGCGATTGCAATCCCGAAAACGTCATCCTGCTCGAAGTCGAACCGGAAAAACAGAACACGCGCATTGACTTTTGGGGCAGCCAAAAACACTTGGGAATCAAGGTGTTGTGCCTCTCGAAACTCAAACGCGAAGGCCGCGACCTGTACTATCTGGACGATGACGGGCGGCGCGTCGAGGTGCAGCGCATCTACAATCGAATCATTTTTGACGAACTCGAAAAACGCGCCGACCTGCCCCGCGAGTGGAACATGACCGAACCCGTGAACGCCGAATGGGTCGGCCACCCGAACTGGTTTTTCCGCATCTCGAAGCACACGCTGCCCTTCCTCCGCAACCCGTATGTGCCCGAAACACACTTCCTCACCGACCTGAAAACCATCCCCGACGACCTCGAAAACTGGGTGCTGAAACCGCTGTTTTCGTTCTCCGGGCAGGGCGTGATGGTCAACGTCACGCGGCAGGACGTGGAATCGGTGGACGACCCTTCCAACTTCATCCTCCAACGCAAGGTGCAGTACATCACGGGCATCGAAACGCCTGACCCCGCCGAGCCGTCCAAATGCGAAATCCGCATGATGATCATCTGGAAAAAAGGCTGGGCCGAGCCGAAATTGGTCAACAACCTCATCCGCATGAGCAAGGGCGAGATGGTCGGCGTGCGCTACAACAAAGGCAAGGACTGGGTAGGCGCGTCGGTCGGGTTTTTCGAGAAGTGAAGTTGGGGAGCTGGAAAGAAGAAGGGGTTGAAAAGTTGGAGCGGGCGTTTGGCCCTCAACTTTTTAACC
>JBKBIC010000030.1:0-17206 GCA_046299435.1 Saprospiraceae bacterium
GTCTCGTGGTATTTTTTTAAACCGCACGTTTCGTGCCTGCATCAAAGCATCCGGCACCGTGCAGTAGTCGGCGTAAACCACCGTAGCCTCGCCCGTTTTCGCGGCCAAAACTTCCGCGAACAGCCCCAAATCCAGCGCGACTGCCCGCTCCCGTTCGTAGCAAAACCACCACGCCGTCCCCTCGTGGCTGCCCAAAAAGTAGCGGTGGATTGGCGACTGACCACCGACCACTGACAACTCACCACTACTTTGCCCCGTCTCCGCGTGCCAGACGTATTTTCGGATTTCGGCCGCGCCGACGGCTTCGTTCAGCAGGCCGTTTTCGAGGAAAAGCGGCGCGCCGAGCGTGCAAAAATCGAAGCCGCCGCCCGTGCCCGCCCTGCCCGCGTAGCCTGCCATGACCCGCCGGACGCGCTCGGCGGTCAGCGTCTCGGCGTAGTCCTCCATTTCTATCAAAATGAACTTGCGGCTGCCGCCGTCCTGCTGGTTCAGGTTCAGCACGGCGTGGGCGGTGGTGCCGCTGCCGGCGAAACTGTCGAGGATAAGGGAGTCGGGGGCGGTGGCGATTTGGAGGATGCGCTCGATGAGGCTGGCGGGTTTGGGTGTGATGAAAACATCTTCTGATTTTTCAAAACTCATCATTTCCACCAGATCCTTTTTGCCGTCCTGCGTGTGGCCGACATCTTGGTACGTCCATAAAGTTTGGGGGACGCGGCCTTGCTTGACCTCGGTCAAAAACCTTTTCAGCGACGGAACCGCATTGCCGTCTTTGCCCCAGTAAATGCGGTTGTCGGCATCCAGTTCCCAAAATTTTTCTTCCGAAACACGCCAATATGAACCAGCGGGTGGTGCCGCAATTACCCGCCCGCCCGGGCACTTGATTGAATAGGAGCCTTTGCTGTAAAAATTTCGGGCACTCAAATTGTCTGGCCGCCAAAGCCCACGCGGGTCGTTGTCCCGGTTCTGATAAACCTTGTCTTGTTCTTCCGACCGTGCCAGCAGGTTGGGCCGCCAGATTGAGGCGTTTTTGGCAAAGACCATGATGAAATCGTGGTCTTCGGAAAAGTGCTGGGCGGAGTTTTTGGGAGCGTACACTTTTTGCCAAATGACAGTCGCCACAAAATTCCCCGCCCCAAAAATCTCGTCCAAAACCAGCCTCAAATGCGCCTGTTCGTTGTCGTCAATGGAGATAAAAATGGCACCGTCGTCGGCGAGCAATTTGTGCAGCAGTCGCAGGCGCGGATACATCATGCAGAGCCATTTGTCGTGTCGGCTGAGGTCTTCGCCTTCTTTTCCGACGGTTTTGTGGAGCCAGCGGAGGATTTTGGGGTCGTTCACCGCGTCGTTGTAGGCCCAACCTTCGTTGCCGGTGTTGTAGGGCGGGTCAATGTAGATGCACTTGACGCGGCCCTCGTATTCGGGGAGCAGGGCTTTGAGTGCTTCGAGGTTGTCGCCGTGGATGATTCGGTTTCCGCTGCCCGCGTCGCCGTGCGTGTACTGTTTTTGCAGCGCGCGGAAGGGCACGTCGAGGTGGTGGTTTTGCACTTTGTCTTTTCCAATCCAATGGAGGGTGGGCATGGCGGCGAGCGGCGTTTTTGGTGAAAACTTGGGCGAAGGTGGAAGTTGGGGGATTGGGCAATCAAACCCAATTGTCCAGCGGCAACCCCGGAATCCGTTGAAAGTGGTTTTGATTGTTGGTCACGACCGCGAAGGAGTGGTGGAGCGCGGTGGCAGCGATGAGGACATCCGTGTGGCCAATAATTTGATTTTGCCGTCGCAGCGCGGCATAAGTTTCGGCGGCGAGGTCGGCGATTTCGGTCGTCACGGGCAAAATCTGGCAATCTTGAACGAACGCCTCGAAATCCGTCAACTGGCGGTGGGCATCGCGGAAAAGCAGGCCGTTTTTGATTTCGTAATAGGTGACTACACTAAGGTTGAGGTACCCGAAATGGTCAAAATATTGCTCCATTCGTAGGGCAACGTTGGGGTTGCCCTTGATGAAAAAGGAAATCGTGTCGGTGTCGAGCAGGCATTCTTTCATAGTGACATCTGGCGGTCAGCGAACATTTCTTGGCGGGTTTGGCGGGTGGTTTCGAGGAAGGCGTTGAACTCACGGTCGTCCCAGTTTTTCCATGCGCCTGCGACTTTGGCGAGCCGGTTTTTGTACTGTTTGGGTTTGACCCGTGTGTGCTGTTTGGCAAGGTTGGACAAAAACAAATCTACCTCAACGAGGCTTTCGGCGGGCAATTGGCCGAGTTTGAGCAAAATGGACGGATACAATTCAATTTGAGTCATGATTGAAAAGAATTGGTTGGCAGGCGAAAGTGATTGGTTGGCGGCAAAAGTACGCCCAGCCTTGCCTGATTCAGTGTCGTCAGAGGAAACAAATTCCTCCGCTGCATTCAACTTCCTACCTTCGCCGCACCCTCAAAACGCCCCATGTTTTGCCCATTTCCAAATTAGCACATTCGCAAAAATGCCCACACCACTTTCCAACTACGCCCTCGGCCAATGGCTGCCCGGCCTCGGCGACGGCATCCCACAGTTCCATGCCATCACCGGCGAGCTGCTCCACACGGCCAGCAGCGACGGCCTCGACTACGCGGCCATGTTCGATTTCGCCCGAAAAACCGGCGGCTCGGCCCTCCGAAAAATGACCTTCCACGAGCGCGGGCGGATGCTGAAAGCACTCGCGTTTTACCTCTTGGAGCGCAAGGAAAAATACTACGCCGTCAGTTTCCAGACCGGGGCGACACGGGCCGATTCGTGGGTGGACATCGAGGGCGGCATCGGCAACTTGTTCGCTTACAGCAGTTTACGCCGAAAATTCCCCGACGAGCCGTACCACGTGGACGGCGAATTTGCGCGGCTCTCGAAGGAAAACACCTTCATTGGCCACCACATCATGGTGCCCAAGCGCGGCGTGGCCGTGCACATCAACGCCTTCAATTTCCCGATTTGGGGGATGCTCGAAAAAATCGCCGTCAACCTCCTCGCGGGCGTGCCGGCCATCGTGAAAGCCAGCGAGCAGACGAGTTTTTTGACCGAAATCATGGTGCGCGACATCGTGGCTTCAGAAATCCTGCCGCCCGGCGCGCTGCAGCTCGTCGTCGGCACAGGGCACGGCATCCTCGACCCCGTTTCGTCGCAGGACGTGGTGACGTTCACGGGCAGCGCGGCCACCGGGCGCAAACTGCGGGCGCACCCAGCCCTCGTGAAAAATTCAGTGCCGTTCAACATGGAGGCTGACAGCCTGAATGCCGCCATTTTGGGCGAAGATGCCGTGCCCGGAACGCCAGAGTTTGACCTTTTCATCAAAGAAGTGCGCCGCGAAATCGTGACCAAAGCAGGCCAAAAATGCACTGCCGTCCGCCGCATCATCGTGCCCGAAAACCTGCTCGAAGACGTGCAAAAAGCCCTCACAAAAGCCCTTGCGCAGACGACCGTCGGCGACCCGCAAGCCGAAGGCGTTCGCATGGGCGCATTGATTAACCGCCACCAACTGGCTCGCGTCCGCGAAAAACTGCTCGAACTTTCTGCAAAAACGCCCATCGTTTTCGGAGATTTGGAAGGCTTCGAGACGGTGGGCGCGGACAAAAACCGGGGCGCATTCCTGCCGCCCATTTTGCTGCTGAACGACCGCCCGTTGGTCAAAAAAGCCACGCACGAGACCGAATGTTTCGGCCCGGTCAGCACCCTCATGCCATACAAATCGCTCGAAAAAGCCATCGAAATCGCCAATTTGGGCAAGGGTTCGCTGGTTTCGACCATTTGCACTTTCGATAGAAAAATCGCCCGCGAGTACGTCATGGAGGCTGCCGCGTTTCACGGCCGCATCCTCATGCTCAACCGCGAAAGCGCGAAAGAAAGCACCGGGCACGGCTCGCCGATGCCACTCCTGACGCACGGCGGCCCCGGCCGGGCAGGCGGCGGCGAGGAAATGGGCGGCGTGCGCGGCGTGATGCACTACCTCCAACGCACGGCCATTCAGGGCCACCCGACCGACATCACGGCGGTCACGAACCAGTACCAACAAGGCGCGTTGCAGACTGAAACGCCCGTGCATCCGTTCAAAAAACACTTCGAGGATTTGTTCGTCGGCGAGACTTTGGTCACGGCCAAGCACACGGTCAGCGAGACGGACATCCACAATTTTGCCAACGTGAGCGGCGACAATTTTTACGCGCACATGGACGCGACGGCACTCGACGGCACGCCGTTCACGGGCCGCGTGGCACATGGCTATTTCGTGCTTTCGAAGGCTGCTGGGCTGTTTGTGGACGCGAAAAAAGGCCCCGTGCTGCTCAATTATGGCTTGGACGAATGCCGCTTCACGAAACCCGTTTATCCGGGCATGACCATCGGCGTGCGGCTGACGGTCAAAGAAAAAATCGCGCAGGAAAAACGCACGGAAGACGACATCCCGAAAGGCATCGTCAAATGGCTCGTGGATGTGTACGACGAAACGGGCGAGACGGTGGCGATTGCCACGATTTTGACGATGGTGCGGCGGCGGGATTGATTGAAAAGTTTTTTTGCAAAAAAGTACGCGCATGACCACACTCGAAAAAGCGGAGGCCCTGCTTCCAGAAATGAGTTTGCACGAGAAAGCCCAGTTGCTGCAATGGGTCGCCAGCGAATTGAGCGGCATCTATCCCGGCATCGAAAAATCGCCCGACGTGTGCGGTGGCGACGCTTGTATCACGCGGACGCGCATCCCGGTTTGGTCGCTTGTCAACTCCAAAAAATTGGGATTAACGGATGCCCAGTTGTTGGATGCTTACCCAACGCTCACGCCCGACGACTTGCGGAACGCATGGAACTATTATCGCGGCAATCGGGCGGCCATCGAGGCTCAAATTTTTGAAAACGAAACCTTCTGAACATGGCGCGGCTTTACGCTAACGAAAATTTTTACCGACAGGTCGTCGTGCGGCTCCGCGAACTTGGGCACGATGTTTTGACCAGCCTCGAAGCAGGCCGAGCCAATCAAAAAATACCAGATGAAGCCGTGCTCGAATTTGCAATCGCTGAAAAAAGATGTGTGTTAACACTGAATCGGCGGCATTTTGGTCGGCTCCATCTTTTAAATCCTGTCCACTGCGGAATCATCTTGTGTACCGAGGACTCTGACTTTGAAGGGTTGGCCCAGCGGGTTCATGCCTCAATCGAATCAATGGCCGGCAACTTGGACAACCAACTACTCAAAATTTATCGCCCCAACTGAATAACGCATACAACGGATTGGCAGGCAAGACAATCCATTTTTGCACAAAAACAACCAAAAACATGGCTACCACAACCGCACAAACTGAGCAAAAAACGACACCCCCCGCACGTCCAGCTCGCCGCACACCCAGCACCCAACCGGCTGCCGCTGGTGTCGCACGCCCTGCTCGCCGCATTTCTTTGGAGCAATTTCTCCTCAAATACTCCGACCGCGAGGACGGCTACAAATACGAGTGGAACAACGGCCGCATCGAAAAGTCAAAAGCCATGAACCAACAACAATCCAAGTTCTTCTACATCTTGCTTAGTTTTTTTTTGAAAACCGAAGCTGCCCGCAAAGGAGGGCTGCTGATTGCCGAAACTGACATGCAAACCACGCGAGAGCAGTATCGTCGGCCCGACATCGCTTTTTACAACGCAGAGCAACTTTCCTCAATGTGGAGCGGCCAAAACCAAATTGCCCCCTGGGTCGTGGAAATCATCTCGCCGACCGACAACGCCGACAAAATCAACCAAAAATTGGAGGAATATTTCCGGGCAGGTGTGCAAGTAGTGTGGCACATTTTCCCGGCCTCCCAAAAAGTGGACGTGTTCACCTCGCCCGATGACGTGAAAATCTGCCGGGGCAAAGTCGTTTGCAGTGCCGCGCCCGCCGTGCCGGATTTGGAAATCACCGCTGAAACCTTGTTTGCCTGAACCTTTTGCGCCCAGTCGCCTTTTGCCGTTTTTCAAAACGATGCACCGATGACCGTTTTTTGGTTCCGCCGCGACCTGCGCCTTGCCGACAATGCCGGGCTTTACCATGCCCTCCGAAGCGGACAGCCAGTGCTGCCGCTTTTTATTTTCGATAGCGATATTCTGGACGATTTGCCCGACCGAAAGGATGCCCGCGTGGAGTTCATCCACTTGGCAATCAACGACTTGCGTGAAAAATTGGCCGCCCTCGGCAGCACAATCGTGGTGCGGCATGGCAAGCCTTTGGAGGTTTGGAAAAACCTGCTCGACGAGTACCCAATCACTGCTGTCTTCACCAACCGCGACTACGAACCCTACGCCAACCGCCGCGACGAGGCCGTCCGCCAGCTGCTGGCCGAGCACGGCGCGAGTTTCCAGACCTTCAAAGACCATGTGATTTTCGAGCAGGGCGAGGTGCTCAAAGACGACGGCAAACCCTACACCGTGTTCACGCCGTACAGCCGGAAATGGCTGGCAAAACTCGACACGCGCACGGCCATAATGCCTGCGGAGGGTGGGGGCGAGGAGCGGGTCTCGTTTTACCTGACATCATATCCGACGGAAAAATATTTCCACAATTTCCTGAAAACCAACCCGTTGCCCATGCCCACGCTCGCCGACTTGGGCTTCGAGCCAGCCGGGATTTCCCGCCGCCGTCCGTCGCGCGGGGCTTGGTGCGGACGTATGACAAAACCCGCGATTTCCCGGCCATTGCGGGCACTTCAAAATTGGGCGTGCATTTTCGGTTCGGCACCATCAGCATCCGCGAAAAAGCCCGCCACGCCCGCCCATTGAATGCCACCTACCTGAACGAACTCATCTGGCGGGACTTTTACAGCCAGATTTTGGCGCATTTCCCGCGTGTGGTCGGCCATGCCTTTCGGCCTGAATATGAGCGCGTTGCGTGGCGCAACGCCCCCGACGATTTCCAGAAATGGTGCGCCGGCAAGACGGGCTATCCGCTCGTGGATGCGGGTATGCGCGAACTGAACGCCACCGGCTACATGCACAACCGCGTCCGCATGGTGGTGGCGAGTTTCCTGACCAAGCACCTGCTGCTCGATTGGCGGCTCGGCGAGGCTTATTTCGCCCAAAAACTGCTCGATTTCGACCTCGCCAGCAACAGCGGCGGCTGGCAGTGGGCGGCGGGCTGCGGCACCGATGCCGCGCCGTATTTCCGCGTGTTCAACCCGACGGAGCAGGCCAAAAAGTTCGACCCCGACTACAAATACATCCGGCACTGGGTGCCGGAGTTCGGCACACCGCTGTACCCCAAACCAATGGTTGACCATGCTTTTGCACGGGCACGGTGCTTGGAGGCATTCAAAGTGGCATTGAAGTGAGCGGCGGGTAGTGGCACAAAAAAAGCCCGGCTGTGGAGGCAGGGCTTTTTTTGTGGGCACGAGGGCTGGGGTAAGTTAAGATTAAGGGGGTGTCAGTTTGGTAAATTGACTTTCGGGTATGTGTATTTCATTATGTCTATTCCACCTCCCGCAAGCAGAAATACATTCCCAAAATCATATTCTCCGGTTTTTACAATCAAGTCTCCTTCGTCATTAATCCCCAACATAATCCTTCTTTCCCTATAAATGAAAATTATACCCGGTATGCCTATTGCTTTGAGTTTCCGTTTGACTAAAAAGAAGGCATTGTGTATTTCCCCTTTCAATATTCTTGTTGAGATAAAGTTGTTTTCATCAGTACAGGAGACTTTTATTTTAGAGTTGGATATGCTGTGTATTTCGATGCTCCCTAAATAGTTTCGTTTTTCATTGTAGCCGTATTTTTTAAAAGGCGTAAACAATAGTTTTTTTAAGTCTTCGCCTTCGTCTTCATGTGATGTTTCTTTGGGTCTGTTCTCAAAAAAGCCATTAATCGAATTGTTGTTATTCAAAGATATCGGCTTCGGTGAATTCATATCCTTCATCGAAACGCATGATTGGAAGCAAAGCCCAATAAGTACTGTCGCTGTGTTTTTTACCTGCATTTGTTATTTCGAGATTAATTGGCGTTTGCAAAACGCGGAGAGCACATCCATACATCTGTCCAAGTAGATTTTGCAGCGACAGCAAAAGTAAAATCTCCCCCCCCCCCCCCCCCCCCCCCAAAAAATCCACATCTGTCCCCGGCCTGCCGCACTCCCCGCCGATTTCCTACCTTCGCGGTCTCCGACACACAATCCTGTTTTATGCTTGATTTGCTGACACAATTCTTCGATTTCATCCGCCACCTTGATGTACACCTCGAAAACATCATGCAGGAGTACCAGTTGGCGACGTACCTCCTGCTCGCGCTCATCATTTTTTGCGAAACGGGGCTGGTGGTCACGCCGTTTTTGCCCGGCGATTCGCTGCTGTTCGCCGCCGGAGCCATCACCGCGAAGACGGGGATTTTGAGCGTGTGGGTGCTCATCCCGCTGCTGTTTTTTGCGGCCATCTTGGGCGACAACACCAATTATTTCTTCGGCAAGTACCTCGGCAAGCGCGTGTTCGCCCGCGACTACTGGTTCCTGAAACGCGAGTATTTAGACAAAACCTCCGCTTTTTACGAAAAATACGGTGGCAAAACTCTTGTCATCGCCCGGTTCGTGCCGATTGTCCGCACGTTCGCGCCGTTCGTGGCGGGCGTGGGGGCCATGACCTACCGCCGGTTCATCGGCTATTGCGTGGCGGGCGGCATCCTTTGGGTGACTTCCATGACGCTGGCCGGGTACTTCCTCGGCTCTATCCCGGTAGTGAAAAACAACTTTGAAATCGTGGTTTTTGCCATCATCGGCATTTCGCTGTTGCCTGTGCTGGTGGAGTTTGTGCGTGCTCGCCGCGAGACCAAGCAGGCCCGAAACAATTGACAATCAGTAGCCAATCGAAAAAAAGCCCGCGTCACAAGACAGCAAAATGACTTTCGGGCGAGTCCTGCATTTTGTCTTTTTTTGCAAGCGATTTGCGGGCATCAGCGGCTCGTTTCTTCACTTATCCAACCGCCTTTCTACCAATGTTGCGCTTCCTTTGGTTGATGTTTTTGTTGTTCGCGGGGCTTTCGCTGCCCGCCCAATCCCCCGCCGAAAGCGCGTCGGCCAACCCGCAACCGCCCGTGCCCGATGCCCGACTTTTCGAGGCTTTTGACAGCGCGTACGTTTTCACGACACTGGAAACCAACCCTCCGCTCGTCCGTCGCTGGAATTTTTACCTCGACCATGCGTTTGTCGTCATGGATTTTCCGCCCGAAAAAGGCGACATCGCCGCGCTGCCCGTCGTGAAAATCGCCAATCCTGACCGCTTCAATATCCTCCTCCTCGAACAACAGCAGCCCCTCGCCCGCGATTGGGAAAAGCCCACTTTCTATCGCATCAATCAATCCCAACAAGTGCTGATGTATTTCCCCGGAAAACTGTTCATGGAAAGACTTTTGAAAGAGTGATGAGTTATGAGTGATAAATGATGAGTACCCATTTTATAGAGATGTTCATCACTTATCACCCATAACTCATCACTGAAAAAATCACGCGCTTCATCCAAACACAATGAAAGGTATCCTAACTGCGCTCCTCGCGCTGTTCCTATTCAACGGACACGCCTTCACACAAAACTACCTCATCGGCGGCCCGCCTGTCACGGACTGCAAAGGCACGTTTTTCGATGCCGGTGGCGGCTCGGCCAACTACGGTAACAACCAGAATTTCACCACGACCATCTGCTCGAACACGAACGGCGGCACGCACATCCGGCTCGATTTTTCGGGCGCGGACATCGCGCCGGGCGACGCGCTGTGCTTTTTCGATGGCACCAACATTTCCGCGCCGATGCTCTCGTGCTCGAACGATTACACGCCCGGCGAACCGTTCACGGTGCAAGCAACGGCTGCCAATCCGAGCGGCTGCCTCACGGTCACTTTCAACTCGAACGCCAGCGGCACGGGCGCGGGCTGGAACGCGGCCATTTCCTGTGTCCCTTCTTGCCAGACCGTGCTGGGCCAACTGGCCGACACCGACCCCGACATCGCACCGGCCACCGACGGTTGGATTGACGTTTGCCCCGGCGAGCGCGTGTTTTTCACCGGGCGCGGCGTGTACCCGCAAAACGGGCTGGCCTATGTCCAGTCGGATTTGACGACAAAATTTGAATGGAATTTCGGCGACGGCACGGTGTCCTACGGCCCGGATGTGTCGCACACGTTCGATAAATCAGGTGGTTTTTTTGTGCAGCTGACGCTCATTGACACGCGCGGCTGCAAAAGCCTGAACCGCATCAGCCAGCGTGTGCGCGTTGCGCCAAAGCCTGTTTTTGCCGTCGGCCAATCGTTCGACAATGCCATTTGCGCGGGCGACACGCTCCAACTCAATGCCCAAGTGAACACGCCCGGCGGCGCGGCGAACCTCTCGGTTTTGCCAAAAACGCAGGCTTTCGAGCTCGAAGGCTCGCGTTCCGATTCGTTGCCGCTGCCCGACGGCACGGGCGCGGCCTATCAAACGAGCCTTTACCTGACCGAGTTTTCGCCCGGCCAAACGCTGACCGACCCGACCGATTTGGAGCAAATCTGCGTGAACATGGAGCACTCATGGATGCGCGATTTGGAAATCAGCATCGCTTGCCCCGGCGGGAAAACCGCCGTTTTGCACGATTTTGGCGGGCGCACCGGCTCCGAAATCCTGCTCGGCCAGCCGAACGACAACGACAACGCCGCCAACCCGATCCCCGGCAAAGGCTTCGATTACTGCTGGACTCCGACGGCCACCAACGGCACTTGGCTCCAATACGCGAACACGGTTTTTGGCCTGAACAACGGCACTTTGCCTGCGGGCGATTACAATTCCTTCGACCCGCTCACGAACCTCGTCGGCTGCCCGCTGAACGGCGAATGGAAAATCACCGTCCGCGACCTGTGGCAATCCGACAACGGCTACATTTTTTCGTGGGGCATCAAATTCAAGGACGCGCTGTACCCGGCCATCGAAACCTTCCAGCCCGCGCTGCTGACTTGGGATTGGAAAAACCACCCGACTATTTTCCAAAAAGTGCAAACCGCGATTTCGGCCTCGCCGAAAAACGCGGGCACGGCCAATTATGTGTTCAAAGTCAGCGACTCGTTCGGCTGCGAATGGGATACGGCACTGGCCGTCGCCGTGCGCCCATTCACGCACCCGGATTGTTTCAAATGCCTCGAAAACTTCGCCGCGCTGCGCGATACGGTCGTTTGCACGGGCAACGCCGTGCCGCTCAACGCTGCGTATTTGGGCCCGAACCTGCAAAACATCACGTTTGAAAACTATCTCGATTACCCGCTCGGCTTCGCCAATCACCCGCCGACCATGCCGTTTGCCGCGCCCGTTGCGGTCAGCAGCCTCGGTTTCGCGACCGTCGCCAACGCGCTGAACGAAATAGACAAAGTGTGTTTTGACATTGACACCGACTGGGACAGCGACCTCGACATTTGGCTGGAAGCCCCGAACGGCAAACGCCTCGAACTTTCGACCGGCAACGGTGGCTCCGGCGACAATTACCGAAACACCTGTTTTTCGCCGGCGGCCACGCAGTCCATCCTCGGCCAATTCGCGCCGTTCACGGGCACGTTCAGGCCGGAAGGCAACTGGGCCGTGCTCGACGGCACCCCGGTGGACGGCAACTGGAAACTCGTCGTCAGCGACGACGCAGGGCCGAACAAAATGGGGAAAGTGAACTGGTGGCAAATCACGTTCAAGGCCCCGTTCAACATCGCGTATTCGTGGCAAAACGCGGCTTCGCTTTCTTGCTCGAATTGTCCGAACCCCACCGCAACGCCCACAACCACAACGAATTACATCCTTCAAACGACCGACAATTTCAACTGCACCCACCGCGACACCGCGCAAGTGCAGGTGTTCGCGGCCTTTGCCGCGCCCGACGGCTTGACCACTGCGAGCATGGCGAACGGCTCCATGACCTTCGTTTGGCAGCCAGTGCCCGGCGCAGCGGGCTATCAAGTCAACGTGAACAACACGGGTTGGGTGGCTGCGAACGGCAATTTGGCGCACACGGTCGGCGGACTCGCGCCGGGAAATTTGGTTCAAATCAAAGTGCGCGTGGCGGGCGGCAGCCCAAACTGCCCCGCGCAAGTCGCTGATTTCCAACGGGTTTATGTGGCCTGCAACATGGTCGCAACGGTTGACTTGACGCTCGCTGCCAAATGTCCTGGTACAGCTACTGGCTCTGCCTACATTTCCGTAAGCGGTGCCGTTTCGCCGGTCAAATATTTTCCCGACGGAGGCCCGACGGTGTTCAATAACGGCGGCATCACCAACTTTTTCACGGCTGGCAACCACTTCGTCATTGTCGAGGACGCGACGGGCTGCCGCGATACGGTGTATTTCAACATCACCGAACCGCCCGCCATCAACCTTTCCGCAACGGCCGTGGACGCGAGCTGCAACGGCGACAACGACGGCTCGGCCTCGGCTTCGGTCGCGCCGGGCGGCGGCGTGGCCCCGTTTATTTTCCAATGGCAACGCTGCACGGGCGGCACCGTGCTGACTGGCCCAAGTATCAACAACCTTTTCGCGGGCTGCTACAACGTGACCGTGACCGACGGCAACAACTGCACGGCTACCACGAGCGTCACCGTGAACGAGCCGCCGGGCTTCCAATTCTCCTCCACGCAGGACTCCGTGAACTGCTACGGCGGCGCGGACGGCTCTGCCACGATTTTCGTCACGGGTGGCCAATCGCCGTACACCTACAAGTGGGGCAACGGCTCCACGAACCAAACCGCCACCGGGCTGAACGCCAATTTCCATGCCGTCACCGTGACCGACTTCAACGGCTGCCAACGCACGACCATCGTGCAAGTGCTTCAGCCACTGGCACTTACGATTGACAGTGTGCCCGCCAAACCAGCCACTTGTTTCAACAGCCCCGACGGCACGGCCACTGTTTTCGTGAAAGGCGGCACCACGCCGTACCAGTTTTTGTGGGAGGGCGGCCAAACTTCTGCCACCGCGTCCGGGCTTTCGGGCGGCGACATCATCACCGTGACCGTGACCGACTGGCACGGCTGCACCGATGTTTCCAGTACCGTCATCCCCGAACCGCTGCCCATCCAAGTCTCCGCCAACAACATCATCGCCGAAACCTGTGCGGGCAAATGCGACGGCCAAGTGACCATCTCGGCCAGCGGCGGCAACGGCCAGTTGTTCTATGTTTGGAGCAACCCAACCATCCCGCCCGGCTCGACCAACCCGACCACACTTTGCGCCGGGACATACACCGTGACGGTGGCCGACGCGAAAGGCTGCACAGGTTCGGTCAGCGCGACCATCACGGGCGCATCGGCCATCAACATCCAAGTTTCGAGCAAAACCGACCCAAAATGCGCCGCTTCGACCGATGGCGCGGTTTCGATTTCGGTGGCTGGCGGCGACGCGCCGTACAACTACCTGTGGAGCAACCTATCGTTTTCACAAAACCTGAGCGGCGTGGGCTGCGGCACATTTACCGTCACCGTCACCGACGAACAGGGCTGCACCCAAACTGCCCAGACGCAACTCGTTTGTCCGCCTGCTTTGCAAATCCAATCCATCACGCCGACCAACGTGCGCTGCTTCGGCGAACTGAACGGCTCGCTGGCGGCCAATGCGACGGGCGGCACCGCACCGCTTTTTTACCTCTGGAACGACCCGAACAGCCAAGTTTCGGCCACCGCCACCAACCTCGCAGCAGGCAGCTATAACTTGCTTGTGACCGACGTAAACGGTTGTACCACAACGAGTTCCGGCACGGTGACGCAGCCCCAGCAACTCTTTTCGACCGTCTCCACGACCGACGTGAAATGTTTCGGCGAAAGCACTGGCACCGCAACGGCCAACCCGACGGGCGGCACCTCGCCGTACACCTTCAAATGGAACGTGCCGCCCACGACCCCGCAAATCACCGACCTCGCGGCGGGCAGCTATAATTTGACCGTGACCGACGCGAACGGCTGCACGTTCAGCCCCGCTGCATTTCAAGTCAACCAGCCGGGCGCGCCGGTGCAAGTCACTGCTATTCAAACAGATACGTCGTGTTTTGGCGCAATGAACAGCGTGGTGCGGGCAACGGCGACGGGTGGCACACCTGCCCCCGGCTCGGTGTACACATTTGAATGGCCGGGCAATTTGACGGGCCAAATTCAGACAGGTTTGCCGAACGGAAATTACACCGTGACCGCCACCGATGGGCAGGGCTGCACGGGTTCGGCCAGCGTCACCGTCTCAGAATACGCCGAAATTCTGGCCAATTTGGTCACGTCCGAACCGAAGTGTTTTGGCACCCCCGACGGGCAAGTCTCGGTGAACAACGTGTCCGGCGGCGCGGGCAACTACAGCTACAATTGGAGCGAACCCGGCGCACCCAATAGCCCAACGGTCAGCGAACTTTTGGGCGACAAAAATTACACCGTGACCATTGTGGACGGGCGCGGCTGCACGGCCAGTTTCGCCGTATTTCTTGACCAACCTGCGCCAATCATGGCCCAAATCAGCGTCAAACCCGTGAGTTGCAACGGCCTGAGCGACGGCGAAGCCATTGTCAGCGAGGTGTTCGGCGGCAGTGCGGTGGCGGGCTATTTGTGGAGCAATACTGCGACCGACAACCAGATTTTGGGCGTGACCGCCGGGACGTATTTTGTCACCGTGACCGATGTGAACGGCTGCACAGGCAGTTCGTCAGTGCAGGTACCGCAACCGGAATTGCTTGACATCTCAAAATTCGACGTTGACCCGCTGAAATGCGCGGGCGACACGGTGGGCGTGGCCACACCGATTGTCGTCGGCGGTACGCCGGATTTCAGTTTCGCTTGGTCGAACGGCGAGACGACGGCCACGATTTCCAAACTTTCGGCGGGCACCTATGCCGTCACCGTGACCGACGCGAACGGCTGCACCACCGCCGATTCGGTGGATGTGAACCAGCCCGTCCCGGCCAATTTGAGCCTCGAAACCGACCCAATTGACTGTTTCGGCGAGGCCAGCGGGCGCATCCGCGTCGCGGTGGAAGGCGGCACCGGGCCGTATCGTTTCAGTCTCGACGGGCAAAATTTCTCCGGCTCGGCCACCTTTTTCGGCCTGAAAGCAGGCGATTACACGGTCATTGTGAAAGACGCTTTCGGGTGTTTGTTCAGCATCGTGGGCAGCCTGACCGACCCTGCGCCGCTCGAAGTCACGCTGCCGCTCGATACTTCCATCACGCTCGGCGACAGCCTGATTTTGGAGCCGACCGTCACGGGCGCGGTGGGCATTTTGAGCTATGATTGGCGTTCGGGTTATTTCGAGGATTTGCTTTGCACGGACACGCTCAACTGCGCCGGCATCCAAGTCAAACCTTTGATTTCCAATACTTATCGTGTGGAAGTGACCGACGAAAACGGCTGCACTGGCGAGGCCAAAATTCGGGTGGAAGTGGAAAAATTCCGGGGCGTTTATGTGCCGACTGGCTTCACGCCCAATGGTGATTTGGAGAACGACTTCCTGCCTGTGTTCGGCAAAAGCCGCATGGTGCAGCAGGTGCTCGTGTTCCGGGTGTATGACCGCTGGGGCGAGCTGGTGTTTGAGGATAAAAACTTCGCAATCAACGACTTGTCGCGTGGTTGGGACGGCAATTTCCGGGGCAGCCCCGCGCCCGCTGGCGAGTATGCTTGGTACGTCGAGGTCGTGTACTTGGATGGTTTGAAAGAAATCCAGCGCGGCAGCACTACTTTAATTAGATAGTGAGAATGTGAGACGGTGAGACGGTGAGACGGTGAGAATGTGAGACGGTGAGACGGTGAGAATGTGAGACGGGAAGTAGTCATCTCACATTCTCACAATTCTCACACTCTCACCGTCTCACACTCTCACCGTCTCACACTCTCACAATTCTCACACTCTCACCGTCTCACACTCTCACCGTCTCACCGTCTCACCGTCTCACATTCTCACCGTCTCACACTCTCACCGTCTCACATTCTCACCGTCTCACATTCTCACCGTCTCGCATTTCTTTCTACTTTTGAGGCATGGGCCTTGTCAGTTTTAATCCGGCTTCCTGCTTTCATCCTCCGATTTTACAATTCATCAACAACCGCTCAAACATGAAAATCTTTACCCAACCGATTTTGCTGCTGGCAGTTTTTGCCGCCCTTTTTGCCCAGCCCGCCCACGCGCAAGACCCGCGCTTTTCCCAATTTTACAACGCGCCCGCACAACTCAACCCGGCCATGACGGGCGTATTCAACGGCAAAGCCCGCGTTGTGGCGAATTACCGCGACCAGTGGGGCAGTTTCCTGTCGCCCAATCCGTTCCGCACTTATGCTGTCTCGGCGGATATGCGGTTGCCGGTCGGTCGCACGGACAATTTTGCGCTCGGCGTGAGTGCCCTGCACGATGAGGCAGGCACTTCGCAATACGTCCAAAACCGGGCAAATCTCGGCCTGTCGTTCATCAAACAACTCTCCGGCGGGCGGCGCACCGCCGACCATTTCCTTTCCGCCGGGGCACAACTTGGCGTGGGCCAAAACTCGATGGACTGGGGCAGCCTGTGGTTCTCGAACCAATTCAACTCCTCGACCGAACTGCCCGACCCGACGCTGAACAGCGGCGAACCGACCCAAGACGGCTCGACGGGCGCGTTCCTCGATTTCAACGCCGGGCTGCTCTGGTACGCACTCTTTGAAAATGAAGGGTTTATGTACGCAGGCGGCGCACTGCACCACCTGAACCAACCGAAATTCTCGTTCCTCGGCGACGGCTCCCAGTCGCTGGCGACGCGCTGGGCGGGGCATTTCGGCGGGCAATTCCCGCTGAGCTACAATTTTTACCTCCAACCCGGCTTGCAATTCATGCGACAAAGTACCGCGCTCGAAGTCAATCCCGGCCTCAACGTGCGCTACACCAACCACGACCGCGACGAACTCGCGCTCCGTGCGGGCGTGTGGGGCCGAATCGGCAACAAACTCGACAAGGGGCTGCAAATGGACGCGCTGACTTTCCTCGGCATGATTGAAATCAACCGTTGGGCCGTTGGCCTGAGCTACGACGTGACTGTCTCGACGCTGACCCGTGCCAACAACTCGCGGGGCGCATTCGAGGTCTCGCTCATCTACATCCATCCCGGCGACCGCCGGATGCGGGTGCAATGCCCGGATTTTTGATAGGGATGTGGGATGAAAAAAGCGTTGGGGGGGGGGGGACCTACGCCCCCGCCCCCCCCGGTTTTTTGTGGTTTGGAATTTACCAAAAGAAAAATAAAATAGCAGAAAA
>JBKBIC010000030.1:17216-31740 GCA_046299435.1 Saprospiraceae bacterium
GTGCATTGCCGGTTTTTTTTTTTGGTTTGTGGTATTAAACATGGGTGGGGGGGCTCGCAACTTCCGAGCCGCCCAACGCTTTTTTTGTCTCTTGGCAATTAGCCAATCATCTCATTATCTGCACATTATCTCATTTTACTCCATTTCCTCGAAGTCAATGAAGCCTTTGAACTCGTCCATTTCGCGGCGGTCTTTTTTAGTGGGCCGACCCGCGCCGCGCTCGCGTTTTTCAGCGGTGGGTGCGCCGTTTTGGAACCAAGCGGCGTACTTGTTGCGCTCCTCGGCGGGCGTGACATCTTCGTAGCAAGTGGCCGCGATGGGCGCGCCTACGCGCTTTTCGATGAGCTGCACCGCCCGGAACACGAAGTTGAAACCCTCTTTTTTGACGGTGATTTCGTCGCCGACGGCAATCATGTGGGAGGCTTTGACGGACTCGCCTTTGATTTTCACCTTGCCCCCTTTGCAGGCATCGGTCGCCAATGTGCGGCTTTTGTAAATCCGCACGCTCCACAGCCATTTGTCAATCCTGCATTTTTGGACGGTTGACGGCGGGCGGTTGACGGTGGACGGTTGTTCGGCCATGTAGCTTGTTGATTTTCAAGTGGTTGCCTCTGGTTTTCTGTGAGCCTCTTTGTTGCCGACAAGATTCACAGAGGCTCACGGAGGGACGGAAGACGCAGAGATGACATTGGGTTATTTTTCGATTGGCGGGAAGGTCATGTTCAGTTTTTCAAGCCCTTCGACGAGCGTTTTGGCGATGAAATAATCGCGCCACCAGCGGTCGTCCACCGGGCAGATGTGCCACGCGATGCTCGAGTTGTTGATGGCGTACTCGTAAGCCTCCATGTATTTGTCCCAGTGTTTGCGCTCTTCCCAGTCGCCGGGGTTGTGTTTCCAATGTTTTTCGGGGTCTTCGAGGCGTTGGCGCAGCTGTTTTTCCTGCTCCTCGAACGAGATGTGCATGTAAAATTTGAAAATCAGCGTGTTCGCATCGAACTGCAACAGTTCCTCAAACGCATTGATGGCGGCCATGCGGCGGCGGACGCGCTCCTCGTCAATCCAGCCATGCACCCGCTGAATCAAAATATCCTCGTAATGGCTGCGGTTGAAAATGCCAATCATGCCTTTGGCGGGCACGGCCTTGTGGACGCGCCACAGGAAATCGTGGGCGAACTCCTCCTCCGTTGGCTTTTTGAACGCGGTCATTTGCAGGCCGGTGATGCGGCAAGCATCGAACACGCGGTGCACGGCCCCGTCTTTCCCGCTGCCGTCCATGCCTTGCAGCACGACCAGCACGGAGCGTTTGCCTTCGGCATAGAGCATGGTTTGCAGGTCGCCGAGGCGTTCGACGAGGGCCTTGGTCTCGTCCTTGATGTCTTTTTCGCGGACATCGGAGGGGGCGGCGGTCGGGATTTTAGAAAGGGAAATTGGCATAGTTGAAAAGAGGAATTGGGTTGAAGAGTTGAATTGAAGGTGAAAGAGTTGAAGAAAGGAAAGGGGTTGAATTGGGGCTTGATGCCTAATCTGCTTGGTCGTTGAGTGGGTAATATGGAACATCAGGCTCGTGAAGTTCGTCGGCCTGTGATTTCCGTAACGCATTTACCATGACCGTAACTTCTTGAATTTTCTCCCTAAGCTGCTCATAGTCAGCCATATTGATGAAGCCCAAATCCAACGCGAGGATACACTGGGCGAGCAATTCTGTGGCACTCGCGTAGGCAATTTCTGAAAACCGTGCTTGCTCCCTTTTGGTAATTCGAGCAGTGCCTTCTGCAATATTTGACGAAATAGAAACAGCAGCACGGCGCATTTGAGGGATAAGCCCGAATCGCTCCTCTGACGGAAAAGCCCGTGTTGTTTCGTACACCATTTTCGTCAACGCACGAAGCTTTGGCCAAAGCGATAATTTCTCGAACGGAAAAAAGGTAGTCTTTCATGGATTTCATTTTGAGTGATTCAAACTCACTTTCCCGCCTTATTTGACTTTAAACTTTTCAACCACGCCAGTTTTACTCTTCAACTCTATTCCCCTCTTCAACTCTTTTCACTCACCCCATCTTCGCCCGCTTTACCATCCATGTCTGCAAAATCGGGTAAAAGCCCTCGGCGATGTCGGCTTCCACGAAGTCAATTTTGAATTGCAGGCACTTCATCCGCAGTTGGTCGGTGAATTTACGCACCTGCTCGCGGTAAAATTCCTTGACTTGGTTGGGCTGCAAGCGCACTTGCTCGCCCGATTCCATGTCCACGAAAATATACGGTCGGTTCTCGAACTCGAATTCCAGTTCCTTCGCCCGGTCGGTCACATGGAAAAGGATGACCTCGTGCTTGTTGTATTTCAGGTGTTGCAGGGCGGCGAACAAATCCTCGGCCTGTTCCGGGCTTTCCATCACGTCTGTGAAAATGACGACCATCGAGCGTTTGTGTACCATTTCGGCCACTTGGTGCAGGCTTTTGGCGAGGTCGGTTTTGCGGTTAAGTTGCGGATTTTCAATGATTTGCGCGAGTTGGTTGAGCAGTAGGCGATAATGCACGGTGCTCGATTTCGCGCCTGTGCTCGACCGCAAATCCTCGTCGAAAATCGTCAGGCCGAATGCGTCGCGCTGTTTCCGCAGGGCGTTCATCAGCACGGCAGCGGCTTGGGCAGAAAAGCATAGTTTGTTTTTGTACTTGAATTTTTCGGGCTGTTTTTCGTCCCAGGGGTAGTACATCGTGGACGAGGCATCCACCACGATTTGGCAGCGCAGGTTGGTCTCTTCCTCGAATTTTTTGGTGAACAGTTTGTCCGTGCGGCCATAGACTTTCCAATCAATGTTGCGGGTGCTTTCGCCCGCATTGTACAGGCGGTGCTCGGCGAACTCGACCGAAAAACCGTGAAACGGGCTTTTGTGTAGCCCGACGATGAAGCCTTCCACGACCTGTTGGGCCAGCAGTTCGAGGTTGGAGCCGAGGCTGCGAATGTCTTGGGTTTCAAGCAGTTGGGTCATTGAGTGATTGAGTGAATGAGCGAATGAGTGATGAACAACGGCAAAAGTATCGTTTGAACGCAAAACCGACGGGGCGGTTTGGGTTTCGGGCAAAAGAAAAAGGCAGCCCCGGATTTGCCGGGACTGCCTTTTTGCCGACCCCCAACCCCTGAAGGGGAGCGGATTCGGGCTTCTGGCTCCCCCTTCAGGGGGCTGGGGGCTTACCGCCGCAGTCGAATCGTAAACGTGTCGCCGTTGGCGAGCGTCAGGGTGCCGACGCGGTCGCAGGTGCCGTCGCCGAAATCGAGGGTGCGCGCGCGGCCGTTGCGCGTCCAAGTGAGGAGGCCTTCCGAAATCCAGCGGCAGTTGTTGCGCTTGATGAGCGGCTCGTTGATGCTCATTGTGAATTCGTCGCCGTCGCGGTTGGTGCCGCTGCCGTCGCCCGTCACGGCCCACACATCGTCGAAGAGGATGTTCGGCGTGTTTTGGCCTTCGGTCCAAGTGCGGATTTTGGTGCCCTGCCAAGTGGCGACCGTGCCGTCGGGGAAGGTCAAGGTTTTCGCCACGACTTTGGTGAAGTAGAGTAGGCCAGCCGTGTTCAAACCGTTGTTTGTCAATGTTTTGGAGCCGCCCACCTGCACATCGTCCACGAAGAAATTTTCGTAAGTCACCGTCCGCGTCGCCCCGGCCACGCGCATCGTGCTGTCGGATTGCGTGATGATGACCTTGCCTTTCAGCACCCGGCCGTCGGGGCGCACGCAGTTGTCGCCGTAATCCACCGTCAGCGTGTTCGGCCAAGTGCCGACGGGGTTGGCCCAAGTGCGGGTGGGGCAATTGCCGCTGCCGCCCCGGTCGGCGACGGCCTCGTCTTCGTCGAGGTCGGCGGCTTCGTCGTAGTCGAGATTGGTCAGGATGTCTTCGGAAGTGGTGATTTCGGCGCGGTCAGCGTCGGTTTTGCGGTCGCAGGCCGTGAAAAATGCGGCGAAAGCGAAGGCAGCAGCCAGTGCCAAGATTTGCTTTTTCATGTTTGGGCGAATTGAAATTGGGTTGAAAAGTTCAGTTTGATTGAAGTGTCTAATGGGGCGGCTGGGCTTGCGGGGCGTTTCTCGTCCGGCGGAAAACGACTGCTCAGACGTTGGTGTTTTCGAGGTGTTTAATTGCCATTGGCTTAAAAAACCGTTAAGGCTAAAAAATAGGCTTGTCCGCCCGCGTCCGCGCCCGTTCGGAAACTGACAGATTTGGTTTTCAAAAACCAACCCAACGCATTGAAAATCAACGAATTGATGCTTTGGCATAGCTTCTGACAATCAAAGCGTATGAATTGATTGGGGCGCACTGAAAAATTTTCAAGCTATGATACAAAGTTACCTCACCCTCGCTACTCGCCACCTGCGCCGCAACGGCAGGTACTTTGCCATCAATGTGATTGGGCTGGGCATCGCGCTGGCGTTTGGCATTTTGTCATACGCCAATTACCGTTGGGCGTATGGCTTTGACAGCTGGCACGGCGACAAAGAGCGGATTTTTAGGGTCGAGGCGTTCAAAACTTCCAACCACTTGCTGCACGGGGTTTGCCCGGCACTGCTGCCGCCGACGGCCGGCGCAGAAATTCCGGGCATCGAAGCCGCGACCCGGATTGACTCGCGGGGCATGGCCATCAAACGCGGCGACAATGTTTTCAGTCAGCAAGTCCATTTCGTGGACGAGAATTTTCTCTCGTTTTTCGACTTCCCGCTTGTGGCCGGGCAGCCGCGTTTGGCCGACCGAAACGCGGTGTTGATTTCGGAAACGGCCGCCAAAAAGTTCTTCGGGACGGAAAACCCCATCGGGCAATCGCTCATTTTTTATGCCGACTTGGAGCAGCGCAAACCGTTGACAATCAGCGGTGTGCTGAAAGATTGCCCGAAGAATTCGAGCCTCGCCTTCGACTTTTTGACCCACCTCGAAAACCAATTGGAGGGCGACAAACCCGTGCGCTACGACACTTGGCGGTGGATGGTGGATGCGGGTTTTGTCAAACTGAAAACCCCGGCGGACGCAGCGGCAGTAGAATCGGCGATGCAGGCATACGTCGCGCCGCAAAACCTCGCCAACGAAAACTGGCAAGCCGAAAAATTCCGCCTCGAAGCCCTGCCCGAAATGGCGTTGAATGCCCGCGATGTCCGTTGGAACAACCTGCGTTCCGGTGCGCCGCCGGCCTCCGTCTGGGGCAACCTGACGGTGGCGGCGATGCTGCTTTTGACGGCCTGTTTCAATTTTGCCAACACGACTATTGCCGTCGGCAATCGCCGTTTGCGCGAGATGGGCGTGCGAAAAGTGATGGGTGGTACGGTGGCCCAATTGCGGTTGCAACTGTTGTCGGAGGCGGGTTTTGTGTGCGTCGCGTCGTTGGCTTTGGGCATGATGTTGGCGTTCCCGATGATTGATTGGTACAACCGAACTTGGGAGCATTTAGACCTGAAAATCAATTACTTGCACGATTTTCGACTGACGATTTTCCTCATCGGTACGGTGGTTTTTACGACACTCTTGGCGGGCGCGTACCCAGCGTTTTACATCAGCGCGTTCAATCCGGCGAGCATTTTCCGGGGCACGCTGCGCTTCGGCGGGTCGAGCCTTTTTTCGCGGGTGATGCTGGGTTTGCAGGTCGCCATTTCGTTGGCGGCTGTGGTGGTCGGCTTCGGTTTTGCCCGGAACGCACAGATGCAACGCGACTCGGACGTGGGCTACATCCGCGAAGGATTGCTCGGCGCGGAGGCATCGGACGTGGCTTCGTTGCGGCAATTCGAGGAGGCCGTGCGCCAAAACCCGAAAGTGCAAGCCACCGCGCTGACGCGGCACCACGTCGGGTTCAGTTTTCGGCGGGTCGAGTTTTTGTTCGGCGGGCAAAAACAGGAGACCGACTGGCTGGAAGTCGGGAAGGATTATTTGCCGATGATGGGCATGAAAATCGTGCGCGGCGCGGATTTTTCGGCGGTGAACGCGGAGGTAGGCTCTGGCACGGAAGTGCTTGTCAATGAGACATTTGTGCGCGAAATCGGGGGCGGACAGACGGACATCATCGGGCAAATACTGAACTTAGATACCGTTCAATATCGCGTCGCGGGCGTGGTCAAGGATTTCGTGACGGATTCGTATTTCGACCCTTTGCGCCCGGTGGTGATGCGCTGCGTATCGGCGGATAAATTCCGGTTCGTGGTGCTGCGCACCGCCCCGGAAGACGTGAACAACGTACACGCGGCGATGGAAACGATTTGGAAAAGCCTGTTTCCGTACAAGCCGTTCACGGGTTTTTACCAAAGCACGGTGCTGGCCGAGGCCGTCGAAGTGTCGGAGAACATCGCCCGGACGATGCTGATTTTTGCCTTTGTCATATTATTAATGACGGTCAGCGGGCTGTTCGCCATCGTTTCGCTCAATGCCTTGAAACAGTTTCGGAGCCTTGCGTTGCGCCGTGTGTTGGGCGCGACCCCGGCCAATGTCGCGTTCCATCTGAACCGTAACTACCTGATTGTCATGGTATTGGCGACTATGGCTGGCTGCCTCGGCGGGCGGGCGTTGGCCTTGGCCCTGCTCGATAGCATTTTCAAGATTCACGCTGGGGTGCAGGGCATGGTGCTCGTCGGTGCGGCTGTGTCCGTGCTATTGGTGCTCGCCGCGACCGTCGGCGTGAAGGTGTGGCAAATCCTACGGACCAACATGGCAGAGGCATTGAAGGCGGATTAAACGGTTTCCGTGCAGCGGAGCATCGAAGTATTTTTCAAATCGGAGCCTTGATTGACAAAACTGCCTTCGGTAGGCGAGTGCCGCAGTTTGCAAGGCGCAGCACCTCGATTTACCGGTTTGACGGGCGTGGCAACAGATTGCCCAAAATTTAATTCCGCCAACCCGCCCCGCTTGCGCCCGCTTGCCCAATATTTTTTGGAAAAACTTTTTTTGCGGTTTTTTTAAGAAAAAACCTCTCGCTACTTTTGCCGCCGATTTTGAAAAAGAGCCACTCTTAGATATATGACGGCAAGCAAAAAAATCCAAGCGACCCTGATGCTGAGCCTGTTGTGCGGCTTCTTCGCTTTCGCGCAACATGGCAACGGCCACGAACAACCCCAACAGGGCGAACACACGCAAACCGTTGAGCATCAACCTGCTGCGGCTCACCACAAGGGCGATGCCCCGTACAATGCCGGCGAGACGGCCATCCACCACATCGCGGATGCAAATGCCATCCATGTCGTCGGCGACGTTTACATCCATTTGCCGGTCATTTTGTATGCCCCTTCGCAGGGCTGGACATTTACCACGACCGCTGCTTTTCACCCGCACCATCACGGCAACGGCACCATTGCCAAAGACGGATATGTGCTGGCGCACGGCAATGTGTTGCGCGTGAAAGCCGCTGATTTCCCGAAAGGCGAAGTTGAGGTCGGAGAGGCTTATGCCCGCGAAATAGAGGTGGACGGTAAGAAAAAAGAGGTGTTTTTCCTCGAACAAGGCGGCAAAGAGTACGAACTGGAAAAAAAGACTTCATGGGACGGCGGCCTGATGGGCGGCGGTATCACGGGCTTTTACGATTTCAGTATCACCCGCAACGTGTTCACGATGTTGCTCACTTGTTTGGTGTTGTTCCTCGTGTTCCGTTCGGTGGCAGCGGCCTCCGTCCGTCGTGCAGGCCAAGCCCCGACTGGTCTGCAAAACTTCATCGAGCCGTTCGTTACCTTCATCCGCGACGAGGTCGCCAAACCGAACATCGGCCCGAAATACGAAAAATACATGCCGTACCTTCTTTCGGCATTCTTCTTCATACTCGGCCTCAACCTCATCGGCCAGTTGCCGTTTTTCCCCGGCAGCGCGAACGTCACGGGCAATATTTCGGTCACCATCGTCCTTGCCCTGCTGACCTTCCTCATCTCGACCTTTTCGGCCAACAAACATTTTTGGGAGCACACGCTCTGGATGCCCGGTGTGCCTGCGGTGCTCAAAGTGCTGATTCTCACGCCCATCGAGATACTCGGCCTCTTCCTCAAACCCTTCACGTTGCTCCTTCGTCTGTTCGCCAACATCACGGCGGGCCACATCGTGATTCTCTCGTTCGTCAGCCTGATCTTCATTTTCGGCGGCGCGACGGAGCACGGTGCGGGTTCGGTCGGCGGCTCGGCAGCGGGCGCGGCGGCTTCGATTCCGTTGACCCTCTTTATGATGACGCTGGAACTGTTGGTGGCTTTCCTGCAAGCGTTCATCTTCACGATGCTTTCGGCCACTTACATCGGGACGGCCATCGAAGAACCCCACCACGACCATCACTGAGAAAAACCCTCATCACTCAACATTTATCACTCATAACTCATACTAATTATGTACGCAGCAATTGGTGCAGGTTTGGCAGTTATCGGTGCCGGTTTGGGCATCGGTTCCATCGGTGGCAAGGCAATGGAAGCCATTGCCCGTCAGCCCGAAGCAGTGGGTGACATCCGCGCAAACATGATCCTGACCGCCGCCCTCGTCGAGGGTGCCGCTCTGGTTTGCATGGTGTTGTCCTTCTTCGTTGCCCCGGCAGGCCAGTAAGAAACGCCGCATCGGGCGGCGTGAGCAACGGTTGGTTCGTTCTGCCGCCCGGTTTTTCTTCTGCTTTTACCCCGAACTCATCACTCAACACTCATCAATCATCACTCCTGCGCTATGCTTTTCTTGGGAGATTTTTCAGTTATCAAGCCCGATCCCGGGTTGCTTTTCTGGACAACGGTCATCTTCCTGTTGTTCTGGTTCATCATGTCGCGCTTCGCGTTCAAGCCCATCGCAAATGCCTTGAAACAACGCGAAACCGACATCCAAAACGCCCTCGACGAGGCCAAAAAAGCCCGCCAAGAAATGGCAAACCTGAAAGCGGAAAACGAAGCCTTGCTGGCACAAGCCCGCGAAGAGCGCAGCCAGATGTTGAAGGAGGCCAAAGACGCTGCCGATGACTACAAATCGGAAAAGCGTGCGCAGGCCGACGAAGCCTACAAACGCAAGGTCGAGAGTGCCATCCAAGACATTGAAAATCAGAAGAATGCGGCGATGATTGACCTTCGCAATAAGGCCGGACAACTGGCTATCGAAATCGCCGAAAAGGTCATTCGCAAAGAGCTTTCCAGCAATGCCGAGCAAGTGGCCTATGCCCAGTCGTTGACCAATCAAATCAAATTGAATTAATCGGCGGACGGTTGACGACAAACGGTTGACGGCTTTGCGCCCGACCGTCCACCGTCAACCGTCCACCGTCAACCGCATACAACAATGTCCGTCACGCGCATCGCAACCCGCTACGCCAAATCGCTCCTTGACCTCGCCGTCGAGCAGGGCAAATTGGAAGCCGTCGCCAGCGACATGAAATCCTTCCGGGAAGCGGCCAAAAACCGCGACCTGCACCTGCTTCTGAAAAGCCCCATCGTCAAGCCGGACAAGAAAAACGCCGTGTTGACCGCTATTTTTGGTGGCAATGTGGACGCACTTTCCATGGCCTACATGACGCTGTTGGTCAATAAAGGCCGCGAGCCGTTTTTGGCGGAAATCGCAGCCGAGTTTGCCGAGCAATACAAGGCTTTGAAAAAAATCACGACCGTCCGTGTCACGACTGCTGTGCCGATGACCGACGCGGTACTGGCCGATTTGAAAGCCAAAATCATCGCCGCCGGAGTCACGACCGAAAACTTGGACATCGAAACTACGGTTGACCCCGAGCTCATCGGCGGTTTCGTGCTCGAATTCGACAACAAACGGTACGACGCTTCGGTGGCCTACAAGCTCGACCAACTGCGTGCGCAGTTCTCCAAAAACCTGTACATCAAAGAGTTCTAACTTAGTGATGAATGATGAGTGATGAGTGATGAGCCTTTCTCTCACCGTCGCTCGCGCATCACAAACTCATCACTTATCATTCATAACTCATCATTCTAAAAAGATATGGCTGACGTTAGACCGGAAGAAATCTCCGCGATTTTGAAACAGCAACTGTCGGGCTTTTCCTCGGCAGCCCAATTGGAAGAAACCGGCACCGTGTTGCAGGTTGGCGACGGCATTGCCCGCGTCTATGGCCTCAACCGCGCCCAGTCCGGCGAATTGGTCGAATTTGAAAACGGCGTGCGCGCCATCGTCTTGAACCTCGAAGAAGACAACGTGGGCGTGGTGCTCATGGGTTCTTCGGATGGCATCCGCGAGGGTTCGGTCGTGAAGCGCACGGGCCAAATCGCTTCCATCCAAGTCGGCGAAGGCTTCGTCGGTCGCGTCGTGAACGCGCTCGGCCAACCGATTGACGGCAAAGGCCCCATCACTGGCGCGAAGTACGAAATGCCGTTGGAGCGCAAAGCACCCGGTGTGATTTTCCGCCAGCCGGTGAACGAGCCGCTGCAAACGGGCGTGAAAGCCATTGACGCGATGATTCCGATTGGTCGCGGCCAGCGCGAGCTCATCATCGGCGACCGTCAGGTGGGCAAAACGGCCATCGCCATTGACACCATCATCAACCAAAAAGAATTTTACGACCGCGGCGAACCCGTGTTCTGCATCTATGTCGCGTCCGGCCAAAAGGCTTCGGCGGTGGCGCAAGTCGCCAAAACGCTCGAAGAATACGGTGCCATGGCCTATACGGTCATCGTGTCCGCTTCGGCTTCCGAACCGGCTCCGTTGCAGTTTTACGCCCCGTTCGCGGGCGCAGCCATCGGCGAGTTTTTCCGCGACACTGGCCGCCCGGCGTTGATTATTTACGATGATTTGTCCAAACAGGCCGTCGCTTACCGCGAGGTGTCGCTGCTGCTCCGCCGCCCGCCGGGCCGCGAGGCTTACCCCGGCGACGTGTTTTACCTGCACAGCCGCTTGCTCGAACGTGCCGCCAAAATCATCAACAACGATGAGATTGCGAACAACATGAACGACCTGCCCGAATCGCTCAAAAAAGCGGGCATGGTCAAAGGCGGCGGCTCGCTCACGGCACTGCCCATCATCGAAACGCAAGCCGGTGACGTATCGGCCTACATTCCGACGAACGTGATTTCCATCACCGACGGCCAGATTTTCTTGGAGTCCAACTTGTTCAACGCGGGCGTTCGCCCGGCCATCAACGTGGGTATCTCTGTGAGCCGCGTGGGTGGCAACGCGCAAATCAAGTCCATGAAAAAGGTAGCAGGTACCTTGAAATTGGATCAAGCACAGTTCCGTGAATTGGAGGCTTTCTCTAAGTTCGGTTCCGACTTGGACGCGGCCACGAAGCAAGTGTTGGACAAAGGCGCGCGCAACGTGGAAATCCTGAAACAAGCGCAAAACAGCCCCGTTTCGGTGGAAAAACAGGTCGCCATCATCTACCTCGGCACCAACAACCTCCTCCGCAACGTACCCATCAATAAAGTGCGCGAGTTTGAGGAAATCTTCCTGATGAAAATGGAGCAAGACCTCCCGAACGTCCTCGAAGAATTCCGCAAAGGCAAACTCGAAGATGCCAGCCTCGCCAAAGTGAAAGCATTGGCGGCCGACTTGGCAGGGCAATACAACTAATTTTGAGTGATGAGTTATGAGTGATGTGTGATGAGTTTTGCTCATGACCATCGTGAATAACTCATCATTCATCACTCATAACTCATCATTTAGAGAGATATGGCAGGTGGCTTAAAAGAAGTACGCGAACGCATCAAGTCCGTCATCGGGACGCAGCAAATCACGAAGGCCATGAAAATGGTCTCGGCGGCCAAGCTGCGGAAAGCGCAAAACGCCATCGTGGCAATGCGCCCGTACTCCGAACGACTGAACCGCGTGCTGTCGAACATCCTTTCCAACATGGACGGCGGCGGCACGACGAGTTTTGGCGTGGCCCGCGAGGTGAAAAACGCCCTCGTCGTGGTCGTGACCTCCAACCGGGGGCTGTGCGGCGCGTTCAACACCAACATCAACAAAGAAGCGGCCGCGCTCATCAACGAAAAATACGGTCGGCAGCGCAAAAACGGAGGCGTGACGGTGCTCTTCATCGGCAAGAAAGGCTATGATTATTTCCGTCGCCGCTACACCGATTTGAAGTTCAACACCGACCATCTGCTGCTTTTCGACGATTTGAGCTACGAAAACGTCAGCCAAGTGCCCAAAAAACTCATGGCCGAGTTCACATCCGGCAAATACGATTCGGTGGACATCGTGTATGGTCGTTTCAAAAACGCCGCCACGACCTTCCCGACCGTCGAGCATTGGCTGCCCGTCCCGAAAATGGAGGCTCCGGTTGGTGCCTCGAAAAAGAAGGCCGACTACATTTTTGAGCCGAATCAAGAGCAACTTCTGGAAAACTTGGTGCCCAGCATCCTCCAACTGTCGTTTCACAAAACCCTGCTCGACACCCACGCCAGCGAACATGGCGCACGGATGACGGCTATGGACAAAGCGACTGAAAACGCTGAGGAACTGCTCAAAAACCTCCGCATCAACTACAACAAAGCCCGCCAAGAGGCCATCACCACAGAATTGGGTGAAATCGTCGGCGGCGCGGCTGCCCTCGAAGGCTGATTTTCAAAAGGTCAATCCTTCCCGATATGCAAAATCCCCCGTGCAGCAAGCGCGGGGGATTTTTGTTGTTGGCTTGGTTCGCCGGTTTTAAGAACTGATTAAAAATTTTCCGAGATGATGACAATCATCCTTCATTAACCAATCGAGCTGATAAATTTGGGCCGTCATTTGTTTGTTAATCGTTCATTCTTTTACCAAAACTTACCTGCTGCCGTATGAAAAAATGGGGACTCTTCTCCCTTGTGGTACTGGCGACCTACCTGTTTGCCTGCCGCCACGAAAAAGTGGTCGTCGAAGACCAGACAACACTGGAAGAAATCCTGAACCTCCGCTCTCCGACGGGCCACTACTCGGCCTACGTCATGCCGGAGAGCGACGATTTCGCCAACATCCCGAACCAAGACCCAAAAAACCCATTGAACAAAGCCAAAGTGGAACTTGGCAGGATGTTGTTCTTCGAGACAGGCATCGGCCTCACGCCCAAATATCCAGTTTCCAAGCAGGCCTATTCGTGTAGCAGCTGCCATGTGCCCGAAAAGGGCTTCACCGCAGGCCGTTTTCAGGGCATCGCCGATGGGGCCATCGGCTTCGGTGAGCATGGTGAAGGCCGTCAAAAGAACCCGCTTTATCACGGTTCCGAAGTGGATGCTCAAGGTGCCCGCCCGCTGCCGACCATCAACTTGGGCTATGTGACCAACGCCCTATGGGCGGGCACGTTCGGGTCGTTCGGCACGAACGTCGGCACCGAATACGCTTGGCACCAGGATACGCTGGTCGAAATCAACTTCAAAGGATTGGAGGGCTTGGAAGCCAACAATATGCGTGCGCTCATCGTGCATCGCCAGATGATGGACAAGGCCATTGCCGACTCGCTCGGCTACACTGCCATGTTCGATGCGGCTTTCCCGGACATCCCGGTCGGTGAGCGATATTCCATCAAGACGACTGCGTTCGCCATCGCGGCCTATTTTCGGACGATTTACACCAATCAGGCTCCTTTCCAACGCTGGCTGAAAGGCGATAGAACCGCCATGACCGACCAGCAAACACGGGGCGCGACGCTGTTTTTCGGCAAAGCAGGTTGCTACCGTTGCCACAGCAGCCCCAGCCTCAATGCCATGCAATTTGAAGCAGTCGGCGCCCGAAATTTGTACCAAAGCGGTTTTGTCGTGTTCCGAACAGACGTGGCCGACAAGCGTAACCTCGGGCGCGGCGGCTTCACGGGCAAGGCAGAGGATATGCACAAATTCAAAGTGCCGCAGCTCTACAACCTCAAAGACGTGGGCTTCTATTTTCACGGTGCCAGCAAACGCTCGCTCCGCGAGGTGGTCGAGTATTTCAACAAAGGCATCGTGGAAGACCCGGACTTGCAACCGAGCCAAGTTTCGCCGCGCTTCCATCCGCTTAATTTGACTGCCAGCGAAGTGGACGACTTGGTCGAATTCCTCGAAAACGGGCTTTACGACCCCAACCTCAACCGTTACAAGCCCAACTTCGTCATGTCGGGCAACTGTTTCCCGAACAACGACGCACTATCAAAGCAAGATTTGGGCTGCAATTGATGCCTCACCGGGCGTAGGCCAAAATCCCGCGCTGGACTCCGCTCCGGTGCGGGATTTTTTTATCCGACGTTCCCAACCCTGATTTTTTCCAGCAACCATTTGCGTTCGGCGACGAGCGGCGTGTCTAACACCTTCTTTTCCAATCGTTTGCGCCCGTCCGTGTCGCCCGGAACCAGCCTCAACAGCCGCCGCACGAAGCTGGCAAGGTTGCGGTACATCTCCCGGTGGTAGCCCAGTTCGCCGTGCCGCCGCAGCCAGTTGAGCAGGTTGTCGAGCAGCGATTCGAGGGCATCCAGCGCATTTTGCTCGAAGTAGATTTTCAGGAGCATTTTCCGGCTTTCGAGGTTGTACATCGGGTCGGCGAAGGCCACGTCGCGCAGCAATTCGAGCGTCTCGTCAAAATCGCCGCGCCGGAAATTGAAAACCGCGAGGTTGTAGCGGTACACGTTTTCGCGTTCGTGGGCGGGCAGGTCGGCGCGGTAT
>JBKBIC010000031.1:0-30663 GCA_046299435.1 Saprospiraceae bacterium
GGAGAGGCATAAAAAGTAGAGGTGCCAGCAAAGTTCGCGTCAATAGTAGAGAGCGAAACCTTGTAACCCGATGCAGCAGCAAGGGTTACTTGAAAATAGTCGGTATTCGATGTTGAGATGCCGTTGTTCTGGAATCCTTGCGTTCTGAAACTATTGCTTCCAGTGCTTGCCCCTGCACCAGTACCCCTCGTTATGTTGCTAGCATTACCTGTTGAGACAAGGTTTGCATCGAACGTAGTGGCAGCGAATGTCGCTGGGCTACTTTGCCCAAAAAAATTCCACGCTGCTATCTGCCCCCACCCCACCATCGCCCAAAGCGACAGCAACAAGGTCAGGCAAAAAGCCGCCGGGCGGCGGCACACAGCATGGCAAGGAGGTGTGGTAATCTTTCGATTCATGTTTGAAGAAGTTAGGAGGAAGGATATGCAATAGGTCACAGACGGGCGCACGGGACAGCCCGCAGCGACGCAGTCAAGTGTGTTTCAATTAGATTTCGGGAAACTTTCGGAAGCGGATTTGACGGCCCAAAGGCCGGGCGAAAGTAGAACAAGCGGCCACATTCGGACATTTCAAATGCGTGAATTTTCTATTAAATCAGGGTTTGTCGCATAAGCGACAGCCCGCCCCGCTTGCACGGGACGGGCTGTCGAAGTGAATTGAAAAAGCAGGTTGTGTCGGAGCGTCAAATAGATTTGTTGGTTTTCAACGCTTCAACTTTTCCCGCTTTTCAACCCGCAAACTCACTGCTTCACCATTTTCACCACTTGCACGGATTTGCCTCCGTCGGAGCTGATGCGGGCGTAGTACGCGCCTTTCGGCAGGTTGGCCGCGTCAAAATTCACCTCGTATTGGCCCGCGTCGCGTGGCTCGTTGGTCACGAGATTTTCCACCAAACGGCCCGATTGGTCAAATACGGCGATGGTCACTTCGGTCGCGGTTTCCACTTGATAGCGCAACGTCGTGATGCCCGCGAACGGGTTCGGGTAGTTGGCCGCGATGATGTTCATCGAATTGGCAGCCGAGTTCGGGTTCAGGCCGATGAAGCCCGACACGTCGTCGTTGCCTTTGCCAGCGCGTGCGGGCTGGCCGGCGCAGCTTTGGGTGCCTTGGTGCGGCGGCGCGAGGTACGGGAAGCGGCTGCGGATGGCCACGTCGTTCGCGTCCACGCCCGTCGAGTAGCCCAAAACGCCGAGCAAATCGGGCGTGAGCGGGCTGCCGCCGACCGTGTAATCATCGTACCAAAGGCCGATGGCGGCCAGTGCCACACCTGCGACGGCTTGCAGTTCGATGCGGGTCACGTCGTCTTCGAGGCGGCGGCCGTTCGGGAAGCCGTCCATGTTCGGGATGAATTGGATGTTCGTGTTCGTGTTGTACGGGGCTTGCGTCAGGCCGCGCACCGCCGCGTCAATGATGCCGAGCGGGCTGAAATCCGCACTGTTGCGCTTCGTCGGCGGCACGGCCATGTTCAGGCGGAGCATATCGCCGCCGTTTGGCAGGAAATTGTTGATGAACGGTTTGCCGGGCGCGAGCGGGTTGCCGGCGGGTTTGCCGGTCGCCAGCTGGTACGGCGCGAGGTTCGGCACGCCCGTGTGGAAAATCGGCCAAAGGTCAACCGAGCGCGGCTTGCCGGGGCCGGGCAGCAGCACCGTGCCGAAAATGGCATCGTCCAAAGCCGTGCCCGCCACCGCCGGGGTGCCTTTCAAAGCCCAAAGCCCATCTTGGCCGTTGCCGAAATCGAACGCGCCGAGCGAGTTGCGCTGGACGCGCAGCGGCGCAAAGGCCGGGACGGCGGGGCCGAACAGCGCGTCGTCCATGTACAGTGCCAATTCCGGGTTGTAGAAAAAGCCGTCGAGCGTCGTTTCCGCAAATTCTTGGTACGGCGTGAGGCTGTTCCAGTAGTCTTTGGAGCCGACGGGGATGACCGCTTCGTTCGTCAACGGCATACCGAGGCGGCTCACCTGCACCCAGTCGCCGCTGAACGTCTCGCCGCCCGGCGTGAGCGTGCGGATTTTCTGGCGGCTGGCCGAAGCCCACACACCGATGACGTGGTTCGGGTCGAGGATGTTCGCGGGTTTCACCGGAACGCCTGTTTTCAGCAGCGTCGCAATCGGGATTTGCAGGCAAATCGCGCTGACGTTTTTGCAGGCAAGGCCGTCGCGGGGCGTGCCGCTCGACTGGCGCGGCATATCGCCGAGGTCGAAAACGCCGCCGAGGTCAACGAAAAACGGGTCGTCCGTCGGGCCGACGAAAGCCTTTTCACCCGTGCTGGCCGTGCGGGTGGCATTGCTGAAAATCGTGGAGTAAGAGGTGTTCAAGCCCACGTTCGAGCTGATGGAGCGCGGGCCGATGTTCGTGGGCGGCACTTCGGCATTGTCCAAAATGAGCGTCCAAGTTTGGCCGCCGTCGAGGCTGCGTTCGAGGTCGTAGGTCTGTTTGAGGTTGCGGAGCCCGAGCCGGATGTTGAAAAACGTGGTCGGGTCTTCGTTCACGGTCGTGAACGTGAGGCGGTACGTCACGTCGTCGCCGGGCGTGGCCGTGTTGTTGTCCACGTGGATTTCGTAGCGGATACCCTCGCCGAAAGTGTAGTAGTTCGGGCCGCCCTGCGGCAATTGCAGCGGGACGTAGGTGGCGATGATGGTGATGGTGTTGGGCTTTTCCGGCGAGCGGAAAGCATAGACATCCACGTTGTCGGCCAAGGGGTCGTCGGCGATGAGCGGAGCCTCGCGGTGGCTGGAAGCGTTTGCCGTGAACGTCGTGGCCGCAAAGGCCAGACCGAGGCAAAGCATTTTATAGAGTGATTTCATCTTATTTGAAAGTTGAATAATTGAAGATGGCTGTGGCTATTTGGAGATTTGTTGATTTGGCTATCGCATGAATCCGTTTTCAAATCACCGAATAGCCAAATCACCAAATAGCCTTGGAAATTTAATTCGTTTCCGTGCCGCTCCACGGCAGCGCGACGTATGGGAAAGTGCTGACAAAAGCCTTGTCGTTTTCGCCCACGCCGGTCTCGTAAAAGAGCACGTTTTTGAGTTGTTTGGTCACGGGGTTGCCGCCGTTGAAATCGTCGTACCAAAGGCCGATGGCCGCCAAAGCCACGCCGGAGACGGCCTGCAATTCGATGCGGGTCACGTCGTCCTCCAAGCGGCGGCCGTTCGGGAAACCGTCCATGTTCGGGATGAATTCGATGTTCGTGTTCGTGTTGTACGGGGCGGCGGTCAGGCCGAGCACGGCGGCGGTGATGAGGCCGTCGGAGGAGAAATTCGGGTCGTTGCGCGGGGTGACGGGCGTGGCCATGTTCAGGCGCAACATATCGCCGCCACTCGGCAAGAAGTTGTGGATGAACGGTTTGCCGGCTGCCAGCGGGTTGCCGCCTTTGCCCGTCGCTAATTGGTAAGGCGGGAAATTGGGCACGCCCGTGTGGAAAATCGGCCAGAGGTCAACCGAGCGTGGCTTGCCGGGACCTGGCAAAAGGAGCGTACCGAAAATGGCATCGTCCAAAGCCGTGCCCGCCACCGCCGGGCTGCCTTTTAGCGGCCAAAGCCCGTCGTTGCCGTTGCCGAAATCGAACGCACCGAGCGAGTTGCGCTGAATGCGGAGTTTTTTGAAAGCCGGCACCGCTGCGCCGAACAGCGCGTCGTCCATGTACAGGCCCAGTTCGGGATTGTAAAAATGGCCGTCGAGCGTGGTTTCCGCCAGTTCGTCGTAGGGTGTGATGCTGTTCCAGTAGTCTTTGTTGCCGATGGGCACGACCACTTCGTTCGTCAATGGCATACCGAGGCGGCTGACTTGCACCCAATCACCGCCGTCCGTCGGGTTGCCGCCCGTCGTGCTCAGCGTGCGCGTGGCCGGGCGGCTGGCCGAAGCCCACACGCCGATGACATAATCCGGGTCGAGGATGGTCGTGGGTGTGCTGGGCGCGCCGGTTTTGAGGAGCGTGGCGATGGGCACTTGCAGGCAAATGGCGTGGACGTTCATCTGGCCGAGGCCGTCGCGGTATTGCTTGCTGGCACGCGGCAGGTTGCCGAGGTCGAACACCGCACCGAGGTCAACGAAAAACGGGTCGTCCGTCGGGCCACAGTAGATTTTCTCGCCTGTTGCAGCGGTGACAATAGCTTGATTCACAAGTGCTTGGTACGTTGTGTTCAAGCCCGCGCCGCCCTCGATGGAACGCGCCCCGATGTACGGGGGCGGCACCGGGCCGTCGTCGTAAATCGTCGCCCAAGTGGAGCCACCGTCGAGGCTGCGCTCACATTTGAAGCGCGTCCGCAGGTTTTCCAAGCCGAGGCGGACCCGGAAAAACGTGGACGGGTCTTGGTTCGTGCGGGTGAACGTGAAGCGGTACGTCACGTCGTCGCCGGGCGTGGCCGTGTTGTTGTCCACATGGATTTCGTAGCGGATGTTCTCGCCAAAAGTGTGGAAGTTCGGGCCACCGTGCGGCAGTTCAGCCGGGATGTAGCAGGCGATGAGCGTGACGGTGTTGGGGTTGTCCGGCGAGCGGAAGGCGTAGAGGTCGGTGTTGTCCGCCAACGGGTCGTTGGCAATCAACGGTGCTTCGCGGTGCGAGGAGGCCGAAAGCCCGCTGACCAGCAATAGGCCAAGCAAAGCCCCGAACACCCGACGCGCTGCGCGTGGAGAGCAGAGAAACTCTTTCATTGGTTTGGAAAAATTTGAGTGAAACTGAACGGGCATCGGCAATCGCATCTGCCCAGATGACTTGGATTTTGTGGCCGCTGGCAGCAACGGAAAGCCCGTCCCAACCAGTCCATACACATACGAGCCTTCACTCAAATGCGGTTTTCGGAAACCTGAAAAAACTTGTCGCCCGCCGATTCGTGCGCGGCGACGCACGTCCCTCGTTTGGATTTAGGTTTACATTTGTCGGCGGAAACGGCCCATTTGTACATCGGGGCAAACATTTTCCCCGCTCGCCCCGTTTTCATCCGCATCCTCACTGACTCACTAAAATTGAACACACCATGTTATTCGTCATCAGCATTGTATTCACCATCATCGGGTTCGTGTTGAGTGCCCGTTTGAAAAGCAAATTCAACAAATACGCCCAAGTCCCGCTGACCAACGGCATGTCGGGCGCGGAAGTCGCAGCGACCATGCTGCGGCACTACGGCATTTACGACGTGAAAATTACGCACGTCCCCGGCCAACTGACCGACCACTACAACCCCGCCGACAAGACCGTCAACCTCAGCGATGACGTGTACAGCGGGCGCAGCGTCGCCGCCGCAGCCGTCGCCGCACACGAGTGCGGCCACGCCGTGCAACACGCCACCGCGTACAGTATGTTGCAGATGCGCTCCGCGCTGGTGCCGGTGGTCAACATCGCGGCTACCGTGCAGCAATACCTGTTCATGTTCGGCCTCGTGGGGCTGTATTTCACGAAAAACCCCATCATCATGATGGTCGTGCTGGCGGCTTTTGCCGTCACGGCCCTGTTCAGCCTCATCACTTTGCCTGTGGAATTTGATGCCAGCAAACGCGCCCTCGTCTGGCTCGAAAACAGCGGCGTGGCACGCGGCGCAGCCTACGACGGCGCAAAAGACGCACTCACTTGGGCAGCCATGACCTACGTTTCGGCAGCACTGGCCGCGCTGGTGCAGTTCCTTTATCTGTTGTTGAGCTTCCTGAGCAGCCGGGAATGATTGGTTGGTGGTGATTTGGCGATTCGGTGATTTGGCGATTTGAGGCCGTGCCGAATCGCCAATCATCCAACCACCAACCCAATCTCTTTCACTGCAAAAAGCCGCTCCGCCTCCCCCGCTTCGACACGCAGCCGACCGTCCGCCGCCACGCCCCGGATGATGCCCTCAAAAACCGAGTCGTCGGCCAGATACCTGAACTTTGAAAGCTCGCCCAAGCGGTACAAGCGCTGCTCGTATTCCGCTCGGATTGCGGCCCACCCGGCGGCAGTTTTCAGTTGCAAATACCTGACTTCCAGATTCTTGAAAAGTGAATCGGCCACTTCGTCGAGGTCGAAAAAACGACCTGTGGCCTGCGCCAGCGAAACGGGATTGGGCGCGTCGGAACGAAAAACCATCTGGTTGACGTTCAGGCCGATGCCCACGACGGACGACTGGATGTGCGCCCCGGCCAGCGAATTTTGAATCAAAATGCCCGCCGCTTTCCGGTCGCCGAGGTAAATGTCGTTCGGCCATTTCACGGTGGACGATGGACGGTGGATTGGAAATTGGAAATTGGAAACTGGAAATTGACCATCAAAGCCCGTCTGGGGGAAACTATGCGGGCCTTCCGATTTCCAATTTCCAATTTCTAATTTCCAATCCACCGTATCAAGCACAGCCAACGCGACGGCCTCGCTCAGGCGGAATTGCTCGGACACAGGCAGGAAGAAGGGGTAAAAAATGACGCTCAACGTGAGGTTTTGCCCCGGCTCGCTTTCCCAGCGGCTGCCGTATTGTCCGCGCCCGGCTGACTGGCTGGCAGCCCGCACGACGGTTCCTTCCGCTGGCTTGCTTTTTGCGACCAAATCGCGGGCGTAATCGTTCGTGGACGGTAGTTCGTCGAAACGCAGGTAAACCTTTCCGACAAAGAGGGTGTTTGACATCGCGCATTAGGTTTTGGACAGGCGACGGGCCGGCTCGAAATCCAAGTTCGCCCCGTCCCAATCGCAGAAACCGCCTACCTTTGGGCAGCTTTTCATCAAAGCCACTTCCTCGCAGACCGCAAACATCGTTCACAGCCCGCCATCCGGCACTCACAAATTCATCACTCACCCACACAGGCATGGTTCAAGCCCAGCAATTTCCGACCCCCGAATTCCAAATCCGACACATGAATTTGCCCAACCCAAGCACCGCTGCCAAAGCCCGCGAACAACGCACCGAGCAGCTGAACCACACCATCATCGAAGGCATCCGCGACAAAAAAGGCAAGCACATCGTGCAGCTCGACCTGCGGAAACTGGGCGACGCGCCCGCCGATTTTTTCATCATCTGCGAAGGCGACTCCAACGTCCACGTCAAGGCCATCTCCGATAGCATTTACAAAAAAGTGAAGGAGGACACCTTCACCATGCCCACGCACATGGAAGGCTCGCAAAGCGCGAAATGGGTGCTGATGGATTATTTCAACACCATCGTACACGTCTTCCACCCCGAAACGCGGGAATTCTATGACCTCGAAAACCTTTGGAGCGATGCCAAAGTGACCGAATTCGCAGACGTTTAATGAGTGATTGGGTGAATGAGTCAATGAGTGATTGGGTGAATGAGTCAATGAGTGATTGGATGAATGAGTCAATGAGTGATTGGGTGAATGAGCGATTGAGTGATTATCGTGTCATCGCTCCTCAATCGTTCATTCATCCAATCACTCATTCACCCAATCGCTCAATCACTCATTCACTCAATCGCTCATTGACTCAATCACTCATTCACTCAATCGCTCATTGACTCAATCACTCATTGAATAATGAAAGAAGAAGAAAAAAACGAACTGCCCCCGCGCCGCGACGACAATGGCGGCGGCGGTGACGGTATGCCCAAGTTCAGCTTCACATGGATTTATGTGCTGGTCGGGCTTGGCCTGCTGGGGTTGCAGTTTTACCAAATGACCAACACCAACAGCCGCGAGATTACTTGGCCGAAGTTTGAGGAAATGGCGCGGGCAGGCGACATCGAACGCCTCGAAATCGTGAACAACGAGGCCGCCCACGTCTACATAAAGGCCGATAAAATCAACACCGAGGCCCACAAGGAACTCACCCAACAAAAAGGCCTGGGCAACAGCTCCTCCGAGCCGCCGCACTACCTATACTACATTGGCACGCCGGAAGTTTTCCAGAAGAACTTGGAGGCCCTGAACACCAGCCTGCCCAAAGGCGTGGCCAAAATCTCCGTTGCCCGCAACCGCACAGAGCTCAACTGGGTGCCGACCATCCTGACCTATCTGCTGCCGCTCGCGCTCTTCGTCGGGCTGTGGCTGTTCATCCTGCGCCGCGTGGGCGGCGGCCCCGGCGGCCCCGGCGGCCAGATTTTCAACATCGGCAAATCGAAGGCCACGCTGTTCGACAACAACACGAAGGTCAACATCACGTTCGCCGATGTGGCTGGCTTGGACGAGGCCAAAGAAGAGGTCGTGGAAATCGTGGATTTCCTCAAAAACCCGAAAAAATACACCGCCCTCGGCGGCAAAATCCCGAAAGGTGTGCTGCTCATCGGCCCGCCCGGCACCGGCAAAACACTGCTGGCCAAGGCCGTCGCAGGCGAAGCGGGCGCCCCGTTTTTCAGCATTTCCGGCTCGGATTTCGTGGAAATGTTCGTCGGCGTGGGTGCCTCGCGGGTGCGCGACCTTTTCCGGCAAGCCCGCGAAAAAGCTCCTTGCATCATCTTCATTGACGAAGTGGATGCCATCGGGCGGGCACGCGGACGCGGCGCATTGCAAGGCGGCAACGACGAGCGCGAAAACACGCTCAACCAGCTGCTCGTCGAAATGGACGGCTTCCCGACAGACAAGGGCGTGATTCTCATGGCCGCCACCAACCGCCCCGACATCCTCGACCAAGCCCTCATGCGCCCCGGCCGTTTCGACCGCCAAATCGGCATCGGCCGCCCAGACTTGAAAGGCCGCGAGCAGATTTTCGAGGTTCACATCAAAAACATCAAACTCGCCGAAGGCGTGCGCGCAGCGGATTTGGCCGAAATGACCCCCGGCTTCGTCGGCGCGGATATCGCCAACATCTGCAACGAAGCCGCCCTCATCGCCGCCCGCCGCGACAAAAAAGCGGTGGACATGGACGATTTCAACTACGCCTTGGACAAGGTCATCGGCGGCCTCGAAAAGAAGAACAAAATCATCAGCCCGGAGGAAAAGCAAATCATCGCGTACCACGAGGCCGGCCACGCGCTCTGCGGCTGGTTCCTCGAACACGCGCACCCGTTGGTCAAAGTCACCATCGTGCCGCGCGGCCTCGCCGCCCTCGGCTACGCGCAGTATTTGCCGAAAGAACAATACATCACGCGCAAGGAAAAACTGCTCGACGATATCTGCATGACCCTCGGTGGCCGTGCTGCCGAGTCGGTGGTGTTCGACAAAATCAGTACCGGCGCGCAAAGCGACCTCGACCACGTGACCCGCCTCAGCTACGAAATGATTGTCAACTACGGCATGAACGAGAAGGTCGGCAACGTCAGCTACTACACCATGCTGAACGAATCCTACCAACGCCCCTTCTCCGAGCAGACCGCCTACCTCGTTGACCAAGAAGTGAAAAACATGATTGACGTGGAATACCAACGCGCCAAACAACTCCTCCGCGACCGCCGCAAGGATTTGGACAACTTCGCCAAAGCACTCCTCGACAAAGAGGTGCTTCACCGCGCCGACATCGAGTCCATCCTCGGCAAACGCCCTTGGGGCGACCCGACACCGGGCGAAAGCGTCAGCATAGCAGAGGTCATCCCCACCGAAAGTTGATAGGCCAGTGCCGCTAACAAAAAAGCCGCCCCTTGATGGGGCGGCTTTTTTGTTTTGGTATAACGAACCGACTATCAGACCATCCACTAATTCCCCCCACAATTCAAAGCCCAAAAGCCTTCTGCCTCCTTGATATTCAAGGACTTAGCTTGTACGAAATCGGCGCAAGCCGCTTCGCGTTCGCCGAGTGAAAGCCGGGCACGGCCCCTGAAAAACCAAGCCGCGCCGTTTTGCGGTTCGAGTGCGATGACCTTGTCCATATCGGATTTTGCCTCCGCGAATTTTTGGCCGAAGCCGTAGCAAAAGCCCCGGTCGAAGTAGGCCGCCACGAAATTGGGGTTCAGCGCGATGGCACGGTTGAGCGACTCGACGGCCTCGGCGTGGCGGCCCAACTCTTTGAGGCAAGCCCCGGCGTTGCGCCAGTGCTCGGCATCGTTGGGCGCGAGTTTGGTGGCGGCTTGGAAATCAGCCAACGCCAGTTCGGGTCGGCCCGTGCTGCCGTAGGCTACTGCGCGAAAAGCCAGTGCCTTTGCTTGGTTCATGTTTTTGGGCGAGATGCCCGCCGTTGCCTCCGCGATGGCCTCGTCGTACCGCTTCATTTTGACCAACATATCCGCCAAACGGGTGCGCGTGTCGGGGTCGTCGGGGTTGATTTTTTTCGCCTTCTCGAACCATGCCAGTGCCTCCTCGGTCTTGCCTTCGGTCGCCAGCCGCGTGCCCATGTTGCTCGCCGCGAGGCCAGAGCGCGGGTTGGTCGTCGTGGCGTTTTCGTAAAAAACACGCCAATCGCGGTACGTCCCGACGAATTTCAGGCCGAACGCGGCGAAGTAAATACCCACGCCGATGGCAGCCCCACGCGCCCATTTTTGAGCGAAAAAGTCCGTTTTGTCGGCCAGTTCGAGTAGTAAAATCCACAGCCCGACCAAGATGAAATACGCCCGGTGGTCGAGGTAATCGTAAGCAAAACCCGTAAACTGCGGCACATAGCCGAGCGAAGGCAGGTACGGCAAAACCCAAAGTGCCAAGCCGAGCGCGACAATTTCGGGGCGCAGCGCAGCCCTGTTTTTGAACAAAAGCCAGCCCACGACAGCGGCCAACAGCAGCCCGACGGCGGTCAATGTGGCATCAAAACTGGGCATCACCGAAAATTTCAGGGGCAGTACAAACTTGGCCAGTTCCTCGAAAACCGTGCGCGAATTAGGCAGCACCGCCGCCAGCGAAAAATCGGCAGACTCGGCGGAAATCGCCCCTTTGCGGAGTTTCAAATAGAAGAGAAGCCCCACCAGCATCAGGCCCACGCCCGCCCAAAACGAGCCGGAGAACTGGATTTTCGGGCGATTGAAATAGGCCAACAACCCCAAAATGGGCAGCAGCATGACGGCGGATTCCTTTGCCAGCAAGGCCAAAAAGAAAAACCCCGCGCTGGTGAACAGCAGCCAAGTGGACTTTTTTTGCACGAAATCGAGGAAAAAAAGTAGGCACAGCACCCCAAAGGTGAACAAGTACAGGTCGCCCCGCGCCGGTATCCACGCCACCGCGTGGGCAAACAGGAAATTGACGGAATACAAACTCGCGCCCCAAAAAGCCGCTGGGCCAGCCGGGAAAATGCGGCGCAGCAAGAGGAACAAAAACAGGGCGTTGAGCGTGAAAATCAACAAGTTGTGCGCGTGGTACACGCCCGGCGAAGCGCCGCCAAGTTGGTAATCGAGGACGTAAGTGAGGGTCTGCCACGGGCGGTAGAGCTCGATTTTGCGCTGCATCATCCATGCGTCGGTGGCGAAGATGTTGTCGGCGCGGAAGCCTTCGGCGAGGATGTGGGCCTTGTCTTTCACCATCTGGTCGTCGTCGTGGTACGAGAGGTCGAAGGTGAGCGTCTGCGACCACATGGCCAGCGGCAGCAGCACGACGACGAGGTATTGCCAGACGGGTGTTTTTTCGGAAACGGCGGCGGCGGTTGGCGGCGCGGAGGATGTTTTCGGGACGGAGGCCGGTTTTGTTTTTGACTTGGACATGGTGGAGGATTGGCGCGTTTCGGATGCGCGGTAAAAGTATCCAAGCCGGGGGTTTTGCAAAAATTAGGCCCGAACATGAGCAGCCCAATCACCGCCGCCCAATCAGGTTTGTCTTCACATATCGGTTGATGAATTCCTCGCGGTAGGTGTCGCCGAGCGGGATTTCCTCGCTGGCCGGGCCGGAGAGTTGGATGCTGTCGAGGTCAACGGACACGATGTAGTTGATGTTGACGATATGCGACTTGGAGACGCGGGCGAAGATGTGGCCGGGCAGCTGTTCGTTGATGGTCTTCATGTTCATGGCCGTGATGATTTTTTCCTTGCCCGTGATGATGACGACATAATCCTTCATGCCCTTGATGACGGAAATATCCTTGAAAAACACCTTGATGTACTTGCGCTCGGATTTGATGTAGATGTATTCGGGCGTGATTTCGACCTGTGCGTTTTGGGCCATGTTCTGGTAGAGGTCGTGCATTTCTTTGGCCTTGTTGACGGCCTTGATGAAGCGGTCGAGGCGCACGGGCTTGACGAGGTAGTCCACCACGTCGAGCTCGAAACTTTCGAGGGCGTACTGCGGGTAGGCAGTGGTGAGGATGACCAACGGGCGTTTTTTCAGGCTTCGGATGAAATCGAGGCCGTTGATGCCGGGCATTTCGATGTCGAGGAACATCAAATCCACTTCGTTGGCACTGAGGAAGTTGTTGGCTTCGAGGGCATTGCTGAACTCGCCGACGACCTCCAAAAAATGGATTTCGCGGACGTTGAGCAGGATGCCTTCGCGGGCCAGCGGTTCGTCGTCAACGATGATGCACTTCATTTTTGGTGGTTTGGCTATGTGGTGATTCGGTGATGCGCTGGGGGTGCGAAGATAGCCTGCACCAAAAATTTGTAAGCGCAATTCTCTCGCCAAGTTCTCGGCCTCCACAGCGTGGCCGATGTGTGCCCGAATCACCGAATAGCCAAATCACCAACCCAGAATCACGGCTCGAAGGCGAGGCGCACCCGGTATTGTGTGGGCTGGTCGTCAATGTCGAGGCTGTACTTGCCGGGATAAAGGAGGTCGAGGCGACGGGAGATGTTGGCAAGGCCGATGCCGCCTTTCACGTTGTTGAGGGCGAGCACGGGCTTGGGGTTTTCGATTTCAAAAACGACCTTCTCCGGGCGGATATCGAAGTGGATGCGGATGCGGGTTTCGTTGTTGAGATTGATGCCGTGTTTGAGGGCGTTCTCGACGAAGGGGATGAACAGGAAGGGCGCGACGGTGATGCCGCTGGGCGTGCCGTTGACCGTGAACTGGATGGTTGCCTTGTTTTTCCGCATCTTGTCGAGGTCGAGGTAATTCTGGAGATACTCGATTTCGTCCGAGAGGTTGACCTTTTCTTTGGCACAATCGTACAGCTGGTAGCGCAGCAGGTCGCTCAGTTGGAGGATGCTTTCGGATGCCTCGGCGGGCGCGGTGCGGCCCTGCACATATATATTGTTGAGCGAGTTGAACAGGAAATGCGGGTTGATTTGGTGTTTCAGGTAGGCAAGTTCGGCTTTCAGGCTGCTTGTTTCGAGTTCCTTCAACTTGGCTTGGTTGACCAAAAACCGTTTGATGATGTTGAACCCCACAGCGGTCATCAGGAGGTTGAACGTGAGCACAAAGCTTTCCAAGATGGCCGACGGCTCCGGCTTGAACACCCGCTCGCCCGTCATCACCCATTGTTGCACGACGGGGCCGAACGTGGCGTTCGCAATCAGCATGGCAAGCGTGAGCAGGACATACGTCCAATACTGCCCTTTCAGGAAAAAACGGGGTATCAGGATGTACAGGTTGGAATAAACGACCGTCGCGTCAAGGCAAAACACCGCGAAATAGACCGGCAAAAGTTCGGGCGGGGCGGCCTGCGTGAAGCCGAGGTAGCCGGCCAAGTGCGGCATGTACATGATGCTCCAAAAAAGGAGGTGCTGCACCCAACGGTAGCGGGGATTGAGTATCCAGTCAACGAAGCGGTTGCTCAATAGCATGTTTAAGGCGGGCGCAGAATCTGTTTCGGGCAAAAGTAGAAGTGCCAAAATATTTGGGCAGCCCCATTTCCCGAAAGTATATTCTATCCGACAAAAAGTAGAAAAAAGCGGAACGAAAGTATAAACGCCCCCGCCCCCAAAATCGGGCGACATAGATTCGCTGCACGTTTAATCCAACGTCACTTCCTTCCATCAACACCACCAACGCATTCGGCATGGACGCACAAACAGTACAAAACTTTTTCCGCCATTTCCCCCTGCTCGACCACCTCACTGCCGAAGAAAGCGCCCGGCTCGCGGAGGCTTCGGCGTACAAGGTCGCCCGCAAAAACAGCTTCGTTTATCTCTCCGACCAGCCCAGCAATTTTATCTGCCTGCTCGTGAAAGGCACCGTGAAAACAGGCCTGCACGGAGCCGATGGCCGCGAAATCATCAAAGCCATCCAGCACCCGTTCACCATTTTCGGCGAGCTGGGCCTCGCGGGCGAGGCCAGCCGCTCCGAGTTCGCGGCCTCCATGAACGCCGAAGTCGGGTATATCGCCGTGCAAGTCAACGATTTGCAGCGCATCATGGCCTCCAATTTTGCCTTCGCGCAGGCCGTCATGCTCTACCTCGGCGAGCGGCTCCGCAAGGCCGAACGCCAATGGGAATCGCTGATTTTGAAGGATGTCCGCACCCGCATCGTCGAGTTTTTGAAAGAAAGCGCGGGCCAGCGCGGGCGGCAAGTCGGCTACGAAATGCTCGTCAAGCACAGCCTCACCCAACAGGACATTGCCAACCTCGTCGGGGCCAGCCGCCAAACCGTCACGGCTATCATGAACGACCTGAAAAAATCCAACCTCATCCACTTCAACCGCACCAGCATCCTCATCCGGGACATGGACAAGTTGAACTGAACCGCCCGCAAGCAATTTTTTTGTCTCCTAATTTTATTGGTACCGTTTTCCCCGTCTTCAATTTGGGAAGAAACTGCGCGTGAATGTTTTACCGATGCCGACCCGTCAAACGGTCGGCATTTTTTGTGCCTCCGCACCGACCGGCATTTGAACCTCAACCCCGTGCGGCGGTTTCAGGTAGGCTGTTCATAGTTCATCATTTATCATTCATCACACATGGTCACGGTATTCCCGAAAGAAAAACAAGCCTCCGGCGAGTTCAACGGCGGCCAAATCGTCGAAAACAAGCCCATCGGATTCCCCCGCGAGGGCGGCGGTTTGCGGCCTTATTCCAATCTTTTTTACTGGGCACACGCCCGCGCGGTCGTGGACTCGACCATCGGGCTGCACCCGCACCAAGGGTTCGAGATTTGCTCCTTTGTGCTCAAAGGCAACATCCGCCACTTCGACACGAAAATGAACGCTTGGAAACCGCTCACGGCAGGCGACGTGCAAATCATCCGCGCCGGCAACGGCATCAGCCACTCCGAGTTCATGGCCGGTGGCGCGGAGATTTTTCAAATCTGGTTTGACCCAAGCCTCGACAAAACCCTCTCACAACCAGCCACTTACGACGATTACAAAGCCAGCGAGTTCCCCGTGCAAGAGGCCGACGGCATCCGCACGACCACGCTCATCGGCCCCGGCAGCCCGTTTCGCATGGACACGCCCGGCGTGCAAATCCAGCGGCTCCAACTGACGCAAAGCCGCCGCGCCATCGAGGCCGACCGCAGCAAAATCTACGCGGCCTACATCCTCGAAGGCACGGCGACCGTCAATGGCGAAGCCGTGAAACCGTCCGATTTCGTGCTGCTCCAAGACGTGGAAAACATTGACATTCAGGCCGATGCAGCCGCTGATGTGTTCCTGATGGAAAACCCCGCGCAGCTCGATTACCGGACGTATGCCGGGCGGATGCGGGCGTGATAAAAGCGTTGAAAAGAGGAAGGGTTGAAAAGTTGAAGCACAGCCATCTCAACTCTTCCTCTTTTCAACGCTTTCCCCTCCTATCAAAACTTCAACCTAACAGCCGCCGACCAGCCTATCCAGCCCGCCAAGCGCGTGCCGTCGGAGTATGTTTTTTTCAGCAAATCATTTTTCAGGAACACATCGCGGACGTTTTTGAAGTCCGTTTGGCCGGGCTTGTCCACGAACACGTTGGCCGACGGGCCGCCCGCGAAGGAAAAATGCCGCCCCAAACGCAGGTCGAACGTGGGCGCGAACTGTGCCCATTCTTGCAGCGATTCGGTGTGTGTGCCGAGGTTCAGATGGCGGTGCGTCAGGTCGAGCGCGAGGCCGTGCCGCCCCATCGGGATGCGGCCGCCGATGCCCAGACCATAGCCCCAAAGGTTGTTGCCCGGCTCCTCGCGGAAGCCTGCCGTGTAAGTCAGATAGAAAGCGGGCACCCCTGTTTTGAAGGCCAAATTTGCCGTGAGCACATCGTTTGTATTGGCCTCCAACGCAACGTAACCGCCTCGTTTTGAGAAATTTAGCAAACCGATTTGCAGTCCTTTGATTTCGGTGGCCGAGTTGATGATGCCCACTTGCAGGCCGTTCACCCGGCGGGCGCGATTGACAAGGCCGGAGGTTTGGATGCCGTTCAGCGTGTCGGCCACATTGACCAAACCCGCCGCTTGGATGCCCGAAAAGTTGGCCGCCTCGTTCACCAAACCAGCTGCCTGCACGCCCACCACGTTGCCCGCCGCATTGACCAAGCCAGCGGCTTGCACACCCGAAACCTCGTCCGCTGCATTGACCAAACCCGCCGCCTGCACCACCACGCTGCCCGAATCCACCACGTTGACCAAGCCCGCTGCTTGCAGGCCGATGCGATGCCCGCGCTCCACCACATTCAGCACGCCCGCCGCCTGCACCGACGAGGCCGAGCCGATGCCCGCCATGTTGAACAAGCCGCCGAACTGCCCGCCGTTCAATTCGCCCGCGCTAACATTGAACAAACCCGCCGCCTGCACCCCCGCCGCGTCGCCGTGATTGGTGTTGAAAAGACCCGCCGCCTGCACGCCGTTCATGCGCTCGCGGGTGACGTTGCCGAGGCCGGCCAATTCCACGCCGTCGTTGCCGCGCGAGTAGCCGACGAGCACGTTGAGCGAAAGATTGTTCGTGAAATTGCCGCCCATCATGCCGTTGCTGCCAATCCACGGGAGGAACGAAACCTGCACGGCGCGGTGCATCGAATCGAGCACGTTCTCCGCCACGCGCTCCTGCGCGGCCACCATGCGCTGCGATTTTTGGATGAGATGGTTCACAAAACGGCTCATCAACTGCCATTTTTTGGGTTTCCACGCCGTCGTGTCGCAATCCGCCGGGCGCACGAGGCTGTCGGCGGCGAGTTCGATTTTCACGAAACGCGGTGTTTGCGGCGTGACTTGCAGCACCGTCGGGCGGTAGTCGAGTTTGGCAACCACGACTTCCGTGCGGTCGGAGACTTTCAGTTCGTAGTACCCGTTCGAGTCGGTCGTCGTGGCGCGGAGGGTTTTGCGGTCGTAAATGGTGGCGTTCGGGAGTTTTTTGCCCGTTTTTGGGTCGGAAATGTACCCGGAGATCTGCGTTTCGGGGTGTTTGCGCTTTTTCAGGATGAGGTAATTGCCGTTTTGGCGGTACTCGTAGCCGTCGCCGAGCAGCCGCACCAACGCCTCGCGCACCGGGATTGCCTCGGCCAAAAGCGTCACGCGCCGCTCGCCCTCGATGATGCTGGCGTTGTACGACCACTGAAAATTGGCCTTTTCGGCCACCATGTCCAGCCCTTCTTTGAGCGTGGTGTTGTGCAGCCGGAGGTTGATGCTGCGCTCCAAAATGGCCGTCCGGGCGGCGGTTTTTTCGGGAAAAAGCAGGCAAATCGCAGCCAATGCGAGGCTGCAAACGAGGTGAACAAATGTTTTCATTGCTTAAAAATTAGTTGGTTGTTTTTGCGGGAATGGAACGCGGATGGAACGGATTGGGCGGATTTTTTGATTGATGATTGACGATTACATGATTGTTGATTTTTGATGTTCCGCACGTCAAGCAAATCAAAAATCAACAATCATGTAATCGTCAATCGTCAATCAATCTCTCAATCGCCGCAGCCTTGCCCGTCCAGCGCGAAGCCGCCGCCGGGCGTTTTTTCCACTTTGAGCGAAAAGGATTCGGCCACCAAATCGAGCACCCGCTCGATGGGCAGGTTTTCGTATCGGGCAGAAAGTGGGCAATCGGCCAAGTCCTTGTTTTTCAAGGAAATATCCACTCCGTACACCTTGCCGAGCTGCTGCACGACGCGCTGCAACGGAGTGGAATCGAATCGAAAAACCCTATTTCTGTATGCCAAAAAGTTGGGGTCTGGGGCCTGCTCGCGGGTGATTTTGCCGGAGGCCAAATCGCACACGGCGGATTCGGCGGCGGCCAAAAACACCACTTCGCTGCGGCTACTGACGCGCACTTTGCCGTGCGAGACGGTGACTTTCACCTGTCCCGGCTGGCTGCGCTCGTCCACGTTGAAGGCCGTGCCGACGACTTTCACCTCCAAATCGGCCACCTCGACCACGAAGGGGCGCACCGTGTCGGGCGCGACCTCAAAAAACGCCTCGCCCGTGAGCCGCACGCGGCGTTCGCGGCGGTTGAAGGTGCCCACCGAGCGCAGCGACGAGCCGCGATTGAGTGCGACCGATGAGCCATCGAGCAGGCGGTTTTCGAGCACGGTTTCGGCGGCGGCGATTTCGATTTCGTGCAAATCCGAGCCACTCCGCAGCCACCAAACCACCGCCAAAGCCAGCACAAAAACAGCTGCCGCTGCCGTCGCCCAACGCCGCACAAACGCCACGCGCAGGCTGCGTCGCTGGGCGTTTTCGCCGATGGCTTGCCGCACTTTTTGGAGCGCGGCCTCGGTGTCCACCGGGCGGGCAAGCGGGGGATGAGCCTGTGGGCTGTTTTGCCAAAGCCATTGTAAATCAGCGAAATAGCGTTGATTTTCAGCTGAGGCCGCGAGCCAGTTTTGCAAGCTGGCGGATTCCTCTGGGGTGGCCTCGCCCGCGAGGTGCTTGGCGATTTGCTCGTCTATGTTGTCAAAGTTTGTGCTCATGCGAATATGCTTTTGCTGCGTTTCCCACAGATGAATCTGTGGGCTGAAACGAAAAAATCCGGCGGGTTTTTCAATGCACAACCCACAGGTTCATCTGTGGGAAAAAGAACGCCACCGCCCAGACCACGCTGACCAGATAATCCGCCAGCTGGCTTCGCATCAGGCGCAGGGCCTTGCCCATTTGCGTCTCGACGGTTTTGATGGAAATGTCGAGTTGCTCGGCGATTTCGCGGTATTTCAGCTCCTCGAACCGGCTCAACTCGAAGATGCGGCGGCACTGGGCGGGCAGCGCGGCGAGGGCTTTTTGCAGCCGCTCGCGCAGTTCCTGCTCCGGGAAAGGTTGGTGTGCGTGGCTTGTCTCCAATTGTTCGGCGTTGTGTTGTTTGAATTTTTCGCGGGTGCGGGCCGCTCGGAGGCGGTTGAGCGCGGCGTTGTGGACGGTCTTGTACAGATATGACTTGACCGACCAGAGGATTTGGATACGCTCGCGCTGCTCCCAAAACCGCACAAACGTCTGTTGCACAAGGTCTTCGGCCTCGTCCATGTCGCCGTCGGTCAGGCCGGCGGCGTAGCGGCAGAGAGCCGGGTAATACGCTCGGAACACCGCATCGAAGGCCGATTGCTCGCCCCGGCGGATTGCTTCGAGTGTGGCTGGGTCGTTTAGTTTTTCCAAAACTGGGTGGGTTGCTTCGTTCGATTGCTTGGAGACACACCGGGCACGGGCTTACCCTGACGCGGCGGCGAAGTTTTTTTGGGCAAAACTCGGCGTTTCGTCGGTGGGGCCAAAAATTTCATCGGTAAATGGTTGACTGTCTGATTGCCTTGCGCCAGTTTTGTGCCATCATTTTGCTATCAAAAAAAATCAAAAATCATGAAAGAAAAAATCGTCGTCCCCAACTCCGGTTATGTGGCCTTAGTGGTGGTCACGCTGCTCGTTGCGCTCGGTATCTACTTGATAATCAATGTGATAAAGCCGCTCGGCGGCATCTTGGCAGGCGTGTCGTGGGTGGCCGCCACGCTGGTGGCACTGGGCTTTTTCTTCATCAACCCGAACGGCTCGGCGGTGCTGACGCTTTTCGGCGACTACAAAGGCACCGTGAAGCAGAACGGCTTTTTCTGGGTGAACCCGTTTTTTATCAAAAAATCCATCTCGCTGCGGGCGCGCAACTTCGAGAGCGAGCGCATCAAAGTGAACGACAAGCAAGGCAACCCCATCCAAATCAGCGTGATTCTGGTGTGGCGGGTGCAGGAGACGTTCCGCGCCGCCTTCGAGGTGGAGAGCTACGAGGAGTTCGTGAAAATCCAGAGCGAGGCCGCCGTGCGGAAACTCGCCGCGCTGTACCCGTACGACAATTTCGAGGACTCGCACGCCATCACGCTGCGCTCCGGGCTGGAAGAAGTGAACCATTCGCTCGAACACGAACTGGCCGCCCGCCTCGGCATGGCCGGCGTGGAAGTGCTCGAAGCCCGCATCGGCTACCTGGCCTATGCCTCCGAAATAGCCGGGGCGATGCTCAAACGCCAACAAGCAGAGGCCGTCGTCGCGGCCCGCCACAAAATCGTGGAGGGCGCGGTGAGCATGGTCGAAGGCGCGTTGGCCGAGCTGTCGCGCAAAAAAATCATTGATTTCGACGACGACAAAAAAGCCGCCATGGTCTCCAACCTGATGGTCGTGCTCTGCGGCGACCGCGAGGCCACGCCGGTCGTGAACACGGGAACCCTTCACCAATGAGTGAATGGGCGAATGAGGGAATGGGTCAATGAGGAGGCCCCCACTCATTCGCCCATTCTCTCATTCACTCATTCGCTCAATGAAAAGAAAATTCGTGCTGCGCCTCGACGAAGAGGTGCTTTCGGCTTTGGAAAAATGGGCTGCCGACGAGTTCCGCAGCGTGAACGGGCAGCTGGAGTGGGTCATCGCCCAAGCCCTGCGCGGCGTGGGCCGCTACCCGAAAAACGTGCGCCCGGAGGCTGGCGACGGGAAAGACGAACCGTCCACAGAAAACGAGGCGTGATGAACGATGAGTGATGAGGCGCGAAATACTCATCGTCCATCACCCACCATTCATCACGCCTTGTTTTCTATTTTTGCCGGACAAATTTTTCCATCCGTCCGATGCAATTGAAACCCGGCGACAAAGCCCCCTCTTTTAAACTCCGCGCCAGCGACAAATCGCAGGTCAGCCTCTCTGATTTTCGCGGCCAAAACGTGTTGCTCCTGTTCGTGCCCGCCGCCTTCACAGGTGTTTGCACCAAAGAACTGTGCATGATGCGCGACGGCCTGCGCGATTTCGAGCACATGAACGCGCAAGTGCTGGCCATCTCGGTGGACAGCCTCTTCACCCTCCAAAAATGGAAAGAAATGGAGGGCTACAACTTCCCGCTCCTTTCCGATTTCAACAAGACCGTCAGCAAAAAATACGGCGTGCTGTACCGCGAGTTCGTCTTCGAGATGAAAGGCGTGGCCAAGCGCAGCGCGTTCGTCATTGACCGAAAAGGCATCGTCCAATATGCAGAAGTGCTCGAAAACGCAGGCGATTTGCCCAATTTCGAGGCCATCCGCAGCACATTGGCCACACTGAACTGAACACTCAAAACCCGAAACTCAAAACTGACCAATGCCGCTCGCACCAATCTGGGAAGAAGACGTTGACGTACTGATTGACGACGACATCGGCACGGACATCCCGGCCCAGCTCATCGTCTTCAACGACCACCACAACACGTTCGATTGGGTGGTCAGGTGTTTCATGGAAATCCTGCGGCACACCAGCGACCAAGCCGAACAGCTCTCCATCATCATCCACCACAAGGGCAAGGCGACAGTCAAATCCGGCCAAAAACCCGAACTCCTGCCCCTCCGCGAGGCACTCGCCGACCGAGGCCTCTCGGCGGTCGTCGAAGAGTTTTAACATCAATGATGAACGATGAGTGATGAATGATGAACCGCATGCTCATCACTTATCATTCATCGCTCATCACTTATCCCAATGGCTTTCTGGCTCAGCAACAACGAGTTATCGTTCCCGCACCCGATGCACGCCGGCCCCGATGGGCTGCTCGCGCTGGGCGGCGATATGCGCCCGGAACGGCTGTTGCTGGCCTATTGGCACGGCATCTTCCCGTGGTTCGAGGAGCGCGGGGCCATTGCATGGTTTTCGCCCGACCCGCGCTGCGTGCTGCTGCCCGACGAGCTGAAAATCCACAAAAGCATGCGGAGCATCTTCAACCAGCGTAAGTTCGAGTACACGCTCGACACGCGCTTCCGCGAAGTGGTGCAGCATTGCGCCGAAGTCTGGCGCAAAGACCAAGTGGGCAGCTGGATTTCCGACAAATTCATCGAAGGTTACGTCCGCCTCCACGAGCAGGGCTGGGCACACTCCGTCGAGGTGTGGCAATCAGGCGAGCTCGTCGGCGGGCTGTACGGCATCGCGCTGGGGCGGGTGTTTTGCGGCGAGAGTATGTTCGCCTTCGTGCCCAACGCCTCCAAAGCGGGCTTCATCACCCTCGTGCAGGCCCTGCGCGACGTGGGTTTTTGGCTGATTGATTGCCAAGTGGAAACGCCCCACCTGATGAGCCTCGGCGCACGGACGGTCGCACGGGAGCAGTTTTTGGAGGTCTTGTCAAAAAACAAGTTTGAGCCGTCGGTCGTCGGGCGGTGGGCTTTCGATGAAAACGGGGGCTTGGCGTTGGCGGCCCCGACCAGCCCGTAAGCATCAACCGAAAATCTTGGCGAGCGGCATTTCTATGCCCAGTTTTTCATCCACCAACACGTCATTCTGCTGGAACGCGAAATAATCGCGCGGCGATTTGAACACATAAATCGTGCGGACAGCAGGCAGGACGACCCAGCACGACTGCACCCCAAAGGCAAAATAATCCACCGCTTTTTCAATGAATTCGGAGAAACTCTGGCTGGGCGAGACGATTTCAATCGTGCCGAATGGCGGCTCTTTTTCGCGGGGCGTGGTATCAAAAAGGTCAATCGGTTCTTTCGCGCAAAGTGCGACATCAGGCGTGGCATTTTCGCTCGGCAGCTCGAAGGTCAGTTCGGGCAGCACCTCGAAACGCTCTCCGTAGTGCGATTCCAAGAAAAAAACGAGGCGTTTTTGGATAAGGGCATGGACACGGTTGGGCATGGGTTTTCCACGTTCGATTTCGTATTCGGAAAGTGCTTCGGCGTTCTTTTCGATGAATACCATTGGGCAAAATTTTGGTCAAAAGTAACTTGTAAAAAGCGTTTCTCAAACCCACTCACCGCGCCATCTTCTCCGCCTCTTTCCTGATTTCGACGAGGCTCAAAAGTTCCGTTTTGTCCTCACGTTCAAGCAGTTGCGTCAGTTCGCAGCAGTTGTCGAAGAAGTGTTTGGCCGTGTCGGGGTCAAGTTGTTTGCCCGGCTTGTAAGCCAAAAAATAATAGTTGTTGCCTTCCATGTGGACGGGTGGGCGTTCGGTCAAAAAGTGCTGCACGGGGCGGCTGAACAGCTCGCGGGTCAAGTCCTCGAACTTGGCCGTCAGGTGGAATTTCTCCGAAAAATCGGGGTTTTCGTCAAAGTCAATGTCGCTGCGGTCGCCCAGCCGGGCCATCACTTTGTGCCACCATGTTTCGGGCTGCAACCTGAAATTGGGCAAGTACCAGTTTTTGTTTTGGGCAAAAAACACCGTCTGCCGCACCTCTTTGCTCGATTTCCCGCGACTGACGACATACGAGTAATCGAACAGAAACACGTCCGTGCCGTCGCCCGCTTGGCCGCGCAACACATTGGAAATGCGGCCTTTGCGAAGCCCCCACCAGCGTTTTTCGCGGCGGAACAGGTGCAAATCGGCCAGTTGCGCGAGCAGGCCCAAGCTGTCGTCCGGCGAAAATTGCAGGCCGTGCTCAGCGGCCAGCGCGGCCATTTCGGCGCGGCGGGCGGCGCGTTGCTTTTGCTTGAACGCAAGAACGCCGGCGGCAAAAGCACCGACGAGCAGGATGGGCAGGAACGCAAGGAGCGGCACGGCGAGCAACATGGGCAGGTAATTTTTGGGCAAAACTACGCCCCACTTTTTGGCCGCAAAATCGGTTTCGAGGCTGTTTTTGCTACCTTCGCCGCCAAGATTCATCATTCATAACTCATCATTCATCATTTCATATAATGAGTGCAATACGCGAAATCATCGCCAGAGAAATCCTCGACAGCCGTGGCAACCCCACCGTTGAGGCAGAAGTTTGGACAGAAGCCGGCTTCATGGGCCGCGCCGCCGTGCCTTCGGGCGCGAGCACCGGAGCGCACGAGGCCGTCGAGCTGCGCGACGGCGACAACGCCCGCTACCTCGGCAAGGGCGTGCAACAGGCCGTCAAAAACATCGAAAAAATCCTCCGCGAGGAGCTCGTCGGCTTTGAAGTCACCGACCAAATCCGCATTGACCGCACGATGATTGACCGCGACGGCACCCGCAACAAGGCCAGCCTCGGCGCGAACTCCATCCTCGCCGTCTCGCTCGCCGCCGCCAAAGCCGCCGCTGAAGAACTCGGCCAACCACTCTACCGCTACCTCGGCGGCGTGAACGCCCACGTCCTGCCCGTCCCGATGATGAACATCCTGAACGGAGGCGCACACGCCGATAATGGTATTGATTTTCAGGAGTTTATGATTATGCCCGTCGGCGCAGAGTCGTTCAGCGAAGGCCTTCGGATGGGCGTGGAAGTATTCCACCAGCTAAAAAAAGTGCTCAAAAGCAAGGGCTACGCCACCAACGTCGGCGACGAGGGCGGCTTTGCGCCGGGCATGAAAAACAACCAAGAGGCCATCGAAACGGTGCTCCGTGCCATCGAGGCCGCCGGCTACCGCCCGCTCGAAGATTTCGTCATCGCGCTTGACGCAGCCTCGACGGAGTTTTACGACTTAGAGAAAAAAGAATACGTCTTCAAAAAATCCACCGGCGACCGCCTTTCCTCGAAGGACATGGTGGCCTTCTGGAAAGACTGGTGCAACCGTTACCCCATCCAATCCATCGAGGACGGCATGGCCGAAGACGACTGGACGGGCTGGAAAAACCTCACCGACACCGTCGGCCACCGCATCCAGCTCGTCGGCGACGACCTGTTCGTGACCAATACCGAGCGTTTGCAACGCGGCATTGACGAAAAAACGGCCAACTCCATCCTCATCAAGGTCAACCAAATCGGCTCTTTGACCGAGACCATCAACGCCGTCAACCTCGCCACCAAACACGCCTACACCTCCGTCATCAGCCACCGCAGTGGCGAGACCGAGGACACGACCATCGCCGACATTGCCGTCGCGCTGAACACCGGCCAAATCAAAACCGGCTCCGCCTCGCGCTCCGACCGGATTGCCAAGTACAACCAACTGCTCCGCATCGAAGACGAACTGGGCGAGGCCGCCGTGTATTTGGGCAAGTCTATTTTCAGGCTGTAAACTTGTTGAAAAAACCAGCATCATGGCTGCCACAACCACACTTGCCACACCCATTCCAGCGACCGAGCCGCGCAGCACAGGCCGGAACATCCCGGCCCCCGCCCCGGCGCGGGCACGCCGGGTGCGCCCGCCGCTCACGCTCGAACAGTTCCGCCGTCGCTATGCCGACCGCGAGGACGGCCACAAGTACGAATTCGTGAAAGGCAGGGTCATCAAATGGGAAAGCAACATGAACGCGAAACAAACCCACATCGTCAACAACCTCGTCCGGGCTTTCATCAAAACGAAGGCTTTTCAATCGGGCGCAAACCTTCTTGCAGAAATTGACCAGATGACCGGCCCCGACCAGCAACGTCGCCCGGATATGTCCTTCTGGCCTGCCGAAAAAATCGCAGCGGGCGACGAGCGCATTTCGCCGTTTGTCATCGAAATCATTTCGCCAACGGACAAAATCGAAGACGTGGAGGACAAATTGCAGGAGTATTTTGCGGCGGGTGTGCAGGTTGTTTGGCAGATTTTGCCCCGGATGCAATCTGTAAAAGTCTATACCTCGCTGACCGAAGTGACTATTTGCACCGGCGAACGAATTTGCAGCGCGGCCCCCGTGCTGCCCGACTTTCAGATGAGCGCAGCCGATGTTTTCCAAAAAGCTGTGGCAGCGATACCCTGACGACTACATGATTTTAGGATAAAAAACGCCCGTTCCCGACCCGGAAGCGGGCGTTTTTGTTTGCCCAAAAGCCGCACGGCTTGCCCTATTTTCGCCACACAAAACCACACACGGCCATGCCACGACCCGACCCGCGCCAGCATTTCGAGCACCTGCAAACGCTCACCCGGCGGCACTTTTTGTTCCAAAGTGCGGTGGGCTTGGGCGCGGCGGCACTGGGTTCGCTGCTCGGCTGTGGCAAAACGCCTCAACATCCCCCATCCCTCATTCCTCATCCCTCAAAGCTACCCCACTTCGCGCCGAAGGCCAAAAACGTCATTTTCCTGCACATGGCCGGCGCGCCCTCGCAGCTGGAACTGTTCGATTTCAAGCCCGACTTGGCGAAATTGGACGGCGCGGACTGCCCGCCCTCGCTACTGGCGGGCAAAAAATTCGCCTTCATCCGGGGCGTTCCGAAGATGCTGGGGCCGCAGGCCACATTTGCCCAACACGGTGAAAGCCGGGCTTGGGTGAGCAACTACCTGCCTCATTTTCAGAGAATTGTGGACGAGGTGTCGTTCCTGAAATGCGTCTCGACCGACCAATTCAACCACGCGCCTGCCCAACTTTTGCTCCACACCGGCAGCGCACGGCTGGGCCGACCGAGCATGGGTTCGTGGGCCACTTACGGCCTCGGTTCCGAGAACGCCAATTTGCCCGGCTTCGTCGTGCTGACCTCCGGCGGCAACAACCCCGACGCGGGCAAAGCCGTCTGGGGCAGCGGTTTTTTGCCGTCGGTTTATCAGGGTGTGCAATGCCGCTCGGAGGGCGAGCCGGTGCTGTTTTTGGAAAACCCGCCGGGCATGGACGACACGCTGCGACACGCGACGGTGGATGCCATCGCCGAAATCAACCGCCTCGAACACGCCCGCGCAGGCGACCCGGAAATCCTCAGCCGCGCCGAGCAATACGAATTGGCCTACCGGATGCAGATGGCCGCCCCCGAAATCATGGACATCAGCCGCGAGCCGCTCAAAATCCACGAACTCTACGGCACCCAACCCGGCAAAAACTGCTTCGCCAACAACGCCCTGCTCGCCCGGCGGCTGGTCGAAAAAGGCGTGCGGTTCGTGCAACTCTTCGATTGGGGCTGGGACGCGCACGGCACCAGCGAAGACCTCGCCATTGACGTGGGCATGGTCAACAAATGCCGCAGCATTGACCGCGCCATGACCGCCCTCGTGCTCGACCTCAAACAGCGCGGACTGCTGGACGAGACGCTCGTCGTCTGGGGCGGCGAATTTGGCCGAACGCCCATGCAGGAAAACCGAAACGGGCGCAAAATGCCGTTCAAAGGCCGCGACCATCACACCGAAGCCTTCACGATGTGGATGTGCGGCGGCGGCATCGCACGGGGCAAAACATGGGGCGAAACCGACGAAATCGGCTATGCGCCCGTGTCTGGCAAAGTTTCCGTGTTCGATGTGCAGGCCACGATTTTGAACCAACTGGGCTTCGACCACGAGCGACTCACCTACCCATTTCAAGGCCGCGATTTCCGGCTGACCGACGTGAGCGGGCGCGTGATTCGGGAAGTGCTGGGCTGAAATAGAAATATTCTTTTGCAAAGCCAACACACATGATTGACACCGCTACCTTCCGCCAGTTCGCCCTGTCCCTGCCCGAAACCGACGAGGCTCCGCACCACGAAATCATCTCTTTTCGGGTCAAAAAGAAGGTCTTTGCCACCCTGAACGCGCCCGCCGGGCGCGGCACGCTCCGGCTTTCGCCCGAAAACCAGCACGTTTTCGCGGCCATGAGCCGGGGCGCGATTTATCCCGTGCCGAACAAATGGGGCAGCCTCGGCTGGACGCACATAGATTTGGCGACTGCTGATTTCGAGATGTTCAAGGACGCGATGCAAATGGCTTGGTGGGAAACCGCCCCGCCCAAGTTGCAGGCCAAGCACGAAGCGTTTTTCATGCCCGACGAGTAGGCATTCAGCGCACTCGCCGTCCTTTCCACTCGTATTTTTGGAAAAACTGGCTCGCCGCGCCCACCCCGGCGATGTACACAATGTGCATGAAAAACGACGGCCAAAACCACCGCAGCAAATCGCGCCGCCCGAAAAACACGCACATCTCCCGCAATAGCCGCCAGTCGGCCAACGCCTTGTAAATCAACTGGATAGCCAACGCCATGCCCAATTCCCAGCGGGGAAAAAACACGAGCAGCACGGCGTTCAAGAGGATGTTCCAGCAGAAAAAGAACACGGCGGCAAGGATGAGCGTGACCCGCCGTTCGGGCGAGGCCGCGTTTTTCGAGCCCCAACGGATGCGCTGCCGCACGAATTCGCGGAGCGTCGGTTTGGCTTCGGTCAGCACGGTCGCGGCGGCGTTTTTCAGGAAAAACACGCTGCCGTTGGGCCAGCGCGCCGCGATCTTTTGCATCAAAAATACGTCGTCGCCGCTCGCCCGCCCGTCCACGCCCGCGTAGCCGCCCACCGCCTCGAACGCGGATTTCCGGTAAGCCAAATTTGCGCCGTTGCCCATGCGCTGGAACCTGAGGTGGATGCCCGCCCCGGTGATGCCCATCATGCCCGCGAAATCGAGGCTTTGAAAGCGTTCGAGCAGGCCGCGCTCGCGGTGGAAAAGCACGGGTGCGGCCACCATCCGCACCTGCGACCACCGCTCGAAAACCGACACGAGCAGCCGCAACCAGTCGGGCGGGCAAATGCAATCCGCGTCGGTGGTCACGATGAGCTCGCCCGAAGCATGGGCGAGCGCGGTTTCGATGGCCTTTTTTTTGTGCGAGTTGAGTCGTTCGTCCGGTGCGACAAAATCCGCGAGCCGGAGCAGCCGGATTTTTACTGCCTGACTTTCAGCGATTTGCGCGACAATTTGCGCGGTGGCATCCTCCGAGTGGTCGTCCACGACGATGATTTCCAGCAGGCCGGGCGAGTACGTTCCGGCCAAAATGGAGCGCAGACATTCACCGATGTTTTCGGCTTCGTTGCGGGCGGGGATGACGACGGTGACGGGTGTCGTCGGGTTGTAGTTTTTAGGCAAAATCCACGCGGGCAGGCTACGCCAACCATGCCAATAGTTTCGCATGATGGCTCCGTAGGCGGAGGCCAACAACACCGAAAAAATAAGATATGCGGTAAGCATGGGCTTGGTTTGTTGGTACCACCCAACGAATCAACTAATCCACCAGCATTTCCGGCGCGATGGGCCGGGTGGTGGCCGACGCAATCCTGCCGTCCATGACCCGGAACCAAAGCGGCGGCACGAGCGCGAGGAGCATACTGCCGGGGTATCCGGTGGCGAGTTGCGGGCTTTCGTCGAGGTGGCGGAGCACTTGGTATTTGCGCGTGGATTTGAAGTGGTGGTCGCTGTGCCGCGTCAGCTCGAACAGGAAAATACGGCCCATTTCGTGGTCGCTGTTCCACGAATGTACGGGCGACACGGGTTCGGGCCGACCGCTCGGCAGCAGGCGGCGGCGCAGGCCGTAGTGCTCGATGTAATTCACGGTTTCGAGCATGAGCACGGCGGTGACGGCGATGGCGACCGCGAACGGCACCATGCCCCAGCCGAACGCCAGCCCGACGGCTACGAGGTATGCAGCCTCGAAAAAAGCGAAACGCAGCAGCTCGTTTTGCCAGCCAAGAGCGGGCTGGCCCGATTTTTCGAGCCGCTCGGCCTCCAAATGCCACGCGCTGCGGATTTGCCCGACGACGGAGCGCACCCAAAACGGGTACAAAGCTTCGCCTTTTCGCGCCGAGGCCGGGTCGCGGTCGGTCGAGACGTGCTTGTGGTGGCCTCGGTTGTGCTCGATGAAAAAGTGCATGTAAAGAGTGGGCAGCAGCAGCATTTTCGCCAAAAACTGCTCGGTTTGGCCCGGTCGGTGGCCGAGCTCATGTGCGACGTTGATGCCCATCGAACCGAGCACGATGCCCATGCTGACGGTCATGCCAGCGATTTCGGCGGGGGAAAACTGGCCGGTGCCCAATGCTTGGAAATACAGCCAAACAAGTGCGTAACAGATTGGAAGACAGGCATATAGCAACCAATCGAACAGCGTGTTTTTCAGTCGGCTTTCTTCTTCCAAAGGCGTGTAATTAGTCGGCGAGGCGGGCATGAGGGCATCCAGCACAGGCAAGATACCGAAGGAAAAAACGACCGTCGCCCACGCCCACGCGCCGCCCCATTGCAGGGCCAGCAGCGCGGACAGCGGCACGAGGTAGGCTGCCAAGTATTTCAAATCTTTCATTGCAAATACCGGTTTTGAGTTTTGAGTGGCGAGTTTTGAGTGGCGATACAACCCGGCACTCAAAACTGTCTCGAAGGCAAGGTTAGACCGATGCTAAACTGCCCGCGAAAGTTCTAAACTTTCCGGGAGTTTTACCTTTGCCCTATAAAAGATGCCAGATGCCAGATTGAAGACTCCCGACAAGCAGCTGCCATCAACCGTCAACCAAACATGAACTTCCACTCGCTGACCGTCCGGCAAATCACGCCGGAAACCGCCGACACCGTCACCATCGAATTTGAGGTGCCCACCGAATTGCGCGACACTTTCCGCTTCAAAGCCGGCCAACACCTGACCGTGCGCCTGCCGCTCGACGGCCACGAGGTGCGCCGCTCGTACTCCATGAGCGCGGCCCCGCACGAAAAAAGCCTCGCCATCACGGTCAAAAAAGTGCCGGGTGGCAAGGTCTCCACCTACCTACACGACTGGCTCCGCGCCGGGGCGACGCTCGACGTGGCCCCACCGGAAGGCCGATTCACCATCCCGCTCGACCCCGAAAAACGCCGGACGTACTTCCTGTTCGCGGCGGGCAGCGGTATCACGCCCGTGATTTCCATCGCCAAAGAAGTGCTCGAAGCGGAACCGATGAGCACGATTTACCTGCTCTACGGCAGCCGCGACGAGGAAAACATCATTTTCAAACAAGCCCTCGACCGCCTCGCCGAACGCTATCACGGCCAAATGCACGTCGAGTATATGCTGAGCAAGCCCAAAAAAGAGGGCGGCGGCGGGCTGTTCAGTTTCTTCAAAAAATCCACCTCCAACTGGCAGGGCAAAACCGGGCGCATTGACC
>JBKBIC010000032.1:0-29873 GCA_046299435.1 Saprospiraceae bacterium
GACGGCACGATGGTGGACAACATGATGACCCACCACCGGGGCTGGCAAATGACCCTCAAAAACTACGGCCTCGACCTGACGCTTGCGGAAGTCGTCGCCACTTGTCACGGCAAAAACGTGGAAATCATCGAGCGGCTGTTCCCCGGCAGGTACAGCGCGGAGGAGCGCGAGCGCATTTCGTTTGAAAAAGAAAGCTGGTATCGCGCCATTTTTTTGCCCGAACTGAAACTCGTCGCTGGCCTGCCCGAACTTTTGGAAACCGCCCACGCTGCCCAAATCCCAATGGGCATTGGCACGGCGGCCCCGAAAGCGAACGTGGATTTTGTGCTCGACAACCTCGGCATCCGGCACTATTTCGAGGCCATCCTTCATGCCGACGACGTGGCAAAGGGCAAGCCCGACCCGGAGGTTTTTTTCAAGGTGGCGGACAAATTGGGGGTGCCGCCGGGCGACTGCCTCGTGTTCGAGGATTCGCCGACGGGCGCAAAAACGGCCCTGAACGCGGGCATGAAAGCCGTCATCCTGACCACGACGCACCGCGCCGAGGAGTTCGCGGGCATCGCCAGCGTGCTGCGCTGCGTGCCCGATTTCACGAAAGTTGATATTTTGGAAACACTCGAAAATTTGAAAAAAGCATGAAAAAGACAGCCATTTTGCTGGCCTGCGCCCTGTTTCTGGGCGGCTCTTTGTTTTTCGCCTGCACCTCGAAAAACGACACCCGAAAAACGACACCCGAAAAAACGGCGTTCGGCACGTTGCCCGACGGTCGCGCCGTTGACCTTTTCACGCTTCGCAACGCGCAGGGCATGGAGGTGAAAATCTCCACGCTCGGCGGCACGATTGTGTCGTGGACAGCACCGGACAAAACCGGAAAATATGAGGACATCACGCTGGGCTGTGATTCGCTGGCGGGCTACCTGAAAGGCACGCCGTTTTTCGGGGCCATCATCGGCCGCTACGGCAACCGCATCGCCAAAGGAAAATTCACACTCGACGGCACGGCGTACACGTTGGCGACCAACAACATCGGTAACGCCCTGCACGGTGGCATCAAAGGTTTTGACAAAGTGCTGTGGGCCGCCACGCCCGTACCGGGCGACGAACCCGCGCTCAAACTGACCTATTTGAGCAAAGACGGCGAGGAAGGCTACCCCGGAAATCTGGCTGTCGAGGTCGTGTACACCCTCCAAAAAGACAACGCCCTGCGGATGGATTACACGGCATTGACCGACAAACCGACCGTCGTGAACATCACGAACCATGCTTATTTCAACCTCGCGGGCGCGGGGCGCGGCGATATTTTGGGCCATGAATTGCAACTGAACGCCGACCGTTTTTTGCCAGTTGACAGCACTTTGATTCCGACAGGCGAGCTGCGCCCAGTGGCCGGGACGGTGTTCGATTTCACGAAATCCACGAAAATCGGCGCACGGATTGACGACAAATCGGATGAGCAAATCAAGTTTGGCCTCGGCTACGACCATTGCTGGGTGCTGGCCGATGGCTCCGACAAGTTGAAAACAGCGGCGATTTTGAGCGAACCGAGCAGCGGGCGCGTCATGGAAGTACTGACCACCGAGCCGGCGGTGCAGTTTTATGCCGGCAATTTTCTGGACGGCACGGTCATCGGCAAGGGCGGCAAACCATACCAGCACCGCACGGGCCTTTGCCTCGAAACGCAGCATTACCCCGATTCGCCGAACCAGCCTGCCTTCCCAAGCACGGTACTCCGCCCCGGCGAAACCTACCGCACGACGACGGTTTACAAATTCTCGGTCGCGGTCGGCGGCGGGCAATGAGCGATTCCGGCGGTACTTTCCCGACATTTGCGCGGCACGAGCTAACATGGCTCGTGCCGCGCATTTTTTTCACCCACGCATTTGTCAGCCTTTGTTCGATTTACTTTTCAACGACGATTGGGTCGTGGGCATCAACAAGCCCAGCGGCATCATGGTGCATCCGACGGGCATCACGGAAGATAAAGTGTTCATCCTCCAACTGTTGCGCGAGCAGCTGGGGCAGCCGATTTACCCCGTGCATCGGCTCGACCGGGGCACGTCGGGCGTGCTCATTTTCGGGAAAACGCCCGAAGCAGCGGGCCACATCGGGCGGCAGTTCATGGAAAAAACGGTCTCGAAAAAATACCTCGTGCTCGTGCGCGGCCATGCCCCGGAAAGTGGCACGATTGACTACCCGCTTGCCAGCGAGCCGGGAAAGGAGAAGAAAGAAGCCATTACGCATTTCCGACGGCTGGCCATCTCGGAGATTGACGCGGCCATTGGCCTGCGATACCCGACTGCTCGTTTTTCGTTGCTCGAAGCCGAGCCGGAGACCGGACGGCGACACCAAATCCGCAAACATCTGGCCCACATCAACCACCCGGTCATCAATTGTCGGCACGGCGACGTGAAGCAAAACAAGTATTTCCGGGGCGTTTTTGACATTCATCGGCTGTTGTTGCATGCCCAAATGCTCGATTTCGAGCATCCGTCAACGGGCGCGCGGGTCGTGCTGACCGCGCCGTTCGATGCCGCTTTCGCACAAGCGTTGGAAGTCGTGCGGATTGAGTATTGAGTTTCGGGTTTTGAGTGGCTGACAACTCAAAACTCAACACTGGAAGAATCCTGCACGGTGGGCGTGAATCGGCGGAGCAGCATCTCGAAGGCGATGCCGCGCATTTCGAGGCCGAGGGTGAGGGTGGTGTCGGTGAAAGTTTTGATGGTGTACTTTACCGTTTGCCGACCGATTTGGCTGATGGTGTTTTTTTCGACCTCGTAATCGGTGGGCGTTTCGATGCCGATGGGCAGGTTGGTCGCCATTTTGCCGTCGTCGCCGAAGTGGAAGGTGGTGCCGGCGAGCGATTCGGTTTCCTTTTCGTTGCGGGTGCCTTTGACGAGTTCCCAGTCGCCGAGGATGGCTTTCCGGTTGGTCTCGGTGGTTTCTTCGCAGCCGCTGAGCGCGATGGCGAAGGTCAGGCAGGCAGCCGACAACAGGGAAAAGTGGAGGCGCATGGCGGTGTTTTTTGTTATCTATTTCAGTTCGACGAAGCCGAAACCCAAGTGGCCGAACTCGCCGAACCCGGAATAATACGCGAACTCCATGAGCGCGGGCGGCAGGCTGACCTCAAATTCGTACACGAAGCCGCGCAGCTGGGTCACGCCTTCGGGGTTGGGTTTCAGGTGGATGAGCCGGGACTTGGCTTGACCGAGCAGCCCGAAGTGCATCGGGAAAGCAGGGTCGAGAAGCCGGAGGCCGACCAGCGATTTGTGCTGTTTGGCCGATTTGAACTTGCGGACGATGTGGTGGAAAAAACTGATGTCGTAGGCTTCGCTGTCGGGCAGGGGATAGGGGTTGATGCCTTTGCCTTCCTCGACCGAACTGACGGAGATGGGCGCGACGGCTTTGAATTGGAGGGTGTCTTTGAGATGGAGGCGCGGCAGCACTTGCCAATGTTTGACCTCGAATGTGGCCGCCTTGCCCTCGAAAGTGCCCAGATGAAGCGGTGTCTGCCGGAAAAGATGGACGATTTGCTGCTCAAAAACAGGGTCAATGTAAAACGAGACGCTCAACTTGACTTGGTTGCCCAAAAGTTTGAACTCTTGTTTCACTTGGTCCATTTCGTAGGGGTAAATCGCCAACGAGCTGAATGTGAACAATTTATAGTTGCGCGAGCTCAGGTCGAAGCCGCGTTGCTGTACCCAAGCGGAGAGTTCCGCGCCCGCTTTGGAGAGCACCGTGAAAACCCAAGCGGAGATTTCGGATTGATAATTTATCGGGATAATGGTGCCTTTCTGGCAAGAGAGGCTGAATTGAATGCGCATAGTTGTGGCGTAGATTAAAAATCAGATTAAACGGTCTGGTCGAACCCGTTTTTGTGGTAAAATCGGGGCGAAAAATACAGTTTTTCCTTTTCGGCCAAGATTTTTTTTCCGGCGCACGGCCAGAGGGCGGTCAGGGCAGCACGGCCTCCACGCGGTAGCCTTGTTTGCGGAGCAGGGCAATCACCCCGTTCGGGCCGCCCAAGTGCCCGGCCCCGACGGCGAAAAACGTGGGTTTTTCGCGCATCATGCGGCCCATTGGGGCGACCCAGTTTTCGTTGCGCTTCGTGAGCAGGAGGTGTTCGTAATTTTTGATGCCCGCGCCTTCTTCGTTCATCATCGTGACCATCGCGCCGATGTCCTGTGAGCGGTAGAGTTCGACCATTTTGGCGAATTCGTCGCTGCCTCCGTCCGTGCTGCGGAGGCTTTCGACGAGCATCTTGGCCTGTTCGGTGTACGGTATGCTGTCGAAAATCGCCATTTGATAGGCGGCAGTTTCCAGCCCGGCGGTTTCCTTTTTTTGCTTTTTGGCGATGCCGTAAATCTCCATTTCCACCGAGGTCGTGTTGCCGCCGCCGGGCATAATGCCGCCGCCGTCCTCGCTTTCGCTGCCGAACATGGTGCTGAGGAACATGGGTTTCAGGCGTTCGAGCATCGTCGGGGGCAGCCCTTTTTCGGCCAGTTTCGAGTGGACGAACTCGTAGTCCTCTGCCGGGAGCAGGTCGCGCAGTGTTTTTCCGCCCGCCATGAACGCTTTGGAAATCAGGCTGAACTGCGTCCGAAGGTTGGTCATTTCCCTCATGTCAATCTCGAAGGCCACGCGCCCGGCACTGCGGAGCGCGGCCTGCGTGGCGGCGGACAACTCGAACTCCGATTTCGGGATGAGGTGGATGGTGCCGAAAAGGTGCGAGGGCTTTTTTAGGCCGTTGCCCGAAATGCGCCAGAGCAGGGCTTTTTCCTTCGGTACGAGTTCATCAGTCGCGTATGTGGCTTTTTTGGGGCCGCCGCAGCCGACGACCAAAAAGAGCGTGGCGAGCATCCCGAACAGGCCTGCCGAGGGCAAATACTGGGTGAGTTTTTTCATCGAATTGGGTGTGTGGTGAGCCGTTGGGCCACCGGGTTGTTTGCCGAAGTGGCGTTTGGGCCAAGCGTTGCGTTGGCTGTTTTTTGAAAAAATTTGCGGCGAAAGTCGCGTTTGTTAAAAAACGGGCGGTTCCGATTCGACCATCTTAACATTCCACCCGGCCAAATGCGCCAATGCGGTTAAGGTTCATGGAAAGCCGTTAAACCCGCGATAAAGCCCTGAAAATCAGGCCGACCCGCCGATATTTTTCGGTCATCATTCATCAAGCATTGTCAACTATGAAAAAGTCACTGTTTGTTTTGTTGTGCCTCGTGTTGGGCACGTTTGCTGCCAAAGCGCAGATTTTCGTGGAGGGTTTGCCGCTGGATTCGGTTCATCGGGGCGAGTACCTCATCGTGGAGTTTTCCTCGGAGGTCAATCGCAAATGCTTCGTACTCATCGAATCCGACCAGCGCATTGACCGCGAGCCGTTCAGTCGGGGCGATTGGATGACCGATGCGTCCGGCAAACGGAAGTGGTTCGAGACCCGCACCGCCGCCCTCAATTTCATCGTCGAGCAAGGTTGGGACGTTGCCTTCGTGCTCACTTCCGACCGTTGGGACGACAATCGGCTGCTCCTGCGAAGGAAGATTTGAGATTTTGAGATGCCAGATTTTGAGATGCCAGATTTTGAGATTTCAGATGCCAGATTTGAGATGCCAGATTTCAGACAATTCACTTGCCGTCTGAAATCTGGCATCTGAAATCTCAAATCTCAAAATCTCAAATCTTCAAGAAGCCAGCCGCACGAACTCCTCCCAGCCCAATTGTTCGGGGCGTTTTTGGAAAAACGGGTCGTTCATCAGGTCGTGGTCGGGGAAAAAATCCTTGACCGTGTTGCGGAGCATCTTTCGGCGTTGGTTGAATGCGGCCTTGACCAAGCGGCGGAATCGCTGCTCGTCGCAGCCCAGTTCAAAACCTTCCTTGCGCGTCAACCGGATGACCGCCGAGCGCACCTTCGGCGGCGGGTTGAACGACCCCGGCTCCACGTTGAACAGGTGTTCGCATTTGTAAAAGGCTTGGCAAAGCACGCTCGTGATGCCGTATTCCTTCGAGCCGGGCGGGCTGGTCACGCGGTCGGCCACTTCTTTTTGGAACATCCCGACCATTTCCGGTACCTGTGCGCGGTGGTCGAGCACCCAAAAAAGTATCTGCGTGGAGATGTTGTACGGGAAGTTGCCGATGAGGCAAAACTGCTCCGCACCGAATACCTGCACAGGGTCGAACTCCAAAAAGTCGTTGAAAATCAAGCGGTTGGCAAGCTGCGGAAAATCAGTTTGCAGCACAGCCACCATGTCCGGGTCTGCCTCGACTGCCCAAGTTTGATAGTCCGCGTGGGCCAACAACTGGCGGGTGAGCATCCCGCGGCCCGGCCCGACTTCGAGTACGCGCCCGACTGCGGTGGCCTGTTTCAGCGCGTCGGCGATGCGGGCGGCGATGCTGTCGTGTTTGAGGAAATGCTGGCCGTACGATTTTTTTGCGTGCATGATTTTGGGCGCGGCACCGGGCGTTCTGCCGTTCGCGCCGCGCAAAGAAACCACACATCCCGCCATTTGCCGGGCGCAACTTTCCGGGCGGGCCGCCTGCTTTTCACAGGCGACTCGAAACTGAAAAAACCCAAAACTCGAAACCGCCCTTTTCACAACATGAGCAGCGCGTCGCCGGTGTACCGCCGCGTTTCGCCGTCCAAAAACTCCACCTCCACGAGCCAAGTGTACACGCCCGGCGCGGCGGCTTTGCCCCGCGATTTGCCGCCCCAGCCGTTGGGCACATAGTTGTCGGGCGCGAAATTGTCGTGCCGGAACACCACCTCGCCCCAGCGGTCGGCGATTTGGAAAGTACGGACGCGCCGCACCGATTCGTCCACGTACACATTCAGCAGGTCGTTCACGCCGTCCGAATCGGGGCGGAACACGTTTGGCACCCAAATGTGCGCTTTTTGCACCACCTGCACCCGCGCCCAATCGCGGGCCGTGCAGCCCTCGGCGTTGGTCACGGTCAGGGTGTATAGGCCGCCGCGCCGGATTTTGAGCGTGGACGTGGTATCGCCCGTATTCCACAGGTATTGCAGGCCGGGCACGGGCGGGCCGCCGAGGGTGAAATCTTGGTATTCCAAAATGGTCGTGTCGCGCAGGCCGAGGCTGATTTCGGGCACCGCGCTGGCCGCCGCGAACGTGGAATCGCGGATGAAACACCCCTCCGCGTTGGTTGCCAAAACAGCAAAAGTATCGGACATACCCGGCTGTATTTCAATCTGTTGCGCGGTTTCGCCGGTGCTCCAGGCCCATTGGCAGGGCGAGCAGCCGGGCACTTGGGCTTCGAGGGTGAGTGGCTCGCCGCTGCACGGCGCGTCGTTGCCGAGGGTCTCGATTTCCGAACGCCAATCGCAGCAAAAACTGAGCACCCAAAAGTCGTTGCGGCCCACGCCCGGCTCCGATTTTTCGAAGCCCACGCCGCTGCCAGAGTGCCCGCCGAGGAAAAAACTGCCGTTGGGGCAGGCCGCGATTTCGGTCGGCGCGTCGTCGCTTGCGCCGCCGAGCGTCATTTCCCAGCGTTTTTCGCCCTGTTTGTCTAACGAGATGAGCCAAAAGTCGGTGCCGCCGCGTGCGTCGCTGGTCTTGCTGCCCGTCGCGCCGGAGTCGGTATCGCCGAGCAGGAACAGGTTGCCGCGCCAGTCCTCGTGCAGGGCTTTCAGCCCGTCGAAGCCCGTGCCGCCGAAGCTCCAATCGCGGGTTTTTTGGCCGTTCGCGTCCGTTTTGACGAGCCAAAAATCGCCGCCGCCGCCGTACTGCATGGCCGATTTGCCGTTGTTCGCGCTGGTCGGCGGTGCAAAATCCGATTTTGAAAAACCGCCGAGGAACAGGTCGCCGCTTTGCGAGACGCAGAGCGCGTAGGCCACGTCCTCGGATGTGCCGCCGTAGCGGTGGTTCCAGACCATGCGGGCGGAGTCGGCGGTCAATTTGACGAGCCAAAAATCCATGCCGCCCCGCGCAAAATCGGAGCCGAGGTCGCCGGAATTGTTCGGCGAATTGGTCGCGCCGAGCAGCAAAATGCCGCCATCTGGGGCGAAACCGGCATCCAACAGTTGCTCGCGGCCCGCGCCGCCGAGGGTTTTGTCCCAAAGTTTTTGCCCGCTGCTGTCCGTGCGGACGAGCCAAAAATCTTGGTCGCCGCGCTGGTCGGTGGTTTTGTCGCCGCTCGCGCCGGAGGTTGAGTGGCCGCAAAGCAGGAAGCCGCCGTCGGGCATCAGGAGGATGTCGAACAGTTCATCGCGGCCTGCGCCGCCGAAGGTTTTGTCCCAGATTTTCTGTCCGTCGGGGCCGATTTTCAAGACCCAAAAATCCATGTCGCCCCGGCAAGTGTCGGTCTTGTCCCCGCCCCGACCCGCATAGGAATAGCCGCCGCAGAGGAAGCCGCCGTCGCCGCTCGGCACGGTTTTCCAGAGGCGGTCATCGGCATCGGTCTGTAAAAAAGACTGCCACACGACTTTTTGGTCGTGGTCGAGTTTTCGCAGCAAAATGTTCCAAGAATTGTCGTCGGGGTGGCCGAAACTTGTGTTCGACTTGGTGGAGCCACCCAGCAAAAGGCCGTCGGGCAGCGGCAAAAGCGCGTTCAATTCCTCGTAGTCCGTGCCGCCGATAGTTTTGTCCCATTGCAGGGCGGGCTGCGCCGCTGCAAAAAAGGTGGGCAAACAAAAAACAAAGGGGGCAATGAATTGTAAAAACGCGCCGCTCGTGCGTTGCCGGAGCAACAGAGGGGCAGTGTTCATGAGCGTCCAGTTTCGGTTATGTTGTAATTCGTTTTTGTAATTTTGGTCGTTTTCAATTGACCTTCAACGGATTAGAAGCGGACGAACAAGGATTAAAAACCATTGGCAAGAGACGCGCTGGTCTCGCCGTAAAAGTATGACGTTTTTTGGCAATGCCGCCGCATGGGCGAGGAGCCGGGTTTGGCATTTTAATCTCTAACTGTTTGATTTTCAAAGACATGAGGGTTTTCTGGATAAAAAATTTAATCTTTTGCGCCGTAGCTTCCGTGCTGCCCGCAGGCGCGGAGGCGCAGGTGCAGGGCCGAGCGTTCCGGGTGATGTTGCGCACATTGCTGAGCCACAGTGTGCCGGAGACGACCGTGCCGAAGGCGGCAGCCGGGGCGGGCATCGTGTTCTTGGATGCACGGGCTTGGCGGGAGTACGAGGTGAGCCACTTGGCGGGCGCGATGTTCGCGGGCTACGACGATTTTGACCTTGTGCGGGTAGCAAATGTGCCCAAAAACGCCCCAATCGTGGTGTATTGCTCGGTCGGCTACCGCAGCGAAAAGGTGGCCGAAAAACTGCTGGCAGCGGGCTTTACGAACGTCTCCAACCTCGTGGGCGGCATTTTTGAGTGGGTCAATCAGGGGCACCCGGTGGTGGATTTGTCCGGCCAACCGACCGAGAATGTCCATGCCTACGACCGCGTTTGGGGTGTTTGGCTGCGAAAAGGAAAGGGGATTTACGACTGAAACTCACCCGCCCTTCCCGGCCACGACCACCACAATCTCGCCTTTCACTTCTTTGGCCCCGAAATGCGCCCGCAGCTCGGCGAGTGGGGCGGTTTTCACTTCTTCGAACATCTTGGTCAGCTCGCGGGCCACGCAGGCCATGCGCTCCGGGCCGCAGACGGCGGCCAGCTCGTCGAGGCATTTGACGAGGCGGAACGGCGATTCGTACAAAATAAAGGTGTGCGGCAACTCGGCCAGATATTTCAGGCGCGTCTGGCGGCCTTTTTTGTGCGGCAAAAAACCGTCGAATTGGAACGTATCGGACGGCAGTCCGCTCGCCACGAGCGCGGGCACGAAGGCCGTCGCGCCGGGCAAGCACTCGACACGGATGCCCCGGAGGACGCAGGCGCGGGCCAGCAAAAAACCGGGGTCGCTGATGCCCGGCGTGCCCGCGTCGCTGACGAGTGCCATGTCCACGCCAGTGGCGAGTTCGTCGGCGATGCGCTCGACGACGGCGTGTTCGTTGTGGGCATGGAAGGCGCGGAGCGGCGTGGCAATGCCGTAGTGGTCGAGTAGGCGGCGGCTGGTGCGCGTGTCCTCGGCGAGGATGATTTTGACCTCTTTCAGCACCCGCAGGGCGCGGAGCGTGATGTCTTCGAGGTTGCCGATGGGCGTGGGAACGAGATAAAGCACTTCGTGGAGTGGTGAGTGATGAAAGATGAGTGATGAGCCTCACAAACTGACACTCAAAGGTTTGTGAAAAACTCATCACTCATCGCTTATCGTTCATCACTTATTTAACCACCAATTTCTGGGCGACGGTCTGTTCGCCCGCGACGACTTGCACGGTGTAAATCCCGGCGGCGAAGCCAGCGATTTGGAGCGGCAAAGTCTGTTGGCCGACGAGTTTGCCGAAGTGCTGCGTGGCGACCAACTGGCCCATCGCATTGAAAATACGGACGCTGGTTTCGGCGGATTTGTCCAACGCGAGGCGCAGGTTGGCGCGGTCGCTGGCCGGGTTCGGCGCGATTTGGACGCTGGTTTCGTCGAAAACGGTTTCTGTGCCGAGCACATAGCCGTTGGCGACGGCTTCGGCGATGGTCGTGCTGATGGCGTTCACGATTTCGCCGTCGGGGCCGAGCAACATCCCGACGATATGGAGTTGCGCCGGGTCGCTGTCGTTGTCCAATGTGTTGTAAATGAAGTTGTTGGCGTGGATGGAGCCAGCCGGGAGCGCGGCTGGCAGCGAGCCTGCCTGCCCGAAGAACGTGCCCAAAATGGCGCGGCCAACGTGGTCATAGACCATTTGCGCGGCGGGCACGGTGCTCGGTAGGTTCTCGAAACCGCCCATCGGGCCGTTGCCGCCGCCTGCGTAGGCGTTGGCTTGGCCCCAGTTGGAGGCCGTGCCGCTCATGCCGTCTTCGACGATGACGGCGTTCAGGCGATAGTCGCCGGCGAGCGCGGCACTGCCGATGGTGGCTTGTACGCTGATTTTCAGTTCGCCCGTGTTGGCATCGAAGGTTGCGCCGTTTTTCAGCAGGGCGGCGGGTGCGATTTCCATTTTTTCGAGGAAAGGCAGTTCCATCGCGCTGGGGTCATCGAGCAGCTCGCGGTTGATGACCACGCTGGGGAAGCCCGTGAAATCCGGGAAGCTCGTCAGGCCAGCATCGTATTCCACCACTTCCATCGGGTCGTTGTTGTGGACGGCGATGCCGATGAAACGACCGGGATACAAGTGGCTCATCGAGTCCATGTAAACCGTGCCGCGCACGCACCACGGGCACCAAGTCCCGGTGGCTTCTTCGACCACGACGGCCCGGCCCGGCGCGGGGACGTAGCCCCGAAGGTCGGCGGTGATTTGGTTGTTCGTGGCGTTGTCGTCCGTACCGCCGTTGATGTTCGAGATGGTCAGGCCGATGTTTTGGTTGCCGCCCGCGAGGGTGTACGGCGTGTTCAAATCGAACGAATACGTCTGCAAAGAGGCCACGTTCAGGCCCGAAAAACTTTGGGTCGCACCGCCCGTCATGGTCACGTCGAACGAAGTGATGGGGTTCAGGCCCGTGTTGCGAATGGTGCCTTTCACGGGGATGGACATCCCGGCGAGGCCGATTTTGCGCGAATCCAGCGAGAACATGGCCGCATCCAATGGCGGCAGCACGAGCGGCTCGAACGAGTACGCGAAATCGTCCACATAAAAATGCCCGACCGAACCCGACGGCCCGTAGGAAAACAGGTCAATGGAAGCAATCTTGTTCAGCGGGTTGGCAAACTTGCCGACCGACGTGCCGTTGACGAACACTTCCCACTTGTTCGAGGTGATGTCCACGACCAATTTGAAGTGCGCCCACTCGCCGACGGGGAACGGCGCGTCAATCAGCAGCGGCGTGGAGTTGCCGTTGCCGTTCACGTCGAGGGTGCCGTTTTTGTCGAAAAAGAAGTCGGCGGCCCAGCGTTCGCCGGGCGTGTTTTCGGCTTGCAGGTTGAAGTACGCACCTTTGCCGGTGACGATGTACATCCACATTTCCATCTCGAAGTCGCCCGTTTCGTGCGCCCCGCCGAATTTCAGGATGACATCGCTTGGGCCGCCGTTCGCGTTCGCGGCTTGGAAACGCAGCGATTTTGTGCCGCTGTGCGCCCGCTCGGTGACGACCGGCGCGTCTTCGGCGGCGACGTTGCCCGTCCATGTTTCCCAGACCGGGGACGTGACCCCGATGCCTGCGTTGGCATTGTACGATTCAAAATCGTCGGAAAAAGACGATTGCGCCCCGGCCACAAAAGCCAGCAGGGCAAAAAGCGGGAGGAGGTGTAATTTTTTCATCATGCAGCAAAGTTGGATTGGTTGGTGAGAAAACAGCCGGGGCAGCCGCCCGCAAGCCGCGACGAAGATTCAAATTAGTCCGCTGGGCGCGGCTTTTTTATCCATGCAAATCGCTTAAATCTGGCAAAAAAATAAGTGCTGTGGCAAAACCACGCCGCCCGCGTCATTCGGGTGCTCCCAAACGCGCCAAAATCGCGGTTTTCAACGCGCCGATGGTGGCAAAGCCGGACAGTTCTTCCGGCGATATGAAGACGGAGACCGCTCCGCCCCCGACTTTGAAAACGACGGGCAGTGCTGTTTTTTTCAAATCCGGGAACGCCGCCTCGAACTCGTCGCGGTGCAAAAACTCGAACGGGACGGGCGGCTCGGCGACGAAATCGGCCCACGCTGGCCGGATTTTGAACACGCCGTGCGTCAGGTCGCAGAGGCTGCAAGGGTAGGTGGCGGGCGAAAAAATCTTGTGCGCCATGTCCAAGTAGCCGTTCCAGCGGCCACTGTCGGCGTTGTACACGAAGAGCAGTTTTTCAATCGGCATGGCTCGGCGCGGCTTGGGTTTCAAAGCGGGAGGTCATGGTTTCGATGTCGAAATAATCCCTGAAAAACTCGTCGCACCAGCGGCAGACGTTTTGCAGGTCGGCGTTCCGGGCCTCCGCGAACGCCCGCGAGATGCCCACCGATTCGCCCATGCCGAGCGGGTCGCCCTCGTTTATTTTTTGGAAGACCGGCGAGCGTGCGACCCGTTCCAGCACATCGGCCACGCGCTCCTTGCGGGCATCGCCCATCGGTTTGAACGTGCCGGGGCAGCATGGGTTGATGCGCCAGAGCTGGATGGAGATTTCCTGCGGGATGCCCTCCGCGCCCGTCAAAAAGCCGATGCCGCCGCTCAAAATCTTGCAAAAGTTGTGGCTCGCGTCGCGTTTCCACACGCCTTTTTCGAGGGCGCGCCCCCGTGCCCAGTTTCCGCCGAGCCAGAGGTCGTCGGTCGCGCCCCAGAAGCCCCAGCTGGCTTGGGGCTTTTTCACCAAAAAATTGTCGCGTTCGATGAGCGGGTCGCGGTCGTCGCCGTTCACGCCCCGCGATTCGAAGAGTTCGGCCAGTAGCATCAGCCGCGCGCCGGCGTGTTTGTGGAAGCGGTCAATGGAAGCGATGTCGAAGCGGGTCACGCCTTTTTTGAGCAATTTGTCGAGGAGCGGGCCGGTGAGCAGGTCGCCGTTTGTCTGCAACATGATTTGCGTGGCCGAGCCGTAGCGTGCCCGCAGCCGGTCGAGGATGGCGAAAAGCAGTTTTTTTTCGGCCAGCGGCTCGCCGCCGGAGAGGATGAGGCGGTCAATTTTTTCGGGCAGGTGCTCGATGATGGCCATGCACTCGGCCTCCGTGAGCCGTGCGCCCTGCGGGCCGCTGAGGTTGTAGCAATGGTCGCATTTGTCGTTGCAGAGCTGGGTGAAAACCCAGTAAAGCGATTCGCAGTGGTTGAAATTCATGCTTTTTTGAGCAGTTGTTGGCTTCCGGGCCAGCAATTTTTTTTGGTGAAGTGCGCGGGCTGGCGGCCTCAGAGGCTCCGCCAAAAATCCTGTTCGCCGCGCACGCCCGTCCGCTCGTCGGCGATGAAATCCGCGACGGTCGGGTAGGGCAGCAGCCTGCCGTTTTCCAGCAGGCCGAACCGGTCGCCCAAGCGCACGGCCTCTTTCAAATCGTGCGTGACGAAAATGGAGCGAACACCCAGTTCGGCCACCGTTTTTTTGAAAAAAAGTTGCATCGCTGTCCGCGTCTCGACATCGAGGCTGGCAAAAGGCTCGTCGAGCAACAGCAGTTTGGGCTGCACAATCAAGGCCCGCCCGAACGCGACGCGCTGCCGTTGCCCGCCCGAAAGCTGGGTCGGCATTTTTTGCCCGTGCCCGCCGAGTTCGAGCGCGTCGAGCATGGCGAGCGTGCGTTTTTCCACGCTTTTGCTGTCCAATTTCCGCAGCCTCAGGCCAAAGGCGATGTTCTCAAACACATTCAAATGCGGGAAAAGCAGGGCCTCTTGGTACAGGTACACGATGCCGCGCGCCTGCGGCGGCCAGCCGCTGATGTCCGCGCCTTCCAAAAAGACGCGGCCCGAATCGGCGGCCAAAAGCCCGGCGATTATTTTCAGGAGCGTCGTTTTGCCGCAGCCCGAACGGCCCAAAACCGCCAGCGTCCCCGCCTCGAAATCGAGCGACAGGCCCTGCAAAACGGGCTGTGCGGCGAAGGATTTGTGGAGGTTTTCGACTTTCAAAAACATGGCAACGGTCAGGTTGGGCGGGCGATTTTTTGGCCCAAAAATAGGAAAGCCAGCGGCGGCAAGCCCACCAAGCAGCTCGCCAGCGCGGCAAGATAAGCGTTCGATTCGCCGATGAACTGATAGACCGCGACGGTCAGCGTCCGCACTTGTCCCAGCCCGATGACGGACGTGAGGCCGTACTCGAACCACGAAATCAGGAAGGCTTGCAAAAAACCCAACCACAAAACCGGGCGCGAGACCGGGAGCAGAACCCGCCAAAAATACTGCCCCCGCGAACCGCCAAGCGTGGCCGTGAGCTGCTCGAAATCGAGCATTTTTTGGTCAAAATGATTGAAAAACAACAGGAAACAGCACGGAAACGCGATGATGACCTGCGCCACACCCACGCCGACGATGCTGCCGGCGAGGCCCGTTTTGTGGAAAAAATAGAGCAGGCAGAACGCATAAATCACCGGCGAAAACGCATAAGGCAGCCACGCGAGCGAACGGAAAACGCGGCCTCGCGGATGGTACGCGAGCCGCGAGGCCGCCCAAAAACCCGTCGCCGTCGCCACCAGCGCGACCACCGTCGAGATGCCGACCGACCGCGCAAAAGCGGCCAGCAACTGGTTGTTCGCGCCCAAGACCGAGCGCGTGTTTTCGAGGGAAAAAGCCGCCGGCAGCAGGTCGGGGAAGGGCCAGGTTTCTGCTGCCGCGAGCAAAACCAAGTACGCGAGCGGCGCGGCAAAAACGGCCAACAGCAAAGCGACGGCGATTTTTTTCATGCGATTGGGGCCGTTTGGGTGCGGGGTTTCAGGAAAAACAGCGCGAGCGCACACACAACCACCGCATAAACCACCGCCGCAACGTAGGCTTCGGGCAGTTCGAGGAGGTTGAACCGCTTGAATTTTTGGGCAATGAAAACCGACACCATTTGCGGCGACTGCCGACCGAGCAAAAACGGAACCTCGAACGCCCCGAACGCGACGATGAACGCCAGCACCAAGTTCGGGAAGGCGCGGCGCAACAGCACTGGCACGACGACCCGCCGCCCGACCTGCCCCCGCGACGCGCCAAGCGTGCGGGCGAGCTGCGAGAGGTTTTCGAGGTTCTCGGAAGCGTAAAAAGTGGAAAACAACAGCAAAAACAGCGGGAACAACCCAAAAACCAGCACGGCCACGACCCCGAAGTGCATCCGGTCGTGGATGAGCTCCGGCGCGGATTCGATGCCGGCGACGAGGCCGATTTTCATCAAAAAGCGCGTCGCCATGCCCGAACCCGACAGCCACTGGAAGCCCAAAAACGCCAAGACCATCGGCGGCAGCACCAATGGCAAGTGCAGCCAGAAGCGGGTTTTCGGGCCGCTGATTTCGTTTTTCAAAGCCAAAAAAAGGCCCATTGCCAGCCCCGCCGACAACCCGACGACCACCGCCGCGACTGCCGCGCTCAGGCCCAGCGAGGCCCCAAAAGTGCCATCGGAGAGTGTGTGCCGCCAGTTTTCGAGGGTGAAGCCCGCCGATAGCCCACCGACCAAGCCGAGCGAATAGAGCGATGCCCAGCCCAGCCCAGCCGCGAGCGGCAGGACGGCGAGTGCCAAAAAGACGGCTGCGGCAGGCGAAAAACGGCGGCTCATTTTTGCTCGATGATGTGCTTCCTGAAATCCTCAAAGAGCCGAATCATGTACTCCGGGGCAGGCTCCGGGAGCGCGAAGGGCTGGATGTCGGCGCGGCGGGCGGCGTTTTTGCGTTCGGGCAAGTTTTCAAAGGCGGCGCGTTCGGCGGGTTTGAGTTTTCGGAGGTCGAGCACGGTGCCGTCGCCCCAAACTTGGGGGTTGAGTTTTTTGAGTTGGGCTTCGGGGCTTATCAAAAAATTGATGACCTCGCGGGCACCCGCCGCGTTCGGGGCACCTTTCGGGATGCCCAAATAGTGCGAGTTTTGGATGGTGCCGCTCTCGAAAACAAAGGATTTCGAGGTGGGCGGCAGCACGCGCTGGCTGATTTTGTTGTCCACTTCGTTGTCGTTGTTCGACATGGTGAAATCCAGCTCGCCGTTCGCAAAAAGCTGGTGCATGGCCGCGAGGCTTTCGGGGAAGGTCTCGCCGCGCCGCCACAAATGGGGTTTCAGGCGGCGCACATAATCGAACAACCGGGCAGAGAGCCGCTGGTATTTGGCTTCGTCGAACGGCCCGTCGAGCGTCTCGCCTTCCTGTTTGGCGAAGGCCCAAAGCCACGATTTGAGGAGCGTCATGCCCGTGAATTCGTATGGAATCGTCACTTTTTGGGGGTGGTTTTTGACGTATTCCTCAAAATCGGCGAGCGAGCGCGGCGGCTGCGGGGTGCGGAGGGTGTCGTAAATCAGCGCGAGCTGGACGTTGCCCCAGGGGCACTCGAAACCGTCGGTTTTTTGCTGGAAATCCGTGCCGATGAACGGGCTTTCGAGGTCGAGCAGGGCGGCGTTCGGCAGTTGCTGCACGAACGGGCCGTCCAATGCCCCGATTTGGCGGAGCTGGAAGAACGTCTCGCCGTTTATCCAGACGATATCCGTCGCGCTTTGGGCTTTGCCAGCCTCTTTTTCGGCGAGGAGCATTTTGACCAATTCGTTGCCTTGCCCGGGGGCGATTTCGAGCCTGATGCCGAAGCGTTTTTTGACCTCCGGCACGACCCAATCGTTCATGTAACGGTTGATTTGCGGGTCGCCTTGCCACATCGTCATGCGGACGATGGGCTGCTGCGCGGTTTGGCAGGCGACGAAAAAAAGGAGGCCGAACACGATTTTTCTCATGCGATTTCTTAGATAGATGCCTTTGTCTCTGCGAAACTCCGCGTTACAATTCATGTGGCGGGCTGTAACGCAGAGTTTCACAGAGAACCCGCAGAGTTTCGCAGAGACAAATGGAAAACAAGCAAAAACACGCCGCGCCCGGCGGCACCGGCAGCTGTCAAAAAGTGTAGCGCAGCGAAAACTGGAACTGGCGCGGCGGCGCGGCGTTGCGCCGGACGAGCAAGCCGCTCGACGCGGGGCCGACTTGGATTTGGTTGGATTGGGTCGCGTTGTTCGAGTAGCCGCTGAGGTTGGTGGCGTTGAGCACGTTGAACACATCGGCCCGCAGCACGAGTTGGCCGCCCGCGCCCCGGAGCCGGAAGGCGTACTCCGAATTGAGGTCAAAAGTGTTCGACCACGGGAGGCGGTCGCTGTTGCGCGTTTCGCCGGGCTGGCGGTCGCTGTTGCCGACATAGGCATCGCCGAACGAGCGTCCGTCGCCGTTCAGGTCGCTTGTGCCGAACACCGTCGCGTCGGGGATTCGGTTGATGGGTTGGCCGCTTTGGAGGAGCACGGCGAGCGTGACCGCCCAGTTTTTGCGGGGGAAATAGTTGAATATGCCGTTGATGACGTGGGTGCGGTCGTTCAGCCCGACGGCCCATTCGCGCTCGAAATTGTTCGCGTCCTCGGCCCTGAAATTGATGTCTTCCGTGTTGTTTTCGAGGCGCGAGAGGGTGTAAATGAGCCGGTAGGAAAAATCCCCGTCGCCCCGTTCTTTTTGGAAATTGAACGATGCGCCCCAGTACTCGGCCTCGCCCTCGGTTTCGGAGACGACGACGTTGCGGGCCACGCCCGTCAGGGTTTCGCTGCCGATGGTGGCCGCGCCGTTGGCAATCGGGATGGGGCGGGTCAGGTCGGCCTCGGCGGTCGTGCGGGTCTTGCCTGCCGCCGCGCTATCGGCCCACGCGGACGGGGCGTTCAGGTCGCGCAGGCGGAAGAGGTTTTGGGACTTGTTGTAAACCAAGTCAACGTAAAAAAGGCGGTCTTCGGCCAGTTGTTTTTGCCAGCCGAGCGCGACTTGGTGGGCGTATGGGTTTTGGTAGCCGTTCGGGTTGAGGATGCGCCGCTCGCCGCTGAATGCTTTTGCCCGCTGGCCTTGCAACTCGGTGTATTTGGGGCCGTTCAGGTAGCTGGCCGGGGCCGATGCGCCCGCGTTGCCGTCGAACGTGATTGCGTCAATATCCGTCCCGGCGGGCAATTTGCCGAGGCGGACGAGCTCGGCGAGCTGCTTTTTGTAGTCCGCGCTGGTGGTGTTTTGTTGCAGCGCGTCGGAATAGACGGCGTACAGGATTTTGTCGTAATAAATGCCGTAGCCGCCGCGCAGGCTGGTCGTGGGATTGAGCCTGAAATTGAAGGAAAAACGCGGTGCGAGGTTGTTCAGGTCGGCTCGGTCGGAGCCGCCTTTGGAAAGGTTGTCCACGTCGTAGCGGAGGCCGAGCGTGAGTTTGAGCCTGTCCGTCGCATCGAAAATATCCTCCGCGTAGGCCGAAAAAATGTTCTGCCGTGCCCCGAACGACTGCGGGCGCAGCTCGACGCTGTAATTGAGCACCTGCACGTCGGACGGGATGTCGTTGATGCCGAGTGCCGCGCCCAAGTTTTTGGCCTTCAACGCATCGAGTTGCGATTGGGTGAGCTGGACGGTGTAGTTGCCATTCACGTTGCCGCCGCCGAGCAGGCCGTGCGCGGCGGAAACGAGTTCCACGCCCGTTTTGAATGTGTGGCGGTTGCGGTAAAACGTCGCTTTTTGCTGCGCCTGCACCGTGTTTTCGGTCGCATCGAAGAAATAACCGGGGTGGCCGAGCACCGCGATGGTCTCGCCTTGCGGCCCCAAGACGACGGTTTGCGGCGAGCCTTCGTTCGCGGCGCGGCCATAATTCCAGCGAAAACGGCCGTACTGCACGTTCGTCTCCGACTTGAATCGCTCGCCGACGAAGGTGTTTTGCGAGGCCACGAGCACCGAGTTCCTGTCCTGAAAATTGGCCGCCGACGGGAATGCCACGCCGCCCTCCAAGCCGCCGCCCTGCCGGGCGATGTTGACGATGCCGACGTTGGCCCGCAGCGCGGACTTGAACCGTTGCGACCATATCTGGTCAATTTTTCCGCTCAAATAGGTGAAATTGTTCTCGCCGCGCACGGTTTCGTTCACGCCGAGGGTGGGCGAGTTGAGCAGGTTGTCTTTCACGTCGCGGGTGTACTCGGCGTTCAGGTAGTAAAAAGTGCGGTTCTTTTTCAACGCGCCGCCCCAGCCGCCGCCGATTTGCGTGCGGGCAAATCCGTCCTTCACTTGATTGCCCGAAAGGTCGCGCTGGGCATAAGGCGAGGCCGCGTCAATCGCCGGGCCGGGCCGGCTGACGACGAACACCTCGCCCGTCTGCTCGTTCGAGCCGCTGCGCGACGTGACGTTGACGATGCCGTTGCCCGTGTTGCCGTACTCGGTCGAGAAATTGTTGGTCAGCACGTTGATGCTCCGCACGAAGCCGCCGGGGATGTTGAATTTTTGGCCGCCCAAAAACCGCTCGTTGTTGTCCAAGCCGTCAATCAAGTAGTTGGTAAAGAGCGAGTTGGAGCCGTTGATGGACACGTTCGGGGCTTCGGGATAAAAGCCTGTGGCCTGCACCACGTTCGGCAGCCGGTACAAAAGGCGGGTGATGTCGCGGCCTTCGAGCGGCAGGGCCTCCACTTCTTTTTGTTTCAAAACGGACGAGACCTCGGCGTTCCGGGTGTTGATTTTCGAGGTGCCCAGCACGGTGACTTCGGCGAGGGCGGCCTCCGTCACGCCCTTCGGGACGAGCGCGAGGTTGACGCTGGCGTTGGTCTGGCTCTGCAACACGATATCGGTTTGGGCGGCGGCATGGTAACGCTCGCTGGCCATCGCCTCGACCGAATAACTGCCGACGAGCGCAAGGCCCTTGAACGAGGCCACGCCGCGTGCGTCCGTCGTCTCGGTTTGCTCGAAACCGACGGCGGCGTTGGTCAACTTGACCTGAATGCCGCCGATGGCCATGTTCTTTTTGAATTCGAGCACGCTCACGTTCAAATCAACCTGAGCCGAGACCGCGCCTGCGAAAAGCGCGCACAGGATGGGCAGTAAGAATTTTTTCATGGATGATGTTTCGTTGAAAAATGACGCGGAAACAGGCCGGTCAAACGCCCAACGAACCCGCGCCTACAGCTTTCGGAGCCACAAAAAAGGACGGGAAAAGGCGGAGCAACAATCTCTCTGGCCATCCCCGTCCTTTTCGAGGCGAATAAACCGCGATGTTTTTGCCTGCGGATTTTTCAGTGCTTGAAATGTCTGTGCCCCGACATCACCATCGCCAAGCCGAGGCGGTTGCAGGCATCAATCGAATCTTGGTCTTTGATGCTGCCGCCGGGCTGGATGATGGCCGTGATGCCCGCTTCTGCCGCGATTTCGACGCAATCCGGGAACGGGAAAAAAGCATCCGAAGCCATGACCGCGCCCTGCAAATCAAAGCCGAACGAGCGAGCCTTGGCGATGGCCTGCCGCAGCGCGTCCACCCGCGATGGCTGGCCGCAGCCCATGCCGATGAGCTGGCGTTCTTTCACGAGGGCTATCGCGTTGGATTTCAGGTGCTTGCAGCATTTGTTGGCAAAGAGCAGCTCGCCCACTTCGGAAGCCGTCGGCATCCGCTCGGTGACGGGTTTCAGGTCGGCTTCGGTCTCGATTTTCAAGTCGGTGTCCTGTTCGACCACGCCGTTCAGCAGGCTGCGGAACGAACGGGCGGGCACCTCGTAGCTTTTTTGCCGGAGCAGGATGCGCTGGTCTTTTTTCCGCAGCAGTTCGAGCGCGTCGGGCGCGAAATCGGGGGCGATGAGCACCTCGTAGAACAGCTTGTTGATTTCCTGTGCGGTTTCGAGGTCAACGGTCGTGTTGGTCACGAAAATGCCGCCGAATGCCGAGGTCGAGTCGCAGGCCAATGCCGCCCGCCAAGCCTCCACGAGCGTGTGCCGACGCGCTACGCCGCAAGCGTTGGTGTGTTTCAGGATGGCAAATGTGGGCTTGCCGAGCCGGAACTCGCGGATGAGCTGCACCGCCGCGTCAATGTCCACGAGGTTGTTGTACGAAATGGACTTGCCGCTGATTTTTTCAAAAACCTTCTCGAAATCGCCGAAAAACACGCCGTTTTGGTGCGGGTTTTCGCCGTAGCGCAGGATGTCGGAGCGGTGGATGCTGTACTTGAACGAGATGTCGGCAGTGCCTTCGTTGAAGTAGTTGAAAATGGCGATGTCGTAATTCGAGGTGGCCTTGAACGCCCGGCGGGCAAACTCGCGCCGCTCCTCGACGGTGGACGCGCCGCCTTTTTCGTTCAGCAAATCGAGGAACATCCGGTACTCGTCCTTCGAGCCGACGACGAGCACGTCGCGGAAATTTTTGGCCGCCGCCCGGATGAGCGACACGCCGCCGATGTCTATTTTTTCGATGATTTCGGCCTCGTCGTTCGTGGCCGCGACCGTCTCCTCGAACGGGTACAAATCCACGATGACCACGTCAATTTCGGGGATGTTGTACTGTTTCAGTTGGGCCAAGTGGTCGTCCTCGCGGCGGGCCAGGATGCCGCCGAACACCGCCGGGTGCAGCGTTTTCACGCGCCCGTCCAAGATGCTGGGGTAGCCCGTGAGCGATTCGACGGGCGTGGCCGGGATGCCGAGTTTTTCGATGAAAGTCTGGGTGCCGCCGGTGCTGTAAATCTTCACTTTCAGTTCGTGCAAGCGGCGGATGATGGGTTCGAGACCGTCTTTGGAATAAACGGAGACGAGCGCGGAGCGGATTTTTTCGCCCGTCGCCGCGTCTTTTTTGGATTTAGCCATGAGTGTGTTGTGCGTTCAAAATTTGAGGCCGCAAAACTAACTTTGGAATTGGGAACTGGGCATTCCCTCAATTCCCAAGTTCCAACAACCCTTCCGGCAAATCCACGAAAACACGCTTGGCACGTTTGTCAATTTTCTGGATAAACGCCTCAATCAGCGGCACAAAGGCCGGGCCGTTGGCCGTCTCGACGGTCGCCATTTCCTGCGCGGGCATCTGTTCGACGGACGTGATTTTGCCCACTTCGCCGAGCGTCGCGTCCACCATCGTGTAGCCTTTGCAAAAAACATGGCCCGAATCTTCCTGCGGGATTTCGCGCTCCGAGTCGTCCAAAATGTCCGATTCGCGCAGGAACAGGGGCTTCGAGGAGATGAGCTGGGCGGCCTCGCGGGTGTCCACGTCCTCGAACTTGACGATGGGTTCCGCGCCCGCACCGCGCACGGAAGCGATGAAATAGGGCACTTTTTTGCCACGCACTTCCAAAAAAACGGTCTCGGCTTTCAGGAAATCCTCCACGAAATTCGGCTCGATGCCCACTTTGAGCTCACCGCCGATGCCGTGCGTTTTTTTGGTGAAGCCGATTTCTGTGAATTGTTTGTCTGCCATTTGTTGGTGGTGATTTGGTGATTTGGTGATTTGGTGATTTGGTGATTTGGTGATTTGGTGATTTGGTGATTTGGTTTTCAAATAACCGAATCACCGAATAGCCAAATCACCATCAAAAATCAATGATAGTTTGCCGCAGGATGTAGCCTTTTTCGGCTTTTTCGGCCCAGGGTTTGGTCGCGCAATCGGCGGGCGGCGGGATTTGGTTGCAGTATTGCGAGTCCAAAATCCACTGTTCGCGCCAGACGAGGCCGACGTTCCGGGCGTATTTCGCCCGCGAAAACCGCCGCTCGAACAGGTTGTCGCTGTCCGTTTCGGTCACGATGAGCAGCGAATCGAACGCGAAATTGCCCACCACGCCCGGCACGCCCATCGAATCCACCTCGAAAAACCAGCCGCCGAAAGGCCGCAGCCGCTCGCCTGCCACTTCTATTTCGAGGTTTTTGTCCAAAAAAGCGTGGCCGTCCCAGCCTGTCCGCGTGTCCAACGGGAACACGAGCGGGCGGAATCGCAAGTTGTCCTCCGTTCGGATGGCCTCGCCCGCCGTGCGGCTGGCTGACCAGACGTGCCGGATTTGCCAGTTTTCTGCTGGGTTTTTCCGCTCGAAACGCTCGATTTTGAAAACCAGCCGCCCGGTGTTGTCCCGAAAAGTATCAGCCACGACCTCGCGGACGAAGGTGCGCGACGAATCGCGCAGCCCAAAGTCAAACACCAAGCTATCCACCACAAACTCCGAAACCTGCCCGATTGCGAGTGGGAACCAAGCCTGCTGCTGCGCCGCGTCGGGTGGGTTGGGCGGCTCCGTTTCGCGCCCGCAGGCGGCCAAAACGAGGCAAAAAACAGGCAGGAAAATTGCGCGGCGCATGACGGCAAAAGTACAACGCTTCGGCCCACAGATGAATCTGTGGGCTGTGGCCCAAAATCCGGCGGATTTTCCATGCGCCTGCGGCAAAGTGCGGCGTGAGCCTAACTTTGCCGTCCAATCCATGTAATTCACATTTTTCCAACAATGAAATTTTTCGTCCAATTCCTCGCCGTCGCGGCGATTTGCCTTGCGCCAGCCTTCATTTCCGCGCAAACCGTCCGCATGGTTGACCAATCCAAAAACGCCGGGAAAGTCGAGTGGCTGCCCCGCCAAATCCAGATGGGCAACATCCCGCTCGACGTGCCGGCCAAAGGCGAGTTTGAGGTCAAGAACATCAGCACGGAGCCGCTCGTGCTGCTCGAAGTCTCGCCGACCTGCCATTGCACGGTGGTGGATTTCCCGAAAGACCCCATCCTGCCCGGCGAAAGTGCGAAAATCGTGGCCGTGTACGATGCCAAGCGGCCCGGCGATTTTTACAAAATCATCACCGTCCAGACCAATTTTGATGCTGAGCAAACCGTCGCGCTGTCCATGACGGGGAAAGTGGTCAAGCAGTAAGATGTGTTTTCAGTTGCCGTCGCGTACCCATTTGGTGCGGCACACACCCAGTCGGCAGTCCATGATGCGTTCGAGTTGGCCGAGCGAATCGTACATCCGCAGCTCGCCGTCCTCGCGGTCGCCACTGAAATCGGGGTCGTCGGGGGTCAGGTAATTGCCCTCGGTTTTCGGTTGGCCGTTCGGGTGCCACTCTTTGAACGGGCCGTTTTCCTCGTTTTTTTGGAACGAAACGCGCTCTTTTAGCATCCCGTTCGGGTACCAAGCGAGGCTCTCGCCCTCCAACACACCATTGACATAATCCTGTTCGAGCGCGATGGAGCCATCCTCGAAAAACTTCCGGTACTTGCCGTGAATCACGCCGTTGCGATTCGGCTCGATGATTTCCACTTTGCCGTTCGGGTAAAAAAACTTCCGCTCGCCGTCCAGCGTGTCGTTTCGGAACACGGCCTCCTCGACGTAGTGGCCGTCTGGCGCGAAGCGTTGGTACAAACCGTTTTTGGCAAAATCGGCCTTGCGCCGCACGAACCGTTCTTTGAGATGGCCTTGCTCGTCGAAGGTCTCGATGGTCTCGTGGTCGCTCGGTTGGCAGGCAAAAAGCAAGGTGAGCGCGAAAAGGAGTGCGGATTTGGCTTTCATATCGCTGAAAAATTTTTGGGCAACAAACGGCCTGCTGGCCGAAAAATTGGCAGTGCCGCCGCCGAAAAAACAGCACACAAACGCCGCCGCCCAAAAAACAAAAACCCGCTAACTCGTTGAGAGTTAGCGGGTTGCGGAATGTTTGTGTAGCGCGAGCGAGACTTGAACTCGCGACCTTGCGATTATGAATCGCACGCTCTAACCAGCTGAGCTATCGCGCCGAAAAGTGCTTTTTGCGAAAGTGCCGCAAAGGTAAAATTGCCAACGACGTTTTTGCAAAACCCCGCCAAAGGTTTTTCCCAAAAAATCGGGGCAGACAATTCGCCGGGCAGCTGGGCGGTGCGACGTTTGGGCACCGCGCTATCTTGTCGCAGTTTTCAAAATCACTGTCCCATGCAATTCCCGAAACAAGGCTGTCTGCTCGCCGTCGTGCTCTTTTGCCTTCAAAATCAATCATTTGCGCAGCAAACACGCCCGCTCGAAATGGTACAAATCCCCGGTTCGGCGGTCAGTTTTTCGCTCGTCCAAGTCCCGGCTGGCTCGTTTTTGATGGGCAGCCCGGCCACCGAACCGGGCCGCGACGCGGACGAAGGCCAGCGCAGCGTCGCCCTCGATTCATTCTGGATTGGGGCGCACGAGGTGACTTGGGACGAGTTTTTGCTGTTCGCCTTGCGCGAAAAAGATTCCGACGCGGGCACCGCGCCCGAAACATTTAGTGCCGACGCGATTGCCCGCCCTTCGCCGCCTTATTATGATTTCACTTACGGGCGCGGCAAACAGGGCAAACTCCCGGCGGCGACCATGACGCAGCAGGCCGCGCTGCGGTATTGCCAGTGGTTGAGCGACAAAACCGGCCATTTTTACAGGCTCCCGACTGAGGCAGAGTGGGAATACGCGGCGCGGGCAGGCGCAACGACTGCTTTTTTCTGGGGCGATGACCCAAAGATGGCCGCTGATTTTGCGTGGTTTTACGACAACAGCCCCTCGGCCTACCACGAAGTCGGCGAAAAAAAGCCCAATGCTTGGGGCCTGTTCGATATGGCTGGGAACGTCGCCGAGTGGACGCTGGACTTTTATGCCGCCGATTATTTCCAAAAATTGGACTCGCTCGGCACGACCAACCCGGTCGTCTGGCCCTCGAAAAAACACTCGCGCACGGTGAAAGGCGGCTCCTTCGAGGATTATGTGGAACAATTGCGCTGCGCCGACCGCCGCAAAAGCGACCCCAAATGGCAGGCCCGCGACCCGCAAATCCCGAAAAGCCGTTGGTGGAACCCCGAATCGTGGTTCGTCGGTTTTCGCATCGTGCGCGAATGCGGCCCCAAAACGAAGGCCGAGCGCGATGCGTTTTTTGCCCGTGCCATCCGGGACTGATGGGCACGGCGCGGCATCAGGTTCGTGTTTTTTGCCATCCAAAAACCTCCAAACAAGTCACACACGCTTTTAAATCGGCGTGTTTGGGCTTGCAGGCCGTCGGATGTTTGAGGCATCAAAACACGCTCTAATCATGGATACTATGCACACACCACAAGCCGCTCCGGCTCCCGCAGCACCCCGAACCGACCACACCACACCGCCCGCCGCCGCCGCGCCCGGCATCCCGCAAAAAATGGATGCACGGGCTTTTTTGACCAAATTTTCCAACTGGCGGCGCAATCTCAACCACGCCGTGCCCGTCATCCCGTTCGTCACGCGCAATGCCGACCTGACGCTCCGCGAATCCCTGTTCGTTTGAACCGAGGGAAACTTGGGCAAAAAAGCAGCGGCCAAAGGCGAAAGACGGCTCACCCGTCGGCCTTTGGCCGCTGTCTTTTTGGCGGATGTGGCGGCGCGCGGGAATTCTTTTCCCCGACCGCACGGTTTGCAAAATCTCACAGACTCACCCTCCTGCACATGGAAATCATTGTCAACGAACAACTTACGCTCACGCCGTTCGACCCTGCCGACAAGCCCAACCTTCTGAAATACCTCAACGACCCGGTCGTGTACGCCAACACCGTCCACATCCCAAGCCCGTACACCGAGGCCGACGCGGACGAGTGGTTCCGCATCGTGGCCGACCGCCGCGAAAAACTGGGCGGCACGGTCGCCAATTTCGCCATCCGCCACCGCAGCGAAGGGCTGATTGGCGGCATCGGGCTTTTCGTCCACACGGGGCTGGACGGCCACCGCGACGAGCTGGGCTACTGGCTGGCGCAACCCTTTCGCAATCAAGGTATTATGACCGAAGTGGTGCGCCGGTTCACGGCTTTTCAGTTTGAAAACCGGCCCAATTTGCTCCGCATGGAGGCCCTCGTTTTCACCCACAACCCGGCCTCGATGCGGCTTTTGGAAAAAGTCGGCTACGCCCGCGAAGGGCTGCTGCGGAAAATCATCCTGAAAAAAGGCCAGCCGATGGACGCGGTGATGCTGGCGTTCGTGCGGGAGTGAGCGATGAAAACTTGGAACACGGATTTGCGCGGACTTTTTTGATGAAACCCTCTGTGGCTCCGTGCCTCTGCGTTGAAACAGCTCATTGCTCCGCCGCTGCGAAAAACTTGCGGTAGCCGCCCAGTACCGTGAGTAGTGCTGTATAGAGCTCGTCCAGCCGATGGATTTGGAAAATTTGGCGGTACTTGACCAGCACATTGCCGTGCAGCATGGCGATTTCCCAAGTTTCGCCGTTCGAGACAATGCCATGCACGGGTAAATCCGGTGTGGCGTTGAGTTGTTGCATCGTGTGCATTTCGAGGCCACACTGCGCCCAACCCGCCGTGAAATCGTCCTTTTTTGCCTCGACAACCGCCACATACGGTGCCTCGAACACAATTTTGCCCAGTTCCGATTTTTTGGAAATGACGTAATCCGGCACCCCGCTCAACTCTCCCTCGCCCAACGGCTGGTGGCTCCAAATGGCGAGGATGTCGGCGTGTTGCCGCCACGCGGTTTTCAGTACTGGATAAATGAGGTTTTCGCAAATAGCCGATTCGGAAATGTCGTAGGCCACCTCGTTGAGTGTGAACCGAATATCGTCGCGCAGCACTTCTGGAACGGAGGTGGCCTGAGCAGGCATCGGAAAATCCTGCTCTTCATACCGGATCTGGTACTTTTTCAGTACATCGGAAAGCTGTCGAAAACCTGTGAATGCCATGATTTTTTGCCCAAAAGTACGGTAAAGCGCGGGGCAATTCGCCATGCTGTTTATCCAACAAAAACCGCCGCCGCGAACGCCGCCAGCATCGCCGCCACATAAAAAAGGTACGTCCGCACATCGAGCCAGTCGCTGGTTTTCACGCCGAAGTCCCGTTCGAGCCACCACATCAGCAGCAGTTTTTCGACCCAAAAAGCCAGCACCGCCGAGGCCGCCACGCCCGCCAATCCCCAAAAATGGATGCCCACAAAGCCGAGCACGACTTTCACGGCCAGTTCGCAAAGGCTGGCGCGGAGGGCGAGTCGCGGGGCGTTTTTTGCCAAGATGATTGAGTTCGGGAGCAAAACCCGCGTGGCCGTGATGAGCAGGTAAATGCTGAAAATGGGCGCACTTGCTGCGAAATCCGGGTTGAAAACCACCGGAAACAGCGGCTTGGCCGCGAAAATCATCACAATCGTGCCGGGAAAAAGCCAATGGAAAAGCCGCCGCGAGGAGGCTTTCAATGCGGCCATGCCTGCGGGCAAATCCGCCGTCAGTTGCGGCACCAACGCCGTGCCGAGCGAAAGGGCGAGCGCGGGCGCGAGCGGCAGTTCCTTCGCGCCGTAGCGGTAAATCGCAAACGTGGCCGCGTCGCCGTACCACCAGCCCACCAGCCAATTGTCGAACATCAGCACGAGGTGCCCGGCCATCGTCGAGGCCATGAGCGGTGCGGCAAATCGCAGGTATTTCTGCAGCAAATCGCGGTCGAGTATCGGTTTGCTCAACCGAAAAACCAGCCCAACTGCCCACAAAAACCGCAGCCCGGCCAGCCCAACAAGCCCGGAAATGCCGCCGCCCAGCCCCCATCCCAGCCAAATCGGGACGAACAAAGCCACCAAATGCAACCCGAACGACACCACGCCCCACGCCAAAATCTGCCGCGATTGGCCGCGCACGAGGTAAAAAAACTCGACCGGGAAGGCGGGCAAATTGAGCAGCAAATACACGCAGAACAGCCCGAAAAATGGCGCGTCGTTCAGCCCCGTCAGCAGGGGCAGGGCAAAGGATTTGCCGAAAAAAAGCAGCAAAAACAGCCCCGCCGACACAGCGCAAAACAGCGCGAACACATTGAACGTGAATGTTTTGCGCTCGCCCTCGTCCATGTTGGCGTGCAGCGGTGCGATGGATTGCAGCAGGCCGTTCACCCAGAAAAAAGTCAGCACCGTGCCGAGGTAAAGCAGGGTTTCGTACTGCCCGATTTCGCCTGTCGTCAGGCCGCTTTTTGCCAGCCCAATGCTCGTGAGGATGACCGCCGACTGGCGCATCACTTGGAAAATTTGCAGCGATTTAACGGTGGACGGTTGACGGTTGACGGTTGACGGCATGGCCCAAAAGTAGGACGCGCTTTCCGGTTCGTCGGCTCGCGCAACGGGCAGGCTTTGCAGTTCACCGACCGAAGACGACGACTCATCCCTCGAAAACAACAATTCATCAAAACAGTGTTTGAAAACTGAACGCTGTTCAGAAACCTTGTTCCATCAATTGCAACGAGAACGGTTGTGGGCGACCAAGCCTCGCCGTCTCACGGTCTCACACATGGGAGTCATTCAAAGAAAAGAGCGCGAAAAAGAGGAAATGCGCCGCCGGATTTTGGACGCCGCCATCCATTTGTTCCGCGAACGCGGCTACCAAGCCACCAGTTTGCGGAACATCGCGGAGGCCATCGAGTACAGCCCGGCCACGATTTACCTCTATTTCAAGGACAAAAACGCCATTCTGTTTGCCCTGCAAGCCGAGGCTGCCGTGTCGTTGCGCGACCACCTGTTGCCGCTCGCCGATGCGATCATGCCGAACCATTTCGAGCTGGAGCGGCTTGCCGGTGCCGCCGTCGCGACGCTCGACCAGGCGATCACTGCCGCGCGCGCGCCGATAGCGCGCCGCCCCCAGCATGTGGTGGTGAAGTCGCACAAC
>JBKBIC010000033.1:0-4129 GCA_046299435.1 Saprospiraceae bacterium
ACGGACGCTTGCGGGAACGCGGCGACGGTTTCGCAGCAAATCGCGGTGTCGGATTCTGAAAATCCGGTGCTGGCGGGTGTGCCTGCCGACGAAACGGGCGACTGCACTGGCGGCGTGATTTTGCCGCCGGGCACGGTGACTGCGACCGACAATTGCGACACGAACGTGGACATCGCGTTCACGGAAACGGAAACGCCGGGTGGCTGTGCGGGCAGCAAAACGATTGTCCGCACATGGATTGCGACGGACAATTGCGGCAACCAAACCACTGGTATTCAAACGATTACGATTGGCGACGCGGTGGCTCCGACCTTTGACCAACAAGTTTCGGACGCGACGGCCTCGTGCAACGACATCCCGGCAGAGCCGATTTTGACGGCCTCGGACAACTGCGGCGCGGCGACGGTGACGTTTGCCACGCAGGTCGTGCCGGGCATTTGTGCGGACAATTTCACGATTGTTCGCACTTGGACGGCGACGGACGCTTGCGGGAACGCGGCGACGGTTTCGCAGCAAATCGCGGTGTCGGATTCTGAAAATCCGGTGCTGGCGGGCATTCCGGCGGACGAAACTTTGGGCTGCGGCGGCGTTTTGCCGACTGCCCCAGTGGTGACGGCGACGGACGATTGCGACCAAAATGTGGACATCCAATTGACTGAAAACGAAACGCCGGGCGCGTGTGCGGGCAACAAAACCGTCGTCCGCACTTGGACGGCGACCGATAATTGCGGCCACACGGCGACGGCCAGCCAGACGATTTCGATTGGTGATAGCGAGCCGCCGACCTTCGACCAGCAAGTTTCGGACGCGACGGCTTCGTGCAACGACATCCCGGCAGAGCCGATTTTGACGGCTTCGGACAACTGCGGCGCGGCGACGGTGACGTTCGCAACTTCCACAATTCCAATCAGTTGCAGCGAACATTACACGCTCGTCCGCACTTGGACGGCGACGGACGGCTGCGGCAACACGGCCACATTGACCCAACAAATCGAGGTCTCGGACACCGAGCCGCCGAGCATTTTGAACGTGCCAGCCGACCTGACCGTTGACCTGTTGGCGGGCGATTTGGTGCCGGACGTGCCGGGCGACATTTTCGTCACAGACAACTGCGACGTGAATCCGTACCTCTCGTTTTACGAAGATGTGTACGACAACGGCCAGTCGCAACTCATCATCCGCACTTGGACGGCGGAGGACAACTGCGGCAATACCTCGGTGGCGACGTGGACAATCGTCGTGACGACGGGCGGCTGCGCGGGCGCGTTGCCGGTGCAAATCGTCTCGAATTCGCCGGTGTGCGAGGGTGCGGCCATCAACCTGAGCACGGTCGGCAGCACGGGCAGTTTCCGGTGGAGCGGCCCGATTGGGTTCACTTCGACGCAAGCAAAACCGACCATCCCGAACGCGATTTTGGCAATGGGCGGCACCTACCGCGTGACCGTGACCGACGCGAACGGTTGCACGGGCACGGCTTCCGCATTAGTTTCAGTGGTGCGCCCGCCGGTGGCGACGGCTTCGTCGAACGCGCCGATTTGCGCGGGTGCGACGCTGAAATTGACTTCGACAGGTGGCGGCACTTATCGTTGGGCTGGCCCCAATGGCTGGACTTCGACGCTGCAAAACCCTGAAATTCAAAATATTACGGCTGTCAACGCAGGTACTTACACCGTGACGGTCACGACCAACGGCTGCTCCGCAACGGCCACCACGAGCGTCACGGCGCACCCGGCATTTGCCGTCGAAATCGGCAACGACCGCACGGTTTGCGACGGCGAATCGGTGACGTTGACCGCAAACGGCGGCCAAACTTTCGCGTGGACGGGGCCGGGCGGCTTCACGTCCGACCAGCCGGAAATCCAGCTGGCGAATTTCAACGCAAACTTGGCGGGCACTTATTCGCTGACGGCGACCGACGCGAACGGCTGCACGGCGACCGACGCGGTGGTGCTGACTTTGGGTAGTTCGATGACGGTTTCGGTGAACACGACAGCGGCCACTTGCACGGTCGGCGGCACGATTACGTTGGTGCTGCCGCAAGGCCAATTTGCCTTCGCATGGGCCGACGGCGCGAGCGACCAAAACCGCAGCGACCTTACGGCGGGCATTTATCAAGTGACGATTACAAACCTCGCGGGCGGCTGCACGCGGGTCATGGGCAATATTTTGGTGGCCAACGACTGCGACAACGACTGCCCCGCGCTGGCTGGCGAAATGGAGGCCACGCAGGCCGACATTTGCCTCGGCGGCGGTTCGGTGCAAATCGGCGCGACGACGAGCGAGCAACCGTTCATCCCGGCGGGCTTCCAATTGACGTACCTGCTGACGCGCAACGGAGTCATCGAACAAATTTCCAATTTGCCCAATTTCACGATTTCTCAGACGGGTGATTTCACGATTAACGCATTGGTTTTCAATCCGTTGAGCTTCGATTTGGCGACGCAAATCACTCCGCAAACCACGACTTTGATGAGCCTCAACGCGCTGTTCGCGCAGGGCGGCGGGCAGGTGTGCGCCGCGCTCGACGTGCCCGGCCCGGTGGTGCATGTCTATGACGGCATCGCGGTGCAGGTGGCTTCGACGCAGGCCGAAAATTGCAATTTGATAAACGGCTCGCTGGTGCTCACGCCCTCGAATTACACCTACGCTTGGCCGGACGGCGGCACGGGCGCGGCCCGCAGCAACTTGGCGAGCGGCATTTATGTCATCACCGCAACCGACGCAAATGGTTGTAGCACAACGGTTTCCGCCGAAGTGAAAGACCGCTGCACTTGCATCCCGCCGACCATCAGCAGCATCGCCGTGACCGAAAGCACCTGCGGCGGCGCGAACGGCTCGGCGACCATCACAGTGGCGCAAAACCCGGATTTGTACAGTTTCGTCTGGTCGCCGAACGCCGGGCAACAGGGCGCGACCATCAACTCGCGCGTCAATTTGCCCGCCGACCAATACACCGTGAAAGTGGTGTTTTCGCTCGTGCCCGACTGCCAAGTGACGGTGCCCGTGACGGTCGGCAACATTGACGGCCCACAAATTGACACGCTCATTGTCACGCCGTCCACTTGCACGCAATTCGACGGTTCGGCCACGTTCCTGCCCGATAATTTCAGCTACATCTGGGTCTCGAAAGACGGCAAAAACCTGTCGAGCCGCAGCGACCTCGCGCCGGGCGTGTACGAAGTGGCGGTCATCAACCCCGCCGCACCGAATTGCCCCGACGTGATTTCGGTCGAAATCAAAGCCGGCAACACGCTGGCAATGGAGGTCGTGCCCATCACGCTGCCGAGTTGCACCGATTCGACGGGCAGTTTCCAAATCAACGTGACCGGCGGCAGCGGCCAATACGAATACAACGTGAAAGGCCCGCAATCCAACCCGGTCGTCGGCTTCCCGGCGGGTTCGTACAACGTGGTCGCCATTGACCAAGCGACGGGCTGCAACATCGCCCAAGCCTTTGCCCTGCAAGCAGCGGGCGGCGGCGCGACGGTCAGCATCGCCAACGACACGGTTTACACGACTTGCGCGGGCACGAACGACGCGACGGTCAATTTCACGGTGGATTATTCGCCCAATTTTGCGCAGCCAGCCAGCGTGTTCATCCGGGGCGGCAACAACCAAAACGCCGTCAACGGTTCGCTCCGCAAAGGCACTTATTGCATCCTCGTGTACGACGCGACGGGCTGCCTCGTGGCGACGGAGTGCTTCGCGGTCATCGAACCCGAACGCCTCACGCTCATGGCCGAGGTCGAAAACAAAACCTGTGACGCGCCGGGCAGCATCAGCCTCACGGTCGGCGGCGGCTCGACACCATATATATATGTGTGGTCGGCGGCGGCCAACGCCACGGGCGCGACGGCCTCGAACCTCGACCCCGGCATCTACGGCGCGACCGTGACCGATGCGGTTCTGCAGCGGCGGGTCTGGGCAGCCATCCGCCGCGACCTGCTGCATCCCGATGTCATCGCCGCCTATCTCGACGAGGCGATGGCGACGGGAGACGCGACCTATATCGTGAAGGCCCTCGGCACCGTCGCCCGAGCGCGCGGCATGACGCAGATCGCCAAGGATGCGCAGATGTCGCGTGAGAGCCTGTACAAGAGCCTCGGCGACGACGGCAATCCGGAGTTCG
>JBKBIC010000033.1:4139-29621 GCA_046299435.1 Saprospiraceae bacterium
TCCGCCGACGCGGGCACGCTCGCGGCGGCCACCGCTTCGCCCGTGTGTTTGCAAAATGGCACGGCGCAACTTGCGGCCACCGTCGGCCAACCCGCGCTCGTGCTGCCGGGCTTCAACCTGATGTACATTTTGACGAAAGGTGCCGTCGGGCAAATCGTCGGCACATCGGCCACGCCAAACTTCACGGCGACCGAAGCTGGCGACTTCAAAATCCACGCCTTCGTGTACGGCAACTGGCTGAGCATCAACGACTTGCAGGCCAATTATGCCAACATCTTCGACCTGAACGAAGCCCTGATTCAAGGCGGCGGCGCGAACTGCGGTGCCCTCGATGTGGCGGGCGCGGCGTTTGTCGTGGAAACTTGCGACGACTGCGCCGAACCCGTCGTGGCGGGCATCAACCTCGTGAAATCCGATTGTGGCCGGAGCATCGGTCGCGCCGAAATCATGGTCGTCGGCAACCTAAACGACTTCCAATTTGCGTGGTCGCCGAACATTGGCAGCGTGGCAAATGCAGCGGGCAACTACCGCATCGCGCTCCCGGCTGGCAGCTACGCCGTGACGGTTTCGCGGGCCAATCAACCTGATTGTCAGACGGTTGTGAATTTCGTGATTGACAATGCCGATGGCCCGGCCGTCACCATCGCCAGCCTCGAAGCGGCCACTTGCAACCTTGCCGACGGCAAAGCCACGCTCGCGCCAGCCAACCTTTTGTACGCTTGGTCGAGCGGCGGGGGCGGTTTCACGCGCTCCAATTTGGCGGCGGGCCACTACGTCGTGACCGCCACCGACCCGGCCACGAACTGCTTCTCGGTCATCGAATTCGACATCGAAAAATCCAGCCCGCTCACTGCCTCGGCCACCAATTTGGTCAAGCCCGACTGCGGCCAAGCCAACGGCGCGGCCACGATTTCGGTCGCGGGCGGCTCCGGCAGCTACACCTTCGGGGCTTGGGGCACGACCGCGACCCGCACGAATTTGACCGCCGGGAATTATACGTTGACCGTGACCGACGCGGCCAGCGGCTGCACGGCAACTTTGAGTTTTGTCCTCGAAAACGAGGTGCTGGGCGCGGCCAATATTTCGCTCGCAAACAGCACAATTTCAACGACTTGCGCGGGCGCGAACAACGCGACGCTCGTGTTCGACACCACATTCCAAGCCGGGTTTGTGCGCCCGGCCACCCTGAAAATTGAGGACGCAGACGGTCATGTTTTCCAAAACGGCAGCCTCGCGCCGGGCAATTATTGCCTGCTGGTTTTTGACGGAAACAACTGCCTCGCGGGTCAATCGTGCTTCACGGTCGTCGAACCCGCGCCGCTCGAAGTTTCCGTCGAAAAACAAAACGCGACCTGCGCGGCGGGCGGCAGCATCGCTTTGACAGTCAGCGGCGGCACGCCGAATTTCACTTTCAACTGGAACCCAGCCTCGGCTGGCACGGGCGCGACGGCCTCGAATCTGGCGGCTGGAAATTATGCCGTGACCGTGACCGACGCGAACGCTTGTTCGTTGACAATCAACGACTTGGCAATCGCCGACGGCTGCAATTGCACCGCCGACGCGGGCAATTTGACGCTCGTAAATGCCACGCTTTGCCTCGTCAACGGCGCGGCCAACGTGCAGGCAAACCTCGCGGGCGCGACGGTGCCGCCGGGTTTCCAAACGGCGTTTGTCGTCGTCTCGCAAATCGGCCAGACGGTCGTGCAAGTGGCGACGCAACCGCAATTTGACGTGGCGCAGGCGGGCAATTTCACCGTGCTGCCGCTCGTGTTCAACCCCGCTACTTTCAACCTCAGCAGCATCCAAGCGGGCACGACGACGGCTTCCGACATCAATGCCCAACTGATTTCAGGCGGCGGCCAACTCTGCGGCGAACTCGGTTTGCCGGGCGCAAGTTTGATGGTAAACAATTGTCCACCAACGAGTTGCGCGGCTCCGGTGGTCGCCAGCGTACAAAGCACCGACGCGGCCTGCGGCCAAAGCACGGGCGCGATGAGCGTGAATTTGAGCGGCAACCCAGCCGATTTCAACTTCGCGTGGTCGGCGGGCGGCAGCACTTCGGCGACGGCGAGCGGCCTCGCAGCGGGCGTTTACACGGTGACGATTACCGTCAGCGGCGACACTTGCTCGACCACCGTCACGCGCATCATCGGCAACACGGACGGCCCGGTGGCGAGCATTATTTCCACGAGCGCGGCCAACTGTGGCGCATCCGATGGCCAAGCCATCATGGCTCCGGCGGCGTATCAGTTTGACTGGCCGACGGGCGCGGACATCCGTGACCGCCACGACCTCGCGGCAGGCACTTATTTCGTGACCGTGACCGATGCGACGACGGGCTGCACCGATGTGATTGAAGTGGTCATTGAACAGCAAAACGACCTCGAAGTGGAGGCTGTCATCACTCAAAAACCGCTCTGCGGCGCGACGAATGGCACTGTAAATCTGACAGTTACGGGCGGTTCGGGCAGTTACTCGTACCTCTGGAACGGCACCATCCAAACCACCGTGCCGACGCTGCCGAACGTGGCCGCTGGCTCCTTCTCCGTGAAGGTCACGGACATGGTGACGGGCTGCGTGACGACGATTGAGTTTGCGGTGCCGAACGACGTGGCCCCGGCTTTCGTCCACATCGTTTCGACGCAACACCTGACCTGCACGGGCGCGAACGACGGGCAAGTAACCTTCACGGATTCACTGGCCGCCGGGTTCGTGCTGCCAGCCACCGCGCTCATCCAAAACGCTGCTGGTCAGACGTTTACAAACGGCCAACTGCCCGTCGGCGATTACTGCATCCTCGTTTTTGACGGCAACAACTGCCTCGCTGGGCAGGCTTGTTTCACGATTGCGCCGCTGCAACCGCTCGCCGTGCAGGTCTCGAAAATTGACCAAAACTGCGACCAAAACGGCAGCATCCAACTCGTCGTCACGGGCGGCAACGCGCCGTATTCGTTCAAATGGAACGACGGCCCGACCACGCAAAACCGCGTCGGCCTGCTCGAAGGCATTTACACGGCGACCGTCACAGACGCGGCGGGCTGCTCGCAAATCGTGGCAAATATTGCTGTGCAAAACACTTGCACGGCTTGTTTCCCGCCCGAAATCGCCAGCCTTTCGGTGGTCAAACCCGACTGCGGCGACTCGACCGGATTGGTCACGATTGACATGGTGGGCGACGACGCGGACTATGTGTTCAACTGGGGCAACGCGCCCGGCACGCCGAATTTGCTCGGCAACGTCCGCCTCGGACTGCCCGCCGGAGCTTATGCGGTGACGATTTCGCGGGTGAACGAACCGACCTGCAACACGGTCGAAAACGTGCTGATTGGCTCCGCGAATTTCCCGACCATCGCCCAAAGCACCTTCCCGGCCAACTGCGGCAGCGCGGATGGGCAGGTGGTTTTGCAACCTTTCCAACTCGAATTTGCTTGGCCCGACGGCCAAACAACGGCGTTCCGCAGCGACCTCGCGGCGGGCACCTATGTCGTGACGGCCACCGACCCAGCCACGCAGTGCGTTGATTTTGTGGAAATTACAATCGGCGAAACCTCGCCGATGTTCGCCTCGCCGTTCTTCAACCAACTGCCTGCCTGCGGCCAAGCCAACGGCTCGGCGACGATTGAGGTGCAGGGCGGTTCGGGCAATTATGCCTATTTCTGGACAGCCGACACGACGCTGGCTGGCCCGGCGCAGCGCGACGATTTGGCCGCAGGCGCGTACTCGGTTTTGGTGAAAGACTTGGCGACGGGCTGCACGGCGACGGCGCAGTTCGTGCTGACGAATTCCGGTTTGGCGCAAGCCCAAATCACGGCTCCGGCGCAGGTCGCGGTTTCGTGCGTGGGTTCGACGGACGGCGAGATTTCGTGGACGCTGAATTTGCCGCAAAACTTCCTTGCCCCGGCGACGGTCGAAATCGTGAACGCGGCAGGCACGGTGTTCCAAAATGGTTCTTTGAAACCGGGCAACTACGTCCTGCTGGTCAAAAACGCCGACGGCTGCGTGGCGGGCCAGCGTCCGTTCACGGTCGCCGAACCCACGAATTTGAACGTGCAAGTGGCCTCGACCGACGCGGATTGCGACACGGGCGGCAGCCTGACGCTGGCGGTTTCGGGCGGCAACGCGCCGTATTCGTTCGCTTGGCTCGGCAGCGCGAGCACGTCGGGCACGCGGACGGATTTGGCGAGCGGACTTTATTATGCGACAATCACCGACGCAAACGGCTGTGCCACAACGCTTTCCAACTTGGCGGTCGGGAATAATTGCCCGGATGCGTGCTCGGTTTCGATGGGCACGGTTACTTTTGCCACCGACACGCTGTGCATCGAAAACGGTTCTGCACAAATCGTCGCCCAAATTGACAATCAGGGCACGAGTGTTCCCGCCGGCTTTGTAATCCGCTACGTCCTTTCTCATGGAAACGATTTGGTCATTGACTCGGTCAGTGCCGTGCCTGTTTTCCAAGTGACCGAGGCGAATGTTTACCACGTTCACCCGATTGTTTTTGATACAAACAGTATGAACTTGAACCAAACGCTGCTGGCGGTCGGCACGGCGTATGCTTTGAAGGCACTTTTCCTGCCCACAGGCGTGCTCTGCGGAGACCTCAACCTCAGCACCCCCCCGGTGTTTGTCAAACCATCTTGTGCCGTCCAGCCTCCTTGCCAAATCGCGCTGGACACCATCCTCATCACCAACTCGACTTGCAACGCCTCCACCGGGGCGGCCACCGTCGTCATGGAGCCGGGTGCGACGTACTCGTTCCAATGGCCCAACGGCGTGACCGCCAACGGCGCGACGGCGACCAACTTGGCCGCTGGCGCGTACACCGTGCAAGTGGCTGATGTGACCGACCCGACCTGCCATCTGGACGTGCTCGTGGTCATCGGCAACTCGAACGGCCCGGCTGCGACGGCCTCCGTCACGGCGGCCACTTGCGGCTCCGCAAACGGCGCGGCTGCTCTCAACCCCTTGAATTTCAATTACATCTGGGATGATGGCTCCACTTTGCCCGTCCGCACGGGACTCGTCGCCCGGACGTATGCCGTGACCGTGAGCGACCCGAACAACGCGGGCTGCTCGAATGTCATCGCCGTCACGGTGCCGAATTTGAACCCGCTCGCGGCCACGCCAGTCATCAACCAACAGCCAAAATGCGGCCTGCCGACTGGCTCCGTCACGGTGAACGTGACGGGCGGCAGCGGCACCTACCTGTTCAGCTGGGGCAGCTCGAACCCGACGTTCAGTTTCTTCGTGGCCGGCGATTACACCGTGACCGTCGTGGACAATGCCATCGGCTGCACGACCACCGCGTCGTTCACATTGACCGACCAAAACCCGACGGCACAGGTACAACTCGGCATCCAACAGCCGCTTTGCGAAGGCACGTTTGGCAACGCCGAAGTCAGTATCGCCAACCCGTCGGCGAATTTCGCGCAGCCGCCCATCATCACTTGGCTGGATGCGGTCACGCTGCAACCTGTGTTCCCGACCGTGCTGACCGACGGCACCTACGAAGTGCGCGTGGCCGACGGCGACGGCTGCCCAGTGTTTTCGCAAACATTTGAAATCATTTCGCCCGACCCGGTTTCGGCCACGTTCACGACGACGCAAGCCTGCCCAGCGCAGGGCATCCTCGGCTCAGCGACCATCACGGCCAGCGGTGGTCGCGGCGCGCCGTACTCGTTCAATTGGTCGGACGCACCGGGCACCTCGCAACCTGCCACCCGCACGGGCTTGGCAGCGGGCACTTACACGGTGACGGTCGCCGATAGGGTGGGCTGCACCAGCCTGCTTTCGGTGACGATTTTGGAAGATGTGAACTGCGCCCCGCTCGATGTTTGCGACCTGAACGCAGGCACTTTGACCGCAAATGCTGCCGATGTCTGCCTCGACACGTTGACCAATACGGCCACGATTTCGGCAATTGCTGCCGGGCAAATCGTGGAGCCGGGCTACCTCGTCAAATATGTGTTGGTGAAAAACGGCGTGTTCCAACAACTGGCCGACATCCCGCTGTTCACCGTCGCCGACACGGGCGCGTACTCGCTGCACACGCTGATTTACCACCCGGACACGCTCGATTTGGCGGCAAACCTCCAACTCGGCACCACGACGGTGGCCCAATTCCTCGCCGCCATCGCCAACCAATGTACCGAACTCGGCTTGCCGGGCGCGGCGGTTTTGGTGAAAAACTGCACGACCAACGGCTGCCTCGCGGCGGCTGGCAACTTGGTTCCGGTCAATGCTTCTGTCTGCAAAAACCCGAACGGCGCGACCACGCTGGCGGCCACGCACCAAACCCAACCGACCGTGCCGACAGGTTTCGAGACACGCTACTTGCTGGTGCGGGCGGGCGTGATTTTGGAGGTGAAAAACACGTCGCAGTTCGCGCTCGTGGGCGCACCGATTGGGGCGTACACCATCCACACGCTGGTTTTTGACCCGACGAATTTCAACATCAACAGCATCCAACCCGGCGCGACCCTCGTCACGACGGTGTTGCAACAACTTGGCAACCAATGCTTTGCGCTCGATTTGAACGGCGCGGCGATTACGTTGAAAAACTGCGCTTGCGAGGCTCCGGTGGCTTCGGCCATCGTGACCGATGCCAAATGCGGCAATGCCAGTGGCGTGGCGACGCTCGAAATTCAGGGCGATTTGGCCGATTTCGTGCTGACTGTTTTGCAAGGCGATGCGGTGTTTGTGGGCAACGAGGCCGCGAATTTGCTGGCTGGCAACTACGTCGTGCGTGTGGCGAAAAAGTCCGACGCGGACTGCTTCGTGGACGTGGCCTTTGCCGTCGGCAACAGCGACGGCCCGCAGGCCGAAGTGCTCGACATCCAGCCCGCGACCTGTTTGGCCTCGAACGGCGCGGCTGCGCTCGACCCCGAAAAGTTTGATTTCCAATGGATTAACTCGGCTTCTGGTGCGACGTTCTCCGGTGCGGCGGTGCAAAATGTTGGCGCGGGTAGCTACTTCGTGACCGTGACCGACCCGGACGCGCCCGACTGCCAGAACTTCCTCGTCGTCAATATCCCGGCGGACAACCCGCTGAACGTGGACGTGACCCTCGACGCGCCGGCCTACTGCGGCCAGCCTTCGGGCGTGGCCACGCTGGCGGTGACGGGCGGCAGCGGCGTGTACGTTTTCTCATGGGGCAACGGCCCGCAACGCACGGATTTGTCGCCGGGCACATACACGGTGACGGTCGTTGACCAAAGCCTGACCTGCCAAGACAGCATCACGTTCACGATTGAAAACAACCAACCGACCGGCGTTTTGAGCATCCAAAACGTGGCCGCACCGACTTGCGCGGGCGTGGACAACGGCTCGGTGACGTTCGCGTTCCAGCCGGGCGCGACCTTCACGAACCAGCCGATTTTCCAAATCAAACGCGCGGGCGACCCGAATACTTTGTTCGATGCCAACAGCCTGCCGCCGGGCGTTTTCGTGCTCGAAGTGAGCGACGCGACGGGCTGCCAAATCACCAATTTGAGCTTCACGGTGCCGCAGCCGCAAGGCTTGCAAGTCGCCGTGCAAACGCTCCCTGCCACTTGCACGGGCGGCGGTTCTGCCAACGCGACGGTGACGGGCGGCAGCGGCATTTACACCTACCTCTGGTCGAACATGGCGACCGACAACGCGCTCGTCGGCCTCGCGCCGGGCGTGTACACAGTGACGGTGAACGACGCGAACGGCTGCTCGGCGGTGCAAACGGCGACGGTCGCCAACGACTGCCAAGCCGTGCCGTGCCAAGTTTCGGCGGGTACGATTGAACCGCTGGTGCCGTCAGTTTGCCTTGACAATCAAACTGTTACGATAGCGGCGGTATCCACAGGCACGAGCGGCGGGCCGGGCTACCAGACGGTGTATTTGCTGTCGCAAAACGGCGTGGTGTTCGCGTTCAGCCCGGCGGCCACGTTCACGGTGAATTCAATTGGCAACTATGCCATTCATACTTTCCTTTATCATCCTGACAGTTTGAATTTCAGCACGACGGTCGTGCCCGGCACCACGACGGTGGCGCAATTGAACGGCTTGCTGCAACAAGGCGGCGGCCAGATTTGTGCGGCAATGACGGTGCAGGGCGCGGCCATCGCAGTGGTGGATTGCACGGGCGGCTGCCCGAACCCGCCACAAATCGCTGACATTCAAACGCTTAACTCGACGTGCGGCAACAGCACGGGTTCCATTTCGATTGACATGGTGGGCGGTACGCAGGGCTTGACCTTCGTCTGGTCGCCGGGCGTGAGCACCACGAACGCGGCCAACGGCATCGCGGCGGGCACTTACCAAATCGAGATTTTCGAGACGGCGAACCCGGCTTGCAAACTCGATACTTCGGTCATCGTGTCCAACTCGGACGGCCCGCAGGTGCAAATTGCCAGCGTCACGCCGACGCAATGCTTGGCCTCGAACGGCGCGGCGGTTTTGGCCCCGGCCAACCTCGACTATGTGTGGGACAACGGCGAATCGGGCGCGACGAACGACGGGCTGCTGGGCCGCTGCTACACGGTGACGGCCACCGACCCGGCGACGGGTTGCTTCTCGATTTTGCAGGTGTGCATCCCGACGGCGAACCCGCTTGCGAACACATTTGCTATCGTCGAACACGCCAAATGCGGACTTGGCACGGGCGTGGTGGACGTGACCACGACGGGCGGCAGCGGCCAATATTCGTACAGCCTCGGCACGTCGAGCCAACTCACCGGGCTGTTCGCCGGGCTGAACGTGTGCATCGTGACCGACAACCTGACGGGTTGCCAAGACACGATTTCGTTCACACTCGACAGCCTCGGCGTGGAGGCCGACATTGCGCTGACCAAACACGACATCACCTGTTTCGGCCAAAACAACGGCTTCGTGGAATTTGTCGTGAACCCCGGCGCGAACTTCGCCCTGCCGTTCACTTTTGAACTCCGCGACTCCGACGGCGACGTGGTTGGCCCGGCCAATATGCGCCCCGACACTTATGTTTTGCAGGTGACGGATGCAGACGGCTGCGCCTTGAAACCCGATACTTTCCAAATCGTGGAACCCGCGCAGGTGGTGGTTTTGGCCAATGTCATCAACCAAAACTGCGCGTCCGGCGGGCAAATCAACCTCTCGGTGACGGGCGGCACGGGCAATGCGGGCAGCTTCCGTTTCGATTGGGACGACTTGACCGGCTCGAATGACCCGCAAAACCGCACGAATCTGGGCGCGGGCTTGTACTCGGTCATCGCGTTCGACTCGCTTGGCTGCTCCGACACGCTGGCGAACATCGCCGTGCTCGACGACTGCCAACAGATTGATACTGTGTATCTTGTGTTGCCCGTGACCACGACCGATAGCCTTTGCGTGGGCGGCGGCGCGGGCGCAACTTACACGTTGGTCGGCGGCGGCACGGGCGGTTTGTCCACGTTCGGCTCGTGGACGGTCAACGCGAACGGTTGTCTTGTTTACACGGCTGGCAACACGCCGGGCTTCGGGGTGGACACGATTTGCGTCATCACGACCACGCCGCTCGGCACGGACACGACCTGCATCATCGTGAGCATCACGCCGAGCGCGGTGACGACGGACACGATTCCGTTCACGGTGCAGGTCAACTCGGCGGCGACGGCTTGCGGCAACATCCCGGCCAGCATCCAAAACCCCGTCATCACGCTGCTCAACGGTGGCGGCCTCGCGGGGTCGAGCCTGCCCTTCGGGACATACACCATCAACGATACCTCGGCTTGCATCACGTTCAGTTCGCTGATGCTTGACGGCTGGAACGTAGACACGATTTGCGTGAGCGTGTGCGACACGGTCAGCGGCCAGTGCCATATCATTTGCTACATCCCGTCGGTGCTGCCCTTCAACCCGTGTTTGGATACGATTATCGCGGCGGACAGCCTGCACTTTTTCACGAACAACTGCGCGGCGGGCGCGGCTGCTTGCCTCGACATCCCGTACCAAGAAATCGTGAACTACACGATTTTGGACAACGGCCTGCCTTATGCGGGCGGCTACCTCGGCTGCGATGTGGATACGATGATTGCCTACTCGGTGCTGCTGTTGCCGGGCGGCGGCCAACCCGTGTTCGGCCCGTACACGCTGAACGAGTGGAAAATCAACGGCGTGACGTACTCCGGCACGTTCACGGATTTGACCGGGCTGGTCAATTTGATGAACCAACTCGACCCGGTGCCGGGCTGGTCGCTGCAAAACCAATTCTTCCTCGTCGGCGGCAACACGCAGAGCGACTACGGCGCGTTGCGCGTGACTTCCGTGAACGGCGTGGTCGGCATCCTGCAACCCAACACCCAACTCGCGCCGAACGGCACGGAAATGCGCTTCAGCGTGGGCACGCACAAGGTCATCTTCAAGCACGTCCAGACGGGCTGCGCCGATAGCCTGACCGTCGTGGTGGAGTGTGTCAACTGCCCGCCGCTGCACGATTACGGCCCGCAACCCGTGTTCGGCTACCAATTCCCGCTGGACGATTGCAATGGCGACACGGTGTTCAACACGCTGATTTTGGCCTCCGAACTGCCAAACTACACGATTACAGATTTGGGTGTGCCGTTCACGAACACGACGGTTTGGAAAGCCGATACGAGCCTGTGCTACAACTACTTCGCGCTGCCGGGGCAGGGCCAAGCCGGGCCGTTCACGATTGACAGTTGGGACATTGACGGGGTGATTTTGCCCGGCACGACGGTCAGCAACGTGGACGGCATCCTCTCGTTCCTCAATAGCAACGACCCGGCGGGCGGCCCCTGGACGAAGGACGCGACGCTGTTCAACCTTTGCACCTCCAACTGGAAACAGCACGACTACAACAGCATCACATTGTCGCAAGCCGGCACGCCGCTTGCCGTGCTCGAACCCGTGTTCAAAGCCGACAACGCGCTCATCGGGTTCGTGCTCGACACCGGCTACCACCAAATCCGGGTCATCAACAACGTGACCACTTGCGATAGCACACTCGTGATTTATGTGGATTGCCCGAAAATCCCGGTCGTCACCACGCTCCGCGACACCATCATGCAAGGCACGACCGACGTGATGTGCCTCGATACGACGTTCCTCGCCAGCCCCATCGTGTCCGTCACGAACGTCTGCCCAGGCAGTGCGGATGGAAACATCCACTACTTCTTCGACCAAGACAAGTGGTGCGTCACGTTCACGGGCCTCGAAATCGGCGACGACTCGCTGTGCATCCAACTGTGCAACGCGGCGGGCAACTGCGCCATTTACAACCTGTACGTTACCGTCGTGCCATCGCGCGACACGCTGGAATTGACCGTGAAAGTGGGCACAAGCGACACAATTTGCCTCAACACGACGGGCCTCGTGGTCACGACCATCGTCAACGACTGCCCCGACGCGAGCGGTGCCATCGTGGATTTCAGCGTGATACCCGGCACGAGTTGCGTCATTTTCGATGCGCTCACGGTCGGCGCGGACACGGCCTGCGTAGTCTATTGCTGGGAGCAAAACAACGTGACCGTTTGCGACACGACCATCCTCATCATCAACAGCGTGACCGACCCGACCGACACCATCCGATACACCATCCCCATCGGCGTGAGCGGGCAGGAGGAGTGGTGCGTGCCGCTCAATCAGTTCATCGGCGACGTGACCATCACCGAGATTTGCGGCTTGCCGCAGGACAACGCCCTCTGGGAAATTGACGAGCAATCGGACTGCGTGACCATCACGGGCGTGGTGCCGGGCGCGGACACGCTCTGCCTCGAAATCTGCGACCAGCTCCCGCACTGCGTCACCGTCGTCATCATCGCCAACGTCATAGATGTGCCGGGCGACACGCTCATCGCCGTGCCAAACGACACCATCACGACGAAAAACACCGCCGTCAGCCTCGACATCATCGCCAACGACACCATCCTCGGCTTGCCGGGCAACCTCGCGGGCGTGAAATCCGTGACCTTCTCGCAGCCGCGCCTCGGCACGGTGCAGTACAACCCGGCGACGGGCGTGCTGACCTATACCCCGCTGGCGGACAGCTGCGGCGTTGACAAGTTCTTCTACGTCTTGGAGGACACGCGAGGCAACATTGACACGGCCCTCGTCACGGTGACGATACTCTGCGATAAACTGCTGATTTACAACGGTATATCGCCCAATGGCGACGGCCTGAACGAGACGTGGCGCATCCTCGGCATTGACGCTTTCCCGCGCAACGAAGTGCAGGTGTTCAACCGCTGGGGCAACCTCGTCTTCCACAAAAAAGGCTACAATGCCCAAGAGGAATGGGACGGCACTTGGCGCGACAACAAACTGCCCGACGGCACCTACTTCTACATGATCAACCTCAACGACCCCTCCGACCCCGGTGCCGAGCCGTTGACGGGTTACTTGCAGATTTTGAGGTAAGGCTGAAAAGAGAGGAAAAGTGGAATGGTTGAAAAGTTGAGAGGCCGGAAGCGGGGTGTGTGCCCTGCTTTCGGCCTCTCTGTTTGGGAGAGGTCGCCCTAAAACCCGCGACAACTCATTGAAAATCAATCATCTCAAAAAAGACTGGCGCACGCCCCGCCGCCTGTGCCACTGCCCGCTCGGCTTGCAACAGGTGCCGAAAATCATGCGCCGTCATGAACATCAGCACATCGCCCAATTTCAGCCGTAGCCAGCGCGCAATCGAAATCGGCACCCGCACCGAGTTCAAATCCACTGCGGCAGCGGCGGCGAGCAGCCCCAGCATTTTTTCGCGCTGCTCGATGAATTCGGCGAGCGTTGCCACCGGGTCGGGCGCGGCAGCGGGACGTGCGTTTTTCGGGGCCGACATTTTGTTTTTCAAGCCCCCGCCGCCGTCGTGCTGGGGCAGCATCATTTTCGTGAACCTGCCACCGAGCCAGCCCGGCTGGAAATTTTCGGCAGTTTGGCGGCCAGTTGCTCGCGCCTGCTCGATGGCAGCAGCGATGGCTGGCAGGTAAAATTTTCCGTAAAAATTGAGGTGTTCAAGGCACTGCGCTGCGCTCCATTTTCCGGCAGCGGGCGCAGCGGCGAGCAGTGCGGGCGGCAGGTTTTGCCAATCGGCGATGGCTTTTTGCAGATGTCGTTCGGTCTGGTTTTGGAGGTTTTCGAGCAGATTTTTGCTGTTGAGCATTGTGTTTCAGTTGTTTTGACAAAAAAATCTGCTGCAAAAGTCCCGCCGTTCGTCGGGCTGGTTTTTGGTAAAAACCAAGATTTTCGGAGCCGCTCAAACCCGCAGGCTGTTCAAAAACTTGGAAAAGTTGGTAGCGTCCACGCCGATGTAGTTCGCCAGGTATTTGTGCGGAATCATCGTCAGGACGTGCGGGCTGCGGCTCAGCAAGGCGCGAAATTTTTGCTCGGAAGAGAAAGTCTGCAATTCGATTTGGCGGCTCAACGCACCTTCCAGTGCCAGCGCGACCGCCCGTAAAATCATGGTGTGCAGGGTAGGGTGGCGGCGCATCAGTTCGTCAAGTTGGGAAAAATGGGTGCGGAGAAATGCGCTCGGTGCCAAAGTCTCAAAAAAATAGCGGGCGGGTTTTTGCAGCAAAAACGAGTCGGCAACCCCTGCGAACGAGGGCGGATACATGAAAACCAGCGTTGACTCGCGCCCGTCGTCGCCCAAAAAATAGGCGCGCTGGACTCCTTCCAGCACAAAATAGAGGTAGTGCTCGGTGTCGCCGGCGGCAGTCAGGATGGTTTTCCGGCGGGCTTCGAGCGGCTGCCAGATTTTTTCAAAATCCGCCCAAGCCGATGCGGGTAGCGGGCTGATTTTTTCGACTATTTGGCGCAGGCGTTCGAGGGCTTCGGGCAGTTTGACCTTCATTTTTTGAGCAGATTTTCAGCGGACTGGGAATTTGTTTTCGCCACAAAAAAAGCCCAACTGCGATGAACGAAGGCGGATTTGTCATGCGCCTCCGTTTTCAACGCTTCATCCCCAGCATCCGCAACAGTTCCTCCGCGCTGGCCTCGTTGACGGGGATTTCAAAATTGCCAATCGTCACCTGATGGTTTCGGATGGATTCCACCTTTTCCACACTGACGATGAACGACTTATGCACGCGCAGGAACTTGCCGGGCGGCAATTTTTCCTCGATGCCTTTGAGCGTGGATTTGGTCAGCACGGGCTTGGGGGCGGTTCGCAGGTAAATTTTCACATAGTCCTTCATGCCCTCGACGTGCGTCACGTCGGCGACGGGGATTTTCACCAGCGCGTACTCCACGTTGACGAAAAAGAAATCCGGCTGCGGGGCGGGCGGCTCCGGCGCGGCGTTGGCGGTTGCTTGGCGCAACTGCTTCATTTCCAGTGCTTTGAGGGCGGCTTTGGTGAAGCGTTCGAGGCTCACGGGTTTCATCAGGTAGTCCACCACGTCGAGGTCGTAGCTTTCGAGGGCGTAGTTGGGATAGGCCGTGACGAAGACGACCATTGGCCGTTCGCGGAGGCTGGCGAGGAATTTGGTGCCGAGCATGCCGGGCATCTGAATGTCCAAAAACATGAGGTCAACGGCCTCGCGTTGCAGGGTTTCGAGCGCGTCGAAGGCGTTTTTGCAGCTGCCGACGTGCTCCAAAAACGGGATTTGCCCGATGTAGTCTTCGAGGAACTTGCGGGCGAGACTTTCGTCGTCCACGACGAGGCAGCGGAGTTTCATAGTTCGTTGGTTTGCAGTTCCAATTGCACGACGAAAAGTCCGTCGGTGCCTGTGATTTCCAGCGCGTGCTTGTCGGGGTAGAGCAGTTCGAGGCGGCGGCGTACGTTGCGGAGTCCGATACCGGAACTGCTGTCTTTGTCCGCCGGGGTTTCCGGGCCGATTTTGTTGGAGACGCTGAAAAACAGGCTTTTGCCGTTGGTTTTCAGGACAATATCAATCACGGGTTTGTCCACGAAACCCACGCCGTGCTTGAAGGCGTTTTCCACGAACGGGATGAGCAGCATGGGTTCGATGGCCTGCCCGCTGCCCGCCGGGCCGCCCTCGATGCGGAGCCGGATGTCCACGTCTTCCTCGAAGCGGATTTTTTGCAGTTCGACGTAGTTTTTGAGGTATTCGACCTCTTTTTCGAGCGGCACTTGCGCGTCGGCGGATTCGTAGAGCATGTACCGCATCAGTTCGGAGAGTTTGAACGTGACCGGCTCGGCCAGTGCGGAGCGCGAACGGATGAGGTACACGATGCTGTTCAGCACGTTGAAAATGAAGTGCGGGCTGATTTGCGAGCGCAAAAAAGACACCTCCGATTGCAGCCGCTCCCGTTGCTCCTCCTGCCGCGCTTTTTCCTCGGCCAGCAGGTACACGATGAACCCGTAGCCCGTGCTGATGGCCGTGACGAACATCACTGGGACGACGGCCCAGAACACGTCGCGGTGCCGCTTGATGAGGTCGGGCGGCACGACCCACTCTTTCATGAAGAGTTGCAGCGTGGCAAAAACAGCGACCAAGCCCAGCAGGCACAACAGGTAAATGCCCAGCCCGCGCCTGCGGAACACACGCGGGATGAGCCAATCGGAATTGAGCAAAAACAGCGGGATGTTGGTCAGCGTCACCGGGATGAGGGCCATCGAGAACCGCCGGAACCGCTCGTCGGGCGCGGTGACGAAGGGCAGCCCAATCCAAATCGTCCAGAGCACGAGGTGGAAAACCCAGCGGAACAGGCGTTCGGACCCGATTTTTTTGCCGAAAAAGTTCATCTGCAATCGTGTGTTCGGCAAAAGTAGGCGCGGTGTGCGGCCCCGAATCCGGTGGGCGATGAAAAATGGGATTGTGGCGATGAACGTGGGGAATGAGGAAATGTGGGCGGCGGCGGGGCGGGGGCAAATGATTGCAAAAGTTTGAGTGTCAATAGTTTGCTGCTGAGATGCCGACAAATCGCCAATCCTGTTTCCTTTGCAACAAAACCAACCCAGCCTCCCCCCGATGCACGAAAAATTCCTCCATTTCCTGTGGCGTTGGCGGCGTTTTGATTTGCAGCACCTCGCCACTACCGACGGTCAGCCCCTCGAAATCGTCCATCCCGGCCAGCCGAACACCGACGCGGGGCCTGATTTTTTCAATGCCCGCGTCCGCATCGGCGGCACGGAGTGGGCAGGCAACGTGGAGATGCACCTCCGCGCCAGCGAGTGGCTCGCGCACCGCCACGACTCCGACCCGACTTACGACAACGTGGTGCTGCACGTCGTGCTTGACGAAGACCAACGCATCCTGCGCGCCAGCGGCGAACGCCTGCCCTGCCTCACGCTCCGCGATCGCATCCCGGCCAAGATTTTGGAAAATTACCTGCGGCTCGAACACGAACGGGCGTGGGTTCCGTGCGCCCAATCCTTCGCCCATGTGCCCGACATCGTGCGGCTCAACTGGCTCGACCGCCTCTTGGTCGAACGCTTGGAGCAAAAAACGGCGAGCATCGCCGCTGCCCTCGCCCAAACCGGGAACCACTGGGAAGAGGTTTTTTATCGTTCGCTGGCCCGCAATTTCGGCTTGAAAGTCAACGCCCAGCCGTTCGAGATGCTCGCCCGTGCGCTGCCGCTCGGTACGCTGGCGAAGCACAAATCGAACCTGCTGCAAGTCGAGGCTTTGCTGTTCGGGCAGGCGGGTTTTCTGGATGAAATGTTTGCCGATGAGCACCCGAAAGCACTGGCAAAGGAGTACAAATTCTTGCGGCAAAAGTTTGATTTACAGCCGCTTGCGCCCAGCCAGTGGAAATTCCTGCGGCTGCGCCCGGCCAATTTCCCGACGCTGCGGCTGGCGCAATTTGCAGGGCTGGTTCACCGCTCGGCGCACCTGTTTTCCAAGATTTTGGAGGCAAAAAACGTCCGTGAATTGGAGCACCTGTTCGATGCGCCGGTCAGCGATTATTGGCAAACGCATTACCAATTCGACCGCCCGACGGCGCGGCGCGGCGACCGCTCGCCGGGCCGCGATTTTGTGCATCTGCTGGTGGTGAACACGGTGGTGCCGTTCCTTTTCCACTACGGCGCGGCTAAGAATTTGCCCGAATTCCGCGACCGTGCGCTGCGGCTTTTGGAGGAGCTGCCGCCCGAATCGAACACAATCGTGGACGGCTGGGCCACGCTCGGCCTCCGCGCCAAAAATGCCTACCAAACGCAGGCACTGCTCGAATTGAAAGGGAAATACTGCGATGCCCGGCGGTGTCTCGAATGTGCGGTGGGCCATGCTGTGCTGCGGTAGAATCTTCGCAGCAGGTTGGAAATCAGTTGATTTCGTACTGCGGTGCCTCGAATTCAATGTCGTAATAGATATCCGAAAGCCGCAACGAGCAGCCGAGCGTGGCAAGTTCGAGCACAGCTTCCAGCCCGCGCACATCGGTCATTTTCCAGAGGTCGTCTCCTTGCCGGACGGCGTGTGCGACGAGCGGCTCATCCTGATACACCAATAAATACTCTCGAAAACTGGGCAGCGTGCGGTAGTCATAAAATTTTGCGCCCCTGTCCACCACTTCCGAACTGGGCGACACGACCTCGACGATGAGCAGCGGATTGGTGATGATGTCGCGGCGGTCTTCAAAAAATTCGGGTTTTTCGGCGATGGCCAATGCGTCGGGATAAACGACGGTATTGCGGCGCGGAATCCGGATTTTCATGTCGCTGGTGTAAACCCTGAATTTTGGGTTTCTAATGGCCCGTGCAATGTTTGTAAGTGCCGTGATAGTGATGGCCGAGAATTCGTTGTGATTGACAGTTCCTCCTGCCAAAGGGATGATTTTTCCGTTGAAGAATTGGTGTTTTTCCGAGGCACGCTCCTCCATTTTGAGATACTCCTCGTGGGTATAAAGCCGTGTTTTTTCAGCGGTGGCGACCATGTTGCAGTGCGTTTAGGTTGACAAATTTAGGCTGTTTTGCGGCGGCAGTTCACATTTTTTCCAGCAGTTGCGCGGCCCGTTCGCGTCGCTCCTCGGAGGGCGCGGAATCGCGGACGCGCTCCATGGCACGGCGGGCTTGTGGAGCCATATCGGGTTGGTTTTCAGCGACTTGCACGAAAGCAAGGGCCATGTACCATTGGATGTCGTCGCCGAACCGCTCGAAGTCTTCGATTTTCGTGAAGCACTGGATGGCCGTGCTGGGGTCGCCCATTTTGAGGCGTAGGATGCCGAGGAAAAACCACGCATCGGAGCGGCAATCGGAGGCTGCCGTGTCGAGCGCAATCATCAGCAGCGGGTCTTGGGCAAGTTCGAGGTCGCCCTTCCGGTAGCGGTCGTCGGCTTCGGCGACCATTTCGGCGCAGGCGGGCGTGAGCGTACCGATGGAATCGCTGATGTGGCGTTGGCGATAGTCTTCGAGCAGGCTGGTCGGCGGCGCGAAGGCTTCGTCGAACACGTTTTCGGGTGCGTTGCCCCAGCCGAACCGCTGAAAAAACACATACGCCCCGGCCAAGACCGCCAAGCCCACGAGCATCCCGCCGAGCCAAGTGTTGCGGGCTGGCGCGGTGCGTTCCTCGGCTTGGGGCGGCTTGGGCAGCTCGGTGGAGGCGAGTTGTTCGCGCCATTGGCGGGCGGCTTCGAGTTGTTCGCGGAGTTCGGGGGATTCGGCGAGGGCTTGCTCGAACTGTTCCTGCTCGGTTGGGTCGAGTTGGCCGTCGAGATAGCGTTCGATGGTGTCGTGTGGATTTTCCATGATTTTCGTCGGCAAAAGTAGGCAGGCACGGGCGAGCATTTGACAAACAGATGACCAAAGCTGCGCCGCACAGGGGCAAAAAAAGAGCCGAGACATTGCTGCCCCGGCTCCATGAAAACACCTAAAACCCTATTAACTAACCTTATGAAATGCTAACCTGCTAATTGAAAAACTGCATTTTTGGGTGCTTTTTAAGCAATCTCGACGGTGCGAACCACTGGTTTTGCTTCCTCTTTTTTCGGCACCGTCACTTTCAAAATTCCGTTCTCATAAACAGCCGCGATCGCGTTTTGGTTCACGGTCTGCGGGAGTCGGAAGGAGCGTTTGAACGAGGTGAAGTGGAACTCACGGCGCGTGAAACGCTCTTGTGTGTCGTCTGTTTTGGATTCTTTTTCCGCACCGATGGTCAGGTAGTCGCCGTTTACGTGGACGGAAAAGTTTTCCTTCGCAAAACCGGGGGCAGCCACTTCAAGCCGGAAATCGTCTTTGGTTTCGAGGACGTTGACCGCAGGGGTGAAACCACTTGCGCCGTCGCTGCCGATGAAGTCACCGATGTTGCGGTTGAAAATTTCGTCCATTAAACCGCTGAAGAGGGGTTTGGTTGCGGGGTAGGCCGGATATTTTGCCAATACGTTCATGATGATGAAGTTTTTGAGTGATGAATTTTTTTGATTTCGCGCCGCCGATTTGTGCGACACGAGCATTTTCTCAAACGCTGTTCCATGCCCGGTTTCCGGTTTTTTTGACAGCAAGGTTTAAAAATAACCAGTCAAAATGTCGCTTTTGTTGATTTTTAAACGCCAAAATGTCATAAGGTGTCTGGCTGGATGGGCTTGGCCGCTGGCGATCTGTGTCTGCTCCGCACCTGTTTTGGGGCAAAAGGCCGACTCCGTCACGTTCCGTCTGAGCCTTAGTTTGCCCGTCGCCGCGCAATTTGCCGCCTGCGACCAACTTGGCAACACATACGTCATCACGGCCGAAAACGCCATTGAGAAATATGCCCCCGACGGGCGGCGGCTGGCCCGATACACTCAAAACCGCATGGGGCGGGCCACGCGGTTGGATGTGTCCAACCCATTGAAAATCATGGTGTTGTACTCGGATTTTCGCACTACCGTGTTCCTCGACCGGAGCCTGACGGAGCTGGGTATGTTGGATTGGGACGCTGCTGGCTACCCGTTCGTGCGGTGCGTCGCGCTTGCTTCCGACGGCAATCTTTGGCTGTACGACGAGGTGGATTTTCAGTTGCGAAAAATTACCCCGACGGGCGAGCCGCTTTTTGAAAGCCAAGCCCTGAACCTACTCCACGACGGCCCTATGCCGAAGCCAGTCTGCATGCTCGAAAGCGACAACCAAGTTTTCCTGTCCGATTCCGTGCAGGGCGTTTTCATGTTCGATGCTTACGCGCAGTTTTCCAAACTGTTGACTTTCAAGGGAGTAGGCGATTTTTCGGTCGTGGAAGGGCGACTATTTTTCATAAAAGGAGGGTTTCTGCACGCCGAGCAAATCGGGGCCTTTCGCTCGGAACAAACCCCGCTGCCCGAAGTGGCTCTTGCGAACGGCACACGTTGTTTTTTCAATCATGGCCGTCTGATTTGTGTCTTAAACGAGCAAATCAAAATCCTATCAAATCAATAGGGTTCTGGACGGGCTACCTTGCTTTGTCTTTGTTTCTATGCCTATTTGGAAACTTTTTGAGGGTTCCTGTCCGTAAGTTTTTAGGCGCAGCAAATGCGCCCGGCCTATGCCACAAGCCACTTCTATTTTTATGCGTATCATCACTGTAAGCACGATTTCGCTGGCTTTCCTGTTCGCCGGCTGCGCCTCGCTCGGCGACCCACTCACCCAAAAAATGATGCAAAACGACGGGCTTTCCGTCACCGACTTGCAAATGGCGGAAGTCAGGCTGTCCCGCTCCATCACCCTGCACCGCGACATTGATGCCGATGGTGGTTTTCAAGTCGCCGACGCGGCGGTCATCACCAATGTGAACGGTCGCCGGGTCATCAACCTCAAGATTCCGACAAAAACCACAGGTCGTATCCTGCCAGACATCCGAGTTGGCAACGCCGTCGCGGTCAGTTTTGCCGAAAACGACAACAGCTCGTACCTGCTCTTCGCGCCTGACCCAAGCAACGGCAACCGCTACACCTTGCTCCGTTTCGACCCTTCGCAGGTGGCCCAAAAACAGATCGGCGGCACTTCGCCGCCAACTTACCCTGTGCCTACGGGGGCAACGCCTGTGATGTTCAAAAACAGGCAGTTCTACCTTAAAAAAGGGGTCGAGCTTCCGTACGTGGTTGTCAGGCATTGGAAGGCACGGGGCTTAGGTGCCGTTTTGCATTGTTTCGGCTTCGAGGGGGGGGCGCGAGCGTACTGCTTGCGCCCCCCTTCGCTTGTTTTCCGGCATTGCAGAAAATGAAAAATCTCTACCCAAAATCGTTTTTTAAATTGACTATTTTTAGTTAAAATGTTTTATTTTTTGATTATTATGTAATTTTTTAAAAAAATCATTGAATAATTTGCAATGAAAAAGTCAGTTCGTTTACCTTTGTCACATCAACAAACGAGTTAAGGCACACAATACTGTGAGGTGTTGAAATCGGCAGCCAAGCCCTCCTGTCTCGGGGGTGGGGAGCACGAGAAAAAGTCGGCGATGAGCCGCGCCTAATCGCCCCGTGAAGGTTCGAATCCTTCCCTTACAGCCACAGAAACCCAAAAAAACCGCCACAATGTGAGGTGTTGAAATCGGCAGCCAAGCCCTCCTGTCTCGGGGGTGGGGAGCACGAAAAAAAGTCGGCGATGAGCCGCACCTAATCGCCCCGTGAAGGTTCGAATCCTTCCCTTACAGCCAACAAGATTGAGAAGGTGAATTACACAGGCAGGGTTGTTCGGCGTTCGTCGGACAGCCTTGTTTTTTTGTGGCCGGATGGCGCCGCGCTTGTTTGCACGACGGGGCGGTTGGGTTTTTTGGCGTTCACACTTGCCAAATACAGTTTCACACAGCTAGAGAGCCAATCCACAAATTTGACAATAATATCATCTGCGCTGCTTCGGCCCGATGAGTTGCAGGTACTATTTTAGTGGGCGATTAGCACCTGTTTTTCTCACCAATCGCTTTTGCCTATGACTTGAACCACCGCCACCGCGCTGCAACAAAACAGGCGCGTTGCAGCCCAAAAAAATTCCAGAGCCTGCCTATTCATCTTTAACTATCCAAAATTTTCTTCACATGAAGGACAACTTCCAACTTCCAACTTCCAACTAAAACTCTTCACCAGCCTTGTCGCCATGCTGCTTCTCGCCATTAATCCGGGGTTTGCAGGAGACAGAACCAACATGGCACTACGTTCGGCACCGCCACTTGCTGTATTGCCAGTCGGCCAAGTCAATTGCGAGACGATAGTCGAGTTCTCCGCCCCGCCCTCGTTGGGCATCTGCGACTTTGAATATCGCATCGGCGGAGAGTTGCTGCAACCCTACACCACTACGCACGATTACGAGGTCGTGATACGCTTCAACCCGTCCCGTATGTCGTTCCAAGACAATGGTGTGTTCCTCAGTTTCACCGTCACCCCGATGTCTTCTGTGGAAGCAGAACTGAAAGGGGTGCTACGAGTGCCGCCCACGCCGTTCCCGTTTCTTTTTACCATAGTTTTCAATCGGCTTTCTGCTTGGTCGGCTGGGGTGGAAAAGGATTTTATCCTCGTCGTCAACGACCCGGACTGCGACTCCAACCCGGTGGGCGCGTTCAACGAGCTCATCTCGCTTGACCCGGAATATGTTGACTTGCGAAACACGACACTGACCAATATAACCGACCTCGTCGGCGCACAAATCCTGCCGCACCCAAATACTGCCTGCGTAAACCAATCGGTAAATGTGCTGGTGGACGACCAAATCGTGTTCGACGCGGCCTATTGTTTCATGGGTTCGGCAGGCAAACGGGCGCAAATCGCCCTGATGCCCGGCGCGAGGCTGGTCGAAAGTGGCTCTGGCCTGTCCGTGTGGAACCTTCTGCTGCAAGATGTGGACATCTTCACCTGCGGCACCGAACTGGCGCAGGGCGTGGTGGTGGAGCCGGGTGGGCGGCTACGGGCCGTCAACACCAAGTTCTCGGACTCGCGCTTTGGCATCCAGTTCATGGCCGCAAATGGCGATGACTTCCCCGAGCTGGCAGAGGTCACGAACTGCTCTTTTGAAAACAACTACGTTGGTGTCAACATTGACCTGACGGGCGTGGCGTCTCCGGCCAACCACATAGACTTCCGCGATTTCTCCGGCAACGCTTTCGTGACCAACGCGAGCATCAAGCAGCCGTTCACGGGTATGCCAGAGGCTGTGTTCTCGTCGCGCGGGTTCGCGGGTATCGTGGCAAAAAACGCCGACCACCTCAACCTTTTTGGCGGCGGCAACACCTTCACCAACCTCGCCAACGGCATCGTGGCGACCAATTCCAACATGAACTTGAAAAACATGACCTTCACAGGGATGATTGCGCCCGCCCCGGCGTACCCGCTCGCGGGTTTCGGCATCAGTGCCGCCAGCCGGAGCAACAACCACTGGATGAACCTCAACAAAGACAACGGCAGCATGAGTTTCACAAGTTGCCTCACTGCTGTCTCCGCCAGCGGCATGGCCGGGACGGTGAAAAAATGCACCACCGACACCGTGACCAACGGCATCGTCTAGGAGCGCAGCCGCAACCGCGACATCGCCATCAGCGAAAACAACATCTCCGCCCTGCTCCGGGGCATCCGCTCCTTCCAGAACGAACCGCTCGTGCTCCGCAGCGAAATCAAGGCAAACCGGGTCAATATGACGGGCACGGAGCCGCAAGGCGTGATAGCGGTGGAGCTGCAGGAGGACAACGGCTCCTCGTTCGGCGGCGGCTGGAAGGCGCTCGGCAACGACGTGACGCTCCAGCAGGGCGGCATCGGCTTCCTGTACCGGCACGGCTCGACGGGCGCGCTCAACAGCAACAAGGTGTTCAACGTCAACACCGCGCAGAATTTCCGGGCCATGCACATGGAGTACGACCACTACTCCGAGGCCAGCGAGAACACCATTGACCAGACCGCGCCGGGCGGCGGCTTCGGCAGCTCGCAGGGCATCACGGTCAACGGCTGCTTCCTCAACGACTTCGAGTGCAACTGCATCAGCCACGTCGGGTACGGCACTGATTTCTACGACATCAACAACAGCACCAACATCAAGGGCAACCGATACTTCAGCTACAACACCGGCCTCGTCGTCGGCAGCGCGCAGCGGCCCGATACCTACATCGGACAGCAAATCCATCACGGCAACTGGTGGGATATCCCGTCGGGGATACTGGGGGCACGGCATTTTAGTAGCGATTTTCAAATACTGGACAAATCTAAATTTGTTGTAGCCTCGTCTCAAAATGCTGGTTTCCTCCCAACCAGAGTCCCCGGCACGGGTTGGTTCTTTCCACAGATCAACGAAGGCCAAACCTTCGCCTGCGAACGTCCCTGCACCAGCTCTATCCCTATGGTGACAACCCCGACGGCGGTGCAGCGCACGGCACCCGACGAACTGGACGAGGCCGTCGCGCTGGATGCCATGCCCACCGACAGCTTCCCCGGTTCCATGAACTGGAAGGGCGCGTACCGCCTCTACCGCAACCTGCTCCAGCACCCGGAATGGCTGGCCTACTCGCCCATCTACCAAAACTTCAAAGACCAGCACGCGGCTGGCCCGGTGGGCATATTGGCCTACGTCGCCGAGCAGCGGGCGGCCCTCTTCGATGTGGGCGAAGAACCCGTTGACCTCATCAACACCCTGGCCGAACAGGCCGCTGCCATCGTCGCGCTTGATAGCCTCCGGCAAGCGGGCGGCACGGTGGATAGCCTTGAATATCAAAGCCTTGTGGCCGAATACGCCGCGACACAGGCCGACTACAACGACCTGCTGGCCGACTGGCGCGACGACCGGGCCGGGCAAATCAGCACCCTGCTCATCCTCAACGCCGCCGTGTCGGACACGAGCGTGTGGGTGCAAAACCACAAGGCCGTCAACCACATCCTGCTCACGGCCACGCTCGAAGAGGAAATCACCACTGGGCAGCTCGACACGCTCACCGACATCGCCAATCAATGCCCGTTGCTGGGCGGCGATGCGGTGTACGAGGCGCGCTCGGTCGTTTCGTACCTTACTGGGGTTAGCTTTGACGACGACAGCCTCTGTCAACAGGCAGCAGCCAACCGGAGTGCGACACCGGAAGCAGCCCGGCAGCTCGGTTCGAGCGTCGTCCTGTTCCCGAACCCGACCACAGGCAAGGTGTACTGGTTCGGCTTGCAGGGCAGATTGGTAGATGTGAAGGTGTACGACCGCCTCGGCCGCCTGATGCTGGAGCGCAACACGGACGAGCCGAGCCTCGACCTGTCCGCGCTGCCCAGCGGTACCTATCGGGTGAGCATCTTTGAAGCCGGGAGGCTTCCCGTTTATCGGAACATCGTGTTGCAACGACCTGAATAAAGTGTTGTGTGAAACAAGCAGCCGGGCGCACCTGCGTCCGGCTGCTACTCTATTGCCGTGTCCGGCATATCCTTTCACATTAAAAACACTTCATCATGGCTTACAAAACAATGCTTGTGCTATTGGCACAAACAATATCTCTATTGCTATATGCCCAAAAACAGGACGCAATCTGGCCCTTTGGATATGACTACTTAGGAACTGATTTGGCCGAAGGCATCAATTTTGACTTTAGCAATGATACATTAAGGGTTGAATATTTACAGAGAAATAGTTTTTTCGCAAACTCATCATCTGCGTTATCAGATTCCTCGGGAAAGTTGCTATTAGACTTGTTGCGATGAGGAATTGAGAAAAACATAGATTTGCTATCAAAAAATGTCATGGATAAATTTGAGTAC
>JBKBIC010000034.1:0-29448 GCA_046299435.1 Saprospiraceae bacterium
GACCAATGGCTGTCGGTTAATTCGTACCGTTTCATCCCCAAAAGTACGATGACAACTATTTTTCAGACAAACCATAGTGAAGTCCTACGCCCTCTCCAGCGAGATGCCGTACACCTCAATTACGCTGGCAGCCGAAGCTCATGCCGTTTACCAAACGCGGTCATCTTCCTTTGCCCCTGCATCACGGTTGCGGTAAAATCTCCCCACGCTTCGTGCCCGATTCCATTTTGCTACAGGTTTGAAAAATCGTACTCCTGCGGTTGCGCGAGTGCTGGTTAGTGGGTTACTTTTGTCATTAGCTATGCTAAGGAGAGATGTCTGAAAGAAATTAATTTACTCACAACCTCATGCTACGCATCATTGTAAGCACTTCATCTGCCGCCGCAAAATCGTACTACTCCTCCGGTTTATCACGTGAAGATTACTACGCCAAAGAGAAATCCCAAGAGATAATCGGAAACTGGGGTGGTAAATCTGCTGCCATGCTCAACCTATCTGGAACAGTTGACAAAGACCAATTCTCCAAACTCTGCGACAACCAAAATCCTCAAACTGATGAACAACTAACCGCCCGCCAAAATGAAAATCGAAGAATTGGTTACGACATAAATTTCCATGCGCCCAAATCTGTATCAATCTGCTACAGCTTAAACGAGGACGAAAAAATCATGGATGCCTTTCGAGAAAGTGTCCGCGATGCCATGACGGAACTCGAAAAAGATGTCCAAACTCGCGTCCGCGCCGGGGGCAAAAATGAAAACCGCGACACGGGGAACCTGCTCTACGGCGAGTTCATCCATACTACGGCCAGACCCGTTGACGGGATTCCCGACCCACACCTTCACGCCCATTGCTTCACCTTCAACTGCACCTTTGACCAAGAGGAGCAAAAATGGAAAGCAGGTGAGTTTGGCAACATCAAACAATCCGCCCCCTACTACGAAGCCTTCTTTCACTCCACTTTTTCCGCCAAACTGGAAAAGCTCGGCTACGCCATTGAGCGAACAGACAAAGGCTGGGAGCTGGCTGGTGTTGGCCGCTCAATGATTGAAAAATTCTCCGCTCGCACCACCGAAATAGAACAAGTCGCCGAAGCAAAGGGCATTACCTCCGCCAAAGCCAAAGACCAGCTCGGCGCGAAAACCCGCACCCATAAGGCCAAAGACCTTTCCATAGGTGAACTTAAAAGCGCGTGGGAGTCACGCCTGACAAGTGACGAAAAAGCAACAATAGGTGCTTTGGGTAGCGCGATTGCTGTTGAAAAGAAAAAAATAGATGCAGACAAGGTGGTTGACCTCTCCTTTGAAAATGCCCTCGAACGCAAGTCCGTCGCCACCGAAAAGGAAATCCTAACCCAAGCAATGAAGTTTTCCTACGGCTCCTCCACCCCCGAAGAAATCAGAGCCGCCTACCAAAAAAAGGAAACCCTCAAAATCAAAACCGAAACAGGAACCCTGCTCACCACCAAAGAAGCCCTGCGGGAAGAAAAACAACTCGTCCAACTCGCCTCCGAAGGCAAGGGTAAACTCACACCTATATATATAGGATACAAACCCGAAAACCCCATGCTGAACGGCGAACAAAAACGCGCCATCACCCACGCATTTTCCTCCAAAGACCGGGTTATCATCATCGAGGGAGGTGCTGGCACGGGCAAGACAACTTTGATGAAAGAACTTGCCGCCGGCATCGAAAAGACCGGTCGGAAAATCCACGCCTTTGCGCCTTCTGCCGAAGCCTCGCGCGGGGTACTGCAAAGTGAGGGTTTTAAAAGTGCCGATACGGTGGCGCGGCTCGTCCTCGACACCGAAAAGCAAAAGCAACTCAAAAACAATGTCCTTTGGATTGATGAGGCTGGTTTGCTCGGCAACAAAGCAATGAACCAGATTTTGCAAATCGCCAAAACCCAAAATGCACGGGTGGTTTTGACGGGCGACACACGCCAACACAACGCCGTCGAGCGCGGTGATGCGCTCCGCATCCTCACCGAAAAGTCCAAAATCAAGCCCGTCCGCGTCAATGAAATCCAGCGGCAAAAAAGCCGCGCAGATTACAAGCAGGCCGTCAAACTCATCTCCGAAAACAAGCTCGCAGAGGGTTTCGGCAAGCTCGACCAAATGGGCGCAATCCAAGAAATCGCCAACACCACAGAACGCCACCAAGCCCTTGCCCGTGAATTTGCCGATGCCCTGCGCGACAAAAAATCCGTGCTGGTGGTCGCCCCAACCCACATCGAGGGCGAACAGGTCACAGGGCATATTCGTACCGAACTCAAAAAGGACAAGCGACTTGCTGCAGACGAACAGGCATTTACTGTCCACAAAAACCTCTCCCCCACCGAAGCCCAGAAAAAAGACCCGGTATTTTACCAGCCGGGGCAATCCGTGCAATTCCACCAAAACGCCAAGGGCTTCGTGCGCGGGAGCATTTTGGATGTGGTCGGCAAAGACGAAAAGGGAAACGTGCTCGTCAAAACCCAAGCCCAAAAAGAGCCTGTGGTGCTCCCCATTCATCAGGAATCGAGTAAGTTTTCTGTTTTTGAAAAAACCGAAATCAAACTCGCCCAGGGCGATCGAATCCGCATTACCCAAAACGGTTTTTCCGAGAACAAAAAGCGGCTGGACAACGGTAACATCCTGACAGTCAAGGGTTTCGACCAGTCGGGGAACATTCTTGCCAACTCCGGCACTAGCAAACAACAAGTCGTGGTCGGAAAGGACTACCGAAATTTGACCTACGGCTATTGCACCACTTCGCACTCGTCCCAAGGCAAAACGGTTGACAAAGTGCTGATTGCCCAAAGTTCCATGTCGCTCCGCGCCTCCTCGAAAGAACAGTTTTATGTTTCGGTCTCGCGGGGTAAATCCGAAATTGGGATTTACACCGACAACAAACAAGAATTGAAAGAAAACGTCGCTCGTTCCACGCAGCGAATGACTGCCGACGACGTGGCCAAAAGGGCGCAAATCCAGCAGCAAGCAGCCCAAAATACCCTTGCCCGAAGGCAGCGACTGGTCAGCAGACTTGCAACCCTTGCAACTTTACGCTATAAGCGTACAGTTGAAGCGGTCAAAAACATCACTCCAAAAATCACCGTAAAACGATGAGCGGATTTGTCGAAAAACTCAGGAAAGAAAGCCTTGTCGCCAACGAGGAGAAGTATTACGGCATCGAGCCGCAGCCAAACGCAAATGCGTTGATGCTTGAACTTCGCTACCGAGACGGCAAGCGGTTGGGTCTCCCCTACTCCTATTTGACCAAGGTGGATTTTGACCCGAATGTGGGTATCGAAATTCACATTTCAAGCGTGATGCTCCTGATAAAAGGGCGCGGGCTGGAGGAAATTTTCAACTACCTCATGCAGCAACGGGTAATGTGGATTCGAGAGGACAGCACGGGCATGGACACCGAAGATGATGCCTCCGTATTTGTGGAATCCGTGGAAATCCTCAAGAAAGAGGAACCGCTTGTCACCTGATTTTGCTTGCATTTGCTCCGTTTCCGTGCTAAGACCTGCCGAAAAAGGAGGTTTTTATGGTGAGTCGCAACACGAAATGCGTTTCGGGAATTTTCTCCGTGTACCAAAGTGACAAGGCTATTGATTTTGCCGACAGCAAAACCTACCCCATCGGGTTTGAGGCGATTTTCGCCAACGATGGTTTGGGGAAAGACTTTGCTGTTCGTTTTAGTCAATCGGTGCAAAAGCAGCCAGCCAACTCCGTTCTTTTCAAACTTGAGGGTTCCGAAACTGACGTTGCGCGGGGGATTGACTGCTTCTTTTCTTCCGCCGATGCGCTGCGGCGTGTCCTCAACGAATCCTTGCCCGATGCGGCGTTTTACCACGAAGAAGAAGGAAAAGTGATTCCCAAAGTCAAATTGGTTGATGAGGCTAAGAAAATAACGCAAAACCTCTCCGTTGCCACCCGTGCTTAATCATCCTACTCTCGCCCGCTGCCCAAATTCAGCGGTTTCTCTGGTTTGAAGCCTTGCCGTTCCAACTTGATAAGCCAATTAAAAATGGATGCATCTAAGCCTTGAGCGACTTGCGGTTTTTCCCGCCTAAACTGTTCGGTCAATTCCACTCTACCCTGCTCACAGTCAATGAAAATGGAAGGCTTCGCCGTTTTTGAAGCAGCCGAAAGGATAAACTCTACATCTGGTGCAGGGACAAGTTCACCATGTGGGGCGCGTGGATATTGGCATAAGTTGACAACAGTAAAGTCAGCTGTCCGCTCGGAAATGTGGACACAAAGCGGTGTTTCACCGTGTTTTTCCAAAACATACGGCTCTTTTTGAATGGGGATGAGATTCAACGCAGGAACCAATTGGTTCAGGCTTCGGTAAATTTCGTGGTGTGTTTTCAAACGCCCCTCCCTTGTTTTTCCTGCACTTCCAACTGATGCCCCTGCACTTTGAGGTTATTCAGCCAAGTATTCAGGAAAGAGTTCAGCTCCTGCTTTGCCTTCGGCGCAACCATTCCCGGCTCTGGGTAAACCTGCCGATACCCAAAAGTGTCTTGATAGGAAAGTGCTTCGGCCATTTTCAATTTGGGGTAAATGGCTATCTCCATGTCCGGGTCGGGCACCATGTCTCCGTTTTGCTTGAAATAATGCGCCATGGCGATAGTGGTCTTGTCCGCGTCGCGCCAAAGCACGTCAACGTGTAAATCCATGAACCCGTCCGCCTTCAACTTGACTGCTTCGCCCGGCTCTATTTTGTCGAGGTTCGGGACAAGGCGGTTGATTTTCTCATAGATTTTTTCAAAAACGTGTTTCATACTTTCATGCCATATTGTGTGTCTGATGCCTGTTTTCCGTATTTTTTGGTAAAATGTCAAGCAAGAATGAAGATGTCTCCCAATTCGCCGAAGTGCTTTTGAAACTCCGGCAACCGCTTGCCCATGTAAAATATGACCGATGGAAATGGGGCAGCAGTCTCGAAATCGTTGTAACAAATCCTCCCTTTCAAAAAGCAGCGCGGGTAGGATTTCAAAGCCGCAAACCATTCTGTATCCGTCCGCGACGGCAGCAAGGCAAGCCCTTCGGATACCTCGTTCGCTTGAACGTGTCGGTGCAATTTGAGTACCCATTCCTTGATTTCCCTGCCGAACGGCGGGTTCAAAAACACCTTGCCTGACCAGTTTTGGGAAAGTCCGTCGTCCGCTTGCACGAAATGGCGGGCGGCGGGAACATTAGGGCTTTCCTTTGAATTGGAACACGGGTCAAGGTCAATGCCTCCAAGCATTTTCGCGGACAACTGAACGATGTGGGCAGGCGTGTACCATTCATTGCTGCCGGACTGGTAAAGGTTTTCGTAGGAAAATCGGCTCGGTTTTGCTGATGCTTCCGGTGTTTGGACGGCTTCGTCCACAAAGCTTTTTATCAAATCGCCCGTGACGGTTTGCCCTGTTTTTACAGCATCTGACCAGATTTTTGCTTGAACCTCCGGTGAAAGGGCGGCTAGGGCACGGACTTGGTATTCCGACGTGGGCAATACGCCCAATTGGTCGCGTTTCAAGTTCTCGACCACTTCCGAAGCGTTCATCAGCCGTTGGGACTGGCGGACGCTCATGCCCCAACGCTTTTCGCAGTACTCCTCAAACGTCTTGAACTCCTTGCGGTAAAGCCTAAAGTTTCGGATTTCTAAAAGGGCTTCCCCTACCTGCACGAATGTTTTTAGCCCGTTGCAGATAATCGCTTCACACGTTTCCAGTCGCTCTTGCTCCAAAATGATGATGTTTTGAGCCACCTTACCCCCTACCCTATTGCGCTGCAAGTGCAGATTCGGCCTCGTCAAAGGAGAACGTATCCTGACGATTGTATTCCATCTTTTCAATGAAATCGGCAACGAAAGAGGCTTGTTTTCTGGTAAAACCGCCTTCCTCTTTGAATGTGCGGTAGCTGACGGAACAGTTGATTTCAACGGCATCGCCCTTTTTTAGGTCACGGGCGAAATGCGCGGTGCTTGGTCGGAAAACCCAGATTTCGTGCCATTGGGTTTCCTTGTCTTTCCATTTGGTATCCCCTGTTTTCTCGTCTTTGACAGGGTAAGAATCCGTTGTGGCCACGCTCAGCACCACGAAGTGTTTTCCGTTTTTTGAGATGATTTTAGGGTCTGAACCCAGATAGCCCGATAGTTCGATTTTGAAATTTTTAGCCATATTTTCTCCATAGTTGATTGTTTTGGGAAGGAATTAAAGGCTTCCTTCCCTTTGCCTTTATCATGTTAAACCGAGTCTTTCAAGGGTTTCTTCTGACAAATCCTCCTTGAAACCTTCCTCCCCCGTTTCAAAATCGGTGTAGAAAATTTCGAGTTTGCCACCATTCATCATGGCCGCTTGAAAATCTGCATTTGTCAAAAAGACGCAGCCAGATTGGGTGTTGAACACGATGGTAACTTCCTCATCGAGGAAGCCTTCTGGCAACCCTTGCTCGTTCCATGCGCTCAACAATTGCTCGGCGAGTTTCCTTTCTCGGTATCCGAATTTTGAAAAGTCCGTAGTTATGGTGTTTTCCATGTTTTCCTCTTGGTTAAGTTTAAAGGTAACGCCACTAAAAAGTGCCGTTACCCTTCTGCCCTCCGGCGAGGAATGGAAGGAAGGCGAAGCCGCTGAAATGACGAATAGGGGGTGAGCGTGTCACCGCAGCGAAAGAGCAAAGCGAACTAAACGCAAGGGAAAGAGGAGGGGAATCACCCGGTCTGCACGGAACGAGCGAAGCGAAGTGGAGGAAGATTGGGGATACCACTTGACACGAACGGGGGCGAAGCCCCGATTCAACTTTCGACAATTTGTCGGGGGTCAAAAGTGCGGAAACGAGCGTTTAAGATTTTACTTAAAAACTCGTTTACTTACTTATGCTTTTAAATTTCGATTGGAGGTATTCGTTGTAGTCTTTGTGGGGGTGATAGCGATGATTTTCCGGTTGAACCGCCACCCCATCGAGGCTTTCGATAAAACTGGCCGTAAGGCCATGCCCGGTTTTATCGTTGTCAAAAAACAAGTGTACTTTTTGGTAGCCCTTGCTTTTTATCAATTCGAGGGCTGCTTTTTCAAAAGATGCCGAGTTCAAAATAATGGCATCTCTTTCCGATTCGTCTGTTTTGATGTCCGTCAAGTAGCTCAGAAAGTCCATAAATCCCTCAAAAACCCCAACACTTTGCCCTAACCGCCCCTTAATCAGGGTGATGTCCTTTGCTCCAAGTGAACTTTTGAAGTAGGGGTTTCGGATTTCATACCCCCCTGCCCTGTTCTTGATGCCGACTGCGTAGTATTCCTTTTTCGTTTCGGAGTTGGAAAAGAAAATCTCGACCAGATAGCGTTTAGCTATCGCAAGCCCGATACCTCGGCCTTGAATATAGCCAACCGTTGTTTGAAGCGGTCTTTCCCTGCCAAAGACGAGTCGGTTCTCGCTGGATTCAGGTTGTCTTTGCCGGACTCGTGGGGTAAACAGGTCGTTTTCTTCGGGCAAAGTTTCGTGTTGGGGCTGGAATGGTTTTGAAAACTTGGAAGAACGTGGCGCAATCTGGCTAAGGAACGCAAGTGCTCCTTTCAGGTCGGTGTTTTGGAACCTCATGGCAAAGTCGATGACCGTTCCGCCCATGTCGCCGAAGTCCTTCCATATCCACTTCCCCCCTAAAAAGGAGGTATGAAAAGAAGCTTCTTTCTCCGCACGAAACGGGGATAGATACCATAATTCGTTGCCTTCTTTGGCTGATTTGACCGGGTCAAACCCAAGTTTTGCCAAAATAGCAGGCAATGAAAGGTGTTTGGCCTGTTGACTGTTCATTTTTCACCTGCCTGCATAGGACGCTTGGATCAGCTGAATCACATACGCTTTGAGGCTTGAGCCAGCATCAAACGAATCGTGTTTCAACTGTCGGTATAGGTCTGGGGGAAGGTCAACACTTATCCGAACGACCTTTTGACCGTGAATTTTGGCAGTTGACTTTTCGACCCGTTGGGTATCGAGGTCAACTTTGGGGAGTATTGCGGTTGGCTTCGCCAAGGCGATTTCTTTCAAGCCAGTTGTCTTTTTACTCATACAGCCTCACTTTTTAAGGAGTTAGCAAATTTTTCAATTTCTCCCTGTACCTCATTGGCAAGGAAGGTGATTTCTTCTTTGGCTTTGATGTCCTTCCCTTCAAAGACCCCAACACCGGAAATGATGGCCTCGCGGTAGGAAACGCGAGTTTTCAGGGAAGCCTCTAAAACGGGTATTTCGGTTTTTTCTAAAACCTCAAGAAACTCCCGACTCAGGTTAGTCTGGGTATTCTGGTTGACAATGAAGTAAGCCGGAACCTTGCGGTCGCGCTGTTCCTCAGCGTCTTTCACCCTTTCCAAAAAGTCTTGAGTAGCCCAAAAATCCAGTAGGCTGGGCAGAATTGGAATCAATACCAAATCGGCAACCAGCAAAATTTTGCTCGTCATTTTGGACAAAGAAGGGGTTCCGTCAATCAGAATTAGGTCGTAATTCTGGCTTAGCGGCTTGATGTTGGCCGAGAGTTCACGCCCATCAAGGTAGCCTGCTGTAAAGATAGTAGGCGTTTCTTCCGGTCGGTTTGCCGACCATTTTACGCAAGATTGGTTTGTGTCAGCATCCACAATAGCCACTCGGTAGCCCATGTGGGCAAAGCAAACGGCCAGATTTTGTGTGATGGTTGACTTGCCAACCCCGCCTTTTAGACTCGCAATGGTGATAATCATATTCTACCTAATTTTTCACAAATGTATTGATAATCAACGAATAGCAAAACCATTTTTACTTAAAAACGTAAAAGTAGGTTTACTTTTTTGCTATTCTGTGCTTTCACTACCACGTTTCTTTTACGCCAAAACTTATTTAAGATGTTTACTCTTTTAAAAATTTAAGAATTTATGTTTTTAAGTAAAAAATTAATAACTCAAAAAACGCCAAATTGCTTTTACTACTTTGATGCTTTGCGCTAAAAAGCACTTTACGTAAAATAGCAGTTCATGTTTTACTCAAAAAAGCGTTTACGCAAAACAATATTTCCTCAAAAGCGCAACCACTTAAACGAGTACCGAAGATGGAAGGAGTACTCTACCCAAGAGGCAAACAGATGATGTGGTGAAAAATTCGGATTTGGAAAAGGAGAGGGGTCAGGCAGAGGCAGGCCTATGTGTTTTTCTTTTCAATAGCAAAGAAGTTTTTCACAGATGGCAGTTTGTTTATAGGGTAAGATAATTTTTAATATAGGGCTTTATAGGTTTGTCCTACAAACTACTCGTTGGTTTTCCTACAAACTACTCGCAAAATCTCCTACAAACTACTCGTTGGTTTTCCTACAAACTACTCGTTGATAAGTAGTTTCTGCTCGCAAACCCCTACAAAGTACTCGTTGATAACTTTCGAAGGGCGGTTTTGCGGCTGTAAAGTCTTTGAAAATCAATTGGTTAGCCTCAAACTCCTACAAACTACTCGTTGGTTCGTTTTTGCAATACCCATTTAGGCATTGCACAGCCTCAAAACTCCTACAAACTACTCGTTGCCTAGTTTTTGCCGTTTAGGCCAAGTATTGGAAATGTGCTTTTTAAAATTGGAGGGCGGGAGTTGAAGATGTTGAATCCTTTGTTGTTGACTTCTTCAATTTTCGCGTCCGGGTATTGGGTAAGTGTGATTTTGAGCGTTTCCCGAAACACCCTTTTGAAGTTGTCCATTCGGTCATAGCCGTTTCCAAATTGCTCTTTCAAGTTCGCCCATGCAACAAACTCGACTCCTTTAACCCGATGAAGCCGTTGGGCAAGCCAAGCGTAGATGTCCATTGCCATCGCGTTGTGGGAAAGGGACGCAAGTGCCCGTTCATCGAGTGGCACGGCGTGATCCATCAGGCTATTAAAGTACTTGTCATCGAGTTGGATTGTGGATGTCCACAAGACCTTTTGGCGGTCGTCTTTTGGAAACCACAAATCGAAAGAGCGGACGATTTCAAATTTGGTTTGAAACACACTTTCTGGTGAAGTTTCAAAGGCAAGATTGATATTGGCTGCAGCAAGCCGTCGAAGCTGCTCTTTGACAGAACTAACAGTTTTCCCTTCGTTGTGTAAGCCAAGTTTTTTGATGAAAGCGGTAAGGCTATCCTCCACATCAATCACCGATTTTTGGGTTTTTACGGCTTGGGTATTTATATAGGCAAGTATCAGCCGCGCCCTTGCGCCAAAGGGTAGGCCAACCAACTGCCATTGCTCGTTTGGTTTGTCGTAAACCTCACCCGCTTTTAGCAGTAACCTCGCCTTGCCCTGCTTGACATCCCAAAGCCGCTTATCATCGCCGGGGTCGCGGTACGGCAAAAAGGTTTGGCAAAGAATGGAGTGCTGAAAAGCGGCGTCCTCGATTTCTCCCTTGTCCAAAGCGAGACTAATGGCGGAATCAACCAGTCGCTCTTTCACCTTTGTAAGGGGTAGGGGAGAGGCGGCCTTTTTTAGGGACTTCAAACCTTTTGCCGCCTCACTCATGTTAGCGACCACCTGCGGCAATGAGGAGTTTGAAGCAGACACGGCCTGCTCATTGGCGTTTTTGAGGGCATTGTCGGCGATTTTGGCGAAAAGACCCTCGTTGATTTCCTTCAAGCTTTTTTCCATAATTTTTGGGCAAGATTTCGTGGTTCTTCCTTGTCAAGCATACCATAGACTACGGTGCTGTTGGGGTAGTGGTGTCCAAGCCACTCTTGCAATTGGTGGGTTGGGACATTGTTCTTTGCAGCAGCGAAACCAAAGGCGTGTCGAAGACCTCTGGCATTTGCCTTTTTACCAGAAATTCCAGCAAGTGTCATCACCTTTTTTATGTAGTTCTCCCCGGTTCTTCCGGTAAAGCCCCAAACCCGCTCCTCTTTTTTCTTTTCAACAGCCTGATTTCTCTTAATCTGGAAAACGTCATTCATCACTTCCAAAAAAGCCTCTGGCAAGTGAATGAATCTGGTCACTTCGCGCTCTCGCTGCTTCAGAGTACGAACCATTACCCCCTTCCGCTCGAAATCAAAACTTTCATAGGTGATGCCCAATACCTCATTTAGCCTCGCTCCGGTGTAGTAGAGCATCTGGCAGAAATACTTTGCCTGTGCTTCTTGCGACTTGGTGGCCGCAAAAAACACCTCTCGCTCCTCTGGCTCCAAGAACAGCGGCTCGCCGGTGCGGTTGCTATGTAAACTAAGTCCTATCATTTCGTTTTTCTTGCAAATTTACGAAAGCAAAAATATAAATCTTGGTTGCAAGCACAGAATTTCGGGTTTAAAACAAAGAAATTAGCCTGTTTTTGCTCTAATAATAGTTCAATAATACGAAAGCTTGATACCTTTGGCTGCTTCGTTGAAGCAGGATAGGGGCTTTTGAAAAGAAAAAGTCTCGGCCAATGCAGCGATTGAGGCTTTGTTCAACTCAAATTTTGACGGTTAATATGGATGCAGAAAGCAAAATCGTGGTTTTTCAGGAACGGCAAATCCGCCGAGTTTGGCACAATGAAGACTGGTGGTATCCCGTCATTGATGTCATTGCGGTGTTGACCGATTCCTCCATTCCAAGCCGTTACTGGAATGACTTAAAGCGTCGTGTCACAGCAGAAAGTGGCAACTCCGAACTTTACGCAAAATGCGTAAAGTTGAAATTTGAGGCCGCCGACGGGAAGAACCGCCCTACGGAATGTGCTGACACGGAGACGTTGTTTCGGATAATCATGTCCATTCCTTCTCCAAAAGCAGAGCCATTCAAACAATGGCTGGCTTCGGTGGGCAAGCAGCGGATACAGGAAATCGAAAACCCGGAACTGGCAATTGACCGGGCGCGTGAATACTACCGGGCCAAAGGCTACTCGGACAAGTGGATTGATACGAGGATAAAGAGCATCGAAATTCGGCAGGAACTGACCGATGAATGGAAGGGTAGGGGGGTGCGGGAAGGAATGGAGTATTCCATTCTTACGGCCGAAATCTCCAAGGCCACTTTTGGGCTGATACCGAGTGAGTATAAAAGTTTGAAGGGACTTAAACGCGAAAACCTACGCGACCACATGACCAACCTCGAACTCATTTTCACCATGTTGGGCGAAGAAAACACGGTTGCAGAAGCGGTAAATCGTGATGCACAGGGCTTTGACGAAAACCAAATATCTGCAATCAAAGGCGGGAAAGCTGCTGGCGATGCCCTCCATGCTTTTGAGAAAACCTCTGGCCGACAAGTCGTTTCGGATTCAAATTTCCTTGGACAAATTGCTGAGGCAAAAAAGAAGAAGCGATTGAAGGGTGGTGATGACGATAAGTAATTACGCTTTTAAGTAAACGCGCTTTTACTTAAATTTTGGCTTAGGGATAGGAGTGAGCCGACCGAAGGGGAGGAATCCGCAGGATTGGAGCGCAGCGGAATCACGCATAGCCCGCCCGAAGGGAAGCCCCATTGACAGAATGATGCTTGCTCCCTCGCTACCCAATTGGCATTTTTAAATACTTGTACAGCGTTTTTTTGGAAATCGAGAGTGTCTTGCAAATCTCAGCAACCGACCTCTTTTGGCCATAAAGCGAAGCTGCCGCCGCTGCTTTGACCTGCGCTTCCTTGGAAAGCCCTTTTGGTCTGCCGCCTTTCCGACCTCGAGCACGGGCAGATTCCAACCCAGCCTTTGTGCGCTCTCGAATGATATCCCGTTCAAACTCGGCAATCGCAGCGAAGATGTGGAAGGTGAGTTTTCCCGTTGGGGTGGTGGTATCGATGTTGTCGTGCAGGGAATGAAGCCCCGCGCCCTTGCCCTGAATCTCGTTCACGAGGTGAACCAAGTCCCCCAGCGACCTACCCAGCCGGTCAAGTTTCCAAATCACGACCACGTCGCCTTTCCGAAGTTGCCCCAACAACTTTTGAAGTTCGGGGCGTTCCCGCGTCCCACCGGAAATTTGCTCCTTATATATATAGGTGTCGTCGCACCCTGCCCTTTTCAGGGCGTCGGTTTGGAGGTCTAAATTTTGGTCTCGCGTGGAGACGCGGGCGTATCCGATTTTCATGGGTCAAACTTAGTTGGAGTGGTACTAAAACGGTTGCCTCAGAGTAAAGTAAACTTTGATTTTGTAAACCAGTTTTCTCTACTGGTGAAGAGAAAAAATCAGGGGAAAATGGGGTGGGGCAGGGTAGGGGAAGAAAAACGGAGGTTTTTCTTCCCCACAAAAAAACCCAAAAAAACGCCATACCTTCACCCGCAATGAAATGGTTCGCCCAAATTTTCGCCGTGTACATTTTGTTCCTGTCTTGCCTCCCCTGCAACGACGGCGAACACGGGCACGGGCAAAGCGCGGCCAGCCCCGTCCAGATTTCAGTTTCGACCGACGAACACGGCTGCCCACAGCACCGCCATTGCAACGACCTCTGCTCCCCGCTCTGCGGCTGCCAGTGCTGTTCCACGATTTTCGTCTTTCAAAAAATAGCGGTTTTCACCTTCAAACAGCCGCAGCCAATCGGCGAAAAACAGATTTTCCCCGAAGGCATTTTCCCGGTCAAAGACATGGCGTTCGCCATTGACCACCCGCCACAGTTGAGTTAAGCCAACTCGTTTTTTCCAAAAATTTTATTGCCGGAAACAGCCCGTCCGTCGCCTTGCGCGGGGCGGCGTTTCGTGCATTTGGCTAACTCAAAATCACATCCATGTTTGATAAAATCATCGCCTTTTCCATTGGGAACAAGGCAGTTATCGGCGCAATGACCCTCGCGCTCATCGCGTGGGGCGTTTGGTCGGCTTTGCGGCTGCCGATTGATGCCGTGCCGGACATCACCAACAATCAGGTGCAGGTCATCACGCAAGCCCCCTCGCTGGGGGCGCAGGAGGTCGAGCAGTTCATCACCGCGCCCATTGAACTCGCCCTGTCCAACATCGCCCACGTCATCGAAAAACGCTCGATTTCGCGCTCCGGCATCTCGGTCATCACCGTCGTTTTCAAAGACGCGACCGACATCTATTGGGCGCGGCAACAGGTCGGCGAACGCCTCAAAGAAGCCGAAGCCAACATCCCCGCAGGTTTTGGCGACATCACGCTCGCCCCAATTACGACGGGGCTGGGCGAGATTTACCACTACGTCATCCACGCCAAGCCCGGTTTCGAGGACAAATTTTCCGCCACCGATTTGCGGACGATGCAAGATTGGATTGTCCGCACCCAACTCGCCGGGACGGAAGGCTTGGCAGAAGTCAGCGGCTGGGGCGGTTTCGTGAAACAGTACGAAGTCGCGCTCGACAATGACAAGCTGAATGCCCTCGGCATCTCAATCCCCGAAATTTTCGAGGCATTGGAGAAAAACAACGAGAACACGGGCGGCTCGTACATCGAACAGCGCAGCAACGCCTATTTCATCCGGGGCTTGGGGCAGGTCAAAAATTTGACCGACATCGAGCGCATCGTCGTGAAAAACGTGGCGGGCGCGCCCGTCCTCGTGCGCGACGTGGCGACTGTCCAATTTGGCACGGCGACCCGCTACGGCGCGGTCACGCGCAACGGCGAGGGCGAGGTCGTGGCGGGCATCGCGCTGATGTTGAAGGGCGAAAACTTCAACCAAGTCATCAAAAACGTCAAGTCGCGCATCGCCCAAATCCAAAAATCGCTGCCCGAAGGCGTGGTCATTGAGCCGTTCATTGACCGCACGGAACTCGTCGGGCGCAGCATCGGCACGGTCGAAACCAACCTCATCGAAGGGGCTTTGATTGTCGTTTTCGTGCTGGTTTTGTTCCTCGGCAATCTGCGGGCGGGGCTGGTTGTGGCTTCCGCGATTCCGCTTTCCTTGCTTTTTGCCCTCGGCATGATGCGCTGGTTCGGCGTTTCCGCCAACCTCATGTCGCTCGGCGCGATTGATTTTGGGCTGATTGTGGACGGCGCGGTCATCATCGTCGAGGCGGTGGTGCATCGGCTGGTTTTCAACAAAATCGCAACCGGGCGGCTCACCCAAAAACAGATGGACGAACAGGTTTATCAAGCCGCCTCGGGCATACGAAGTAGCGCGGCGTTCGGCGAAATCATCATTTTGATAGTCTATCTGCCGCTTTTGGCACTGGTCGGCATCGAGGGCAAAATGTTCCGACCGATGGCGCAGACCGTCGCCTTTGCCATTTTGGGCGCGTTCATCCTATCGTTGACGTGGATTCCGATGGCTTCCGCCCTGTTTTTGAGCAAAAACACCGAGCACAAGCGCAATTTCAGCGACCGCATGATGGATTTTTTCCAAAAATGCTACGCCCCGGTTTTGGAGTTTGCTCTGCGTTTCAAAATCGCGGTCATCGCGGCGGTCGTCGCGCTGTTCGCCGTGAGCCTTTTAATTTTTAATAAAATGGGCGGCGAGTTCATCCCCACGCTCGAAGAAGGCGATTTGACCGTCGAAATCTCGATGATGCAAGGCACGTCGCTCACCCAAGTGGTCGAGACATTCGGCAAAGCCGAAAAAATTTTATTGGAAAAATTCCCCGAAATCCGGCAGGTCGTCACCCGAATCGGCTCGGCGGAAATCCCGACCGACCCCATGCCCGTCGAGCGCGGCGACATGATGGTTTCGATGAAACCAATGGAAACGTGGCGCGAGGAAGTCTGCGACCGCGAGGAAATGCAGGAGGCAATGGAGGAGGCTTTGTCCGTCCTCCCCGGCGTGAACATCGAACTGACCCAGCCCATGCAAATGCGTTTCAACGAACTGATGACAGGCATCCGGCAGGACGTGGCGGTGAAAATCTACGGCGACGACCTCGAAATTTTGACCCAAAAAGCCAACGAAGTCGCCCAACTCATCGCCGGAGTGCCGGGCGTGGGCGACCCGCAGGTGGAAAAAGTGAACGGGCTGCCGCAGATTTTGGTCAGTTACGACCGCGAAAAAATCGCACAGTACGGGCTGGCGATTTCCGACGTGAACATGATTTTGAAAACCGCCTTTGCCGGAAACGTCGCGGGCGTGGTGTTCGAGGGCGAAAAACGCTTCGACATGGTGGTGCGCCTGCGCCGCGAACTGCGCGAGGATGTCGCCAACATCGAAAATTTGTACGTCCCGCTGCCCAACGGCAACCGCATCCCGCTCTCGCAAGTCGCCAAAATCGAGTTCAAAAACGCCCCCGCGCAGGTCTCCCGCGAGGACGGCAAGCGGCGGATTTTTGTCGGCTTCAACGTGCGCGGGCGCGACGTGGAAAGCGTCGTCGAGGAAATCGAGCCGATTTTGGCGCAAAAACTGACCCTGCCGCCCGGCTATTTCACGACCTATGGCGGGCAGTTCCAAAACCTGCGCGAGGCGAAGGAGCGGCTTTCGGTGGCAGTCCCGGCGGCATTGCTCCTGATTTTGGTCTTGCTCTACGCCACGTTCCGCAGCCTCCCGCAGGCGTTTTTGATTTTCACCGCCGTGCCGCTGTCGGCAATCGGCGGCGTTTTTGCGCTCTTGCTGCGCGGGATGCCGTTTTCGATTTCGGCGGGCGTGGGCTTCATCGCGCTGTTCGGCGTGGCGGTTTTGAACGGCATCGTTTTGATTGGCTATTTCAACCAGTTGAAAAAAGAGGGCGTTTCGGACATCCTCGAACGGGTGCGCCTCGGCACGCGCGTCCGGCTGCGACCCGTGATTATGACGGCTGCCGTCGCCTCGCTCGGCTTCCTGCCAATGGCTCTTTCGACCAGCGCGGGCGCGGAGGTTCAAAAACCGCTCGCCACCGTCGTCATCGGCGGGCTGGTCTCGGCGACGCTCCTGACCTTGCTCGTGCTGCCCGCGCTGTACGTCCTGTTTTTTGGGAAAAGGAAAAGGAGGGGTCTGCCGAAAACCGCCGCGCTGTTCGTCGGCCTGTTTTTGCTGAAAACGGCGGGCGTTTTTGCCCAAAACCGAAGCGTCACGCTCGCCGAGTGCCTCGCGCTGGCTTCGCAAAACAACCTTTATTTGAAAGGCGCGACGCTCGAAACCGCCCAAAACCGCGCCCTCGAAGGCACGGCCAAAGACCTCGGCAAGTCCAATTTTTTGCTCACGCAAGACCCGACCAGCGGCGGTAACATCGACAACAGCCTCGGCATCTCCCAAAGTTTTGCCCTGCCGAAAACCTACGCCGCCCGCCGCGCCGCGCTCCAACAACAGACCGCCGTGAGCGAAAAAGCACTTGCGGTTTCGCAAAACGACCTCGCCCGCGAGGTGCGCTTGGCGTATTTCAGCCTCGTTTTTTTGAACGAAAAAATGCGCTTGCTCGGTCGGCAGGACAGCCTTTACCGCGATTTCGCCGCCCGTGCCGAACTGCGGAACAAGACGGGCGAGACCAATTTTTTGGAAGTCCTCGCCGCCCGCAACCGCTCGCAGCAAACGCTTTTGCTGTTGAAACAAGCCCAAAGCGATGCCGCCGTGTGGCAAATCGAACTGCAACGGCTCACCGCATCCGCCGAAATCTTGACCCCTTCGGATGCGGCTTTGGCGAAACTCCCCGCGCCGCTCGACCCGACCGCCGCGCAAAACCCGCTCCTCGATTTTTACCGGCAAAAGACCAGCCTCGCCGCCGCGCAAACGGAGGCCGTGCGGGCGGACAATTTGCCGGAGTTCAACGTGGGGTATTTCCAGCAACTCGTTTTGCCGTGGTATTCGGATGCTCGACCCTACTCAAAATTTGGGGTCGGCGGCATCCAGTTCGGGGCGAGCATCCCGATTTTCAACGGAAAACCGTTTCGGGCGCGGTTGCAGGCTTCGCAAATCGGGGCGCAGGTGGCGCAAAACCAACTCGCCGCCGCCCAAAACGGGCTGCAAAGCCGCCTCGGCCAAGCCTTCGCCGAGACCCGGAAATGGCAGGACGCGCTCGATTTTTACGAAAAGACCGGGCTGCAACAGGCCGACGAAATCCTGCGAATCGCCCAGACGGCCTACTCGCGGGGCGAAATCGGCTACATCGAGTTCATCCAAAACACCGCGCAGGCACTCGACACTCGGCTCGGCTACCTCGATGCGCTGCACCGTTTCGACCAGTCGGTCATCGAAATCAACCATTTGAAAGGGCAATGACGATTCTCGCTCGTGAGGGTTTCCGACCCGAAACGCGCCGCAACCGATGCCCATTTTTCATTTTCAAAATTCAAAAAGACATGATTTTTCAGCATAAATTTTTCAAAACCGCCTGCCTCGCCGCGCTCGCGTCCCTGTTTTTCGCCTGCGGCGAACACAAACCCGGCGACGGCCACAATCACGGCGAAGCCGCCGAAACCGAACACCACGAGGAAGCCGAAGGCTCGCTCGAACTGACCGCTGACCAGATGAAAGCCGTCGGCATCGCCCTCGGCGCGGTCGAGCAAAAAAACCTGCGCTCGGTCGTCCGGGCGAGCGGGCAACTCGAAGTGCCGCCGCAAAACCAAGCCGAACTGACGACCCTCGTGGGCGGCGTAATCCGCCAAATCAACGTGCTGGAAGGCGCGGCGGTCAGCAAAGGCCAGACCCTCGCCACGCTCGAAAACCCCGATTTCTTGAAACTCCAACAGGAGTACGCCGCGCTCAAAAACGGCTTCGCGTACACCGAACAGGAGTTGCAGCGGCAGCGCGATTTGGCGCAGGGCAATGCCGGGACGGGCAAGGTTTTTCAGCAAGCCGAGGCGAATTTTCGGGTCGAAAAAGCCAAAATCGCCGCCCTCGAAAAGCAACTCGAACAACTCGGCATCCGCCCCGACGAGGCAATGGCAGGCAATTTCGCCACCCAAATCGCCCTTCGCGCCCCGATTGGCGGCACGGTCAGCCACATCACCGCCAAAATCGGCACGTTCGCCGAGCCTGCCCGCCCGCTCCTCGAAATCGTGGACAACTCGCAAATCCATTGCGATTTGCTGGTTTATGAAAAGGATTTGCACAAGGTCAAGGTCGGGCAAAAGGTCAATTTTGTCCTCACCAATCAGGGCAACCGCCAAATCACGGGCGCGATTTATGGGGTGAACTCCTCGTTTGAGAATGAGGCGAAAGCGGTGCTTGTCCATGCCAAAATTGCCGGGGCGCAGGGCAGCGGGCTGATTCCGGGGATGTACGTTTCGGGGCTGATTGACGTGGGCAACCAATCGGTCGCCGCGCTGCCGCTCGATGCGGTGGTGCAGTCGGAGGGCAAAAGTTTCATTTTCATCGTGGACGAAACCGAAACGCACGAAGCCCACGACGAAAAAGCCGAACAGCCCGCTACCGCCGAAGCCGAGGCGAAAGAACAAGAACACGCCGCTGATGAAAAAGAGCATCACGGCGAAGGCACACATTTCCGAAAAGTGGAGGTGGCGACGGGTGTTTCGGAACTCGGCTACGTCGAAATCACACCCGTTGGCGAACTGCCCGCCGGGGCGAAAGTGGTGGTGAAAGGGGCGTTTTACCTGTTGTCAAAGGTGTCTGCGCCTGCGTCGCACGACCATTGATTTTGCAAAAAAACACCCGTCGGCGCGGTTCGCCGTGCCGACGGGCTTCTATCTTTCATTTTTTCACAATCAAATCATCACATTTTACGATGAAAAAGATGTTCCTTTTTTTGCTCGTGGCAACTGCCACGCTGCGCCTTGCCGCGCAAAACATCTACGTTTTGAAGGACAGCCTGCACAAGGTTGTCCCGGTTTCGCAAAACGAAATCGAGATGAAAACCTACTTGGTCAACAATTCGGGGAGTGAAGTGACCATAAAATGGACGCGCACACTCGAACAGTTGCCGACGGGTTGGACCACGAATTTTTGCGACAACAACGCCTGCTACCTCGGCACCGTGTCGACCAAACAGTTCAACCTGATGAACGGCGACAGCGGCTTGTTGAAACCGCTTTTTTACCCAAATGGAGTGGCTGGCACAATCGTTTACCGAGTAGCCCTTGAATCCGTAACGCCGGGCATAACCTACACGGGCAGCGTGGTTTACGTTGCGGTCGCGGAACAATCAACCGGCACAGCCGCTGTGGAACTGGTGAAAGACCTCGCCGTTTTTCCCAACCCGACAAGCGAGGTGCTGAACGTGGTGTTCGCCGACGCGAACTTCTCCGGGACGCTCCAAATCTCGGATTCCGGGGGGCGCATTTTGTTGACCCAGACAAATGCCTCCGCCACTTCGACGGTGAATATCGCAGCCCTGCCTGCGGGTTTTTACACGTTGACCGCCATTTCCAAAGAAGGCAGCGTCTCGAAAGGTTTTGTCAAAAACTGATGTGGCGATTGTTTTCAAAAGTTCAGGATGACTGTGTTTCAAATTCGTCACCCGTCGGCGCGGTTCGCCGTGCCGACGGGTTTCAACTTCATTCCTTCACTATCTAAATTTTCACAATGAAAAAGACAGTTATGACGGCATCGGCAGCCCTCTTGCTTTCCATGTTCGCCCTTGTATCGGCTTGCAAGGACAAGACCGAGGAGGGGCGCGAAGTGGATTGCGGCAAGGTCACGGGCGCGACGTTCACCTCCAATTCGGGCAAGATGCAAACCATTGTTGCCAACAAATGCGGCACGTCCACCTGCCACGCGGCGGGCGGCGACGGCTCGCAGCACTGGGCGTATTCGGCGGAATACGACAGCCTCACGCCGCACCTCGACCATATGTATGAGGGCGTGATTTTGGAAAAAGCAATGCCGCCCGCAGGCGCAACCCCGCTCACGGAAGACGAACTCGACTTGATTCAATGCTGGAAAGAGGCGGGTTTTCCGAAATAGACAGCCCGCACCGGGTTGAATTTGGATTTCAAAAAACTATGCTTTGGTGAAATCGGGAGCAATGAATTAGCCCCGGTTTCACCCCGTTTTATCAAAAACAATTCAAAAAAAATGCTCAATACCGACCCAGCCCACACCCACACCTACGACGCGCAGGGCAAAATGACCTGTTGTTCCCTCGAAGAAAAAATCTACGCCCGCGCCGACGCGCAACTCAAAACCGAGGCGCACCACGACGGCGACGGGCATGACCACGACCACAGCCACGAACACGGCGAGGCGGCTTGGTGGCGGCCATATTTGCCCGTGACGGCGAGCCTCGTGTTGCTTTTGTCCGCCGTCGCGCTCGACAATTGGCTCAAACCCGGTTGGTTTTCGGGCTGGTTGCGCGTCGTTTGGTACGCCGCCGCGTATTTGCCCGTCGCGCTGCCCGTGTTGCGCGAGGCCGCCGAAGCCCTGCGGAAAGGCTCGTTTTTCAATGAGTTCAGCCTGATGAGCATCGCCACGCTCGGCGCGTTTTTCATCGGCGAATACTCCGAGGGCGTGGCGGTGATGATTTTTTACTCAATCGGCGAACTCTTCCAACAGGCCGCCGTCAACCGCGCCAAGCGCAGCATCAAAGCCCTCCTCGACGTGCGCCCCGACACCGTGAACGTCCTGCGCGGCGCGAAAACCCTGACCGTCAGCCCCGGCGAGGTGCTGCCCGGCGAGTTCATCCAAGTCCGCCCCGGCGAAAAAGTCGCGCTCGACGGCACGTTGGCGAGCGAAACCGCCTCGTTCAACACCGCCGCGCTGACGGGCGAAAGCAAGCCCGACACAAAAACGAAAGGCGAACCCGTGCTGGCGGGCATGATAAATTTGAACACCGTCGCCGAGGTGCGCGTGACCTCGCTTTTCAAAGACTCGAAACTCTCGCGCATCCTCGAACTGGTGCAGGACGCGACCGCCCGCAAGTCGCAAACGCAACTTTTCATCTCGCGTTTTGCCAAAATCTACACGCCCATCGTGTTCTTTTTGGCGGTCGCCATCACCGCGCTGCCCTACTTTTTTGTCGAAAAATATGTGTTCGCCGACTGGCTCTATCGCGGGCTGGTTTTCCTCGTCATTTCGTGTCCGTGCGCGTTGGTCATCTCGATTCCGCTGGGCTATTTCGGAGGCATCGGGCTGGCGAGCCGCAACGGGATTTTGTTCAAAGGCTCGAATTTTTTGGATGTGATGAGCCAAATCAACACCGTCGTCATGGACAAAACGGGGACGCTGACGAAGGGCGTTTTCAAAGTCCAAAAGGTGGACACCACGCCCGGCATTTCCCCGGAAAAATTGCTCGAAACCGCCGCCGCCCTCGAAAGCAAAAGCACCCACCCGGTCGCCCTCGCGGTGGTCGAGTTTTTTGGAAAAGACAAAACCATGCTGCCCGTTTCGGCGGTCGAGGAAATCGCCGGGCATGGCATCCGGGGCAAGGTCGCGGGCGACGACGTGCTGGCGGGCAACCTGAAATTGATGCAAAAATTTGGCATCGCAACGCCGCCGGAGGTCGCTGAAATCGTGGAAACCTTCGTTTTGCTCGCCATAAATGGGCAATATGCGGGCTGCATCACCATTTCCGACGAACTCAAAGACGACGCAAAACAAGCCGTCGCCGACCTGCACGGCATGGGCATCCAAACCGTGATGCTGTCCGGCGACAAATCGAGCGTCGTTCAAAAGGTTGCCGCCGCGCTGGGCATTGACCGCGCCTTCGGCGACCTCTTGCCCGAAGGCAAAGTCGAAAAAGTGCAGGCATTGAAAGCCGAAAACCGCCGCCTCGCCTTTGTCGGCGACGGCGTGAACGATGCGCCCGTCGTCGCGCTCGCCGACGCGGGCATCGCAATGGGCGGCCTCGGTTCGGACGCGACAATTGAAACCGCCGACATCGTTATCCAAAATGACCAACCCTCGAAAATCGCCTCGGCGGTCAAAATTGGGAAACTCACCCGCCGTATCGTCTGGCAAAACATCGGACTGGCAATGGCGGTGAAAATCGCGGTGCTTGCGCTCGGCGCGGGCGGGGTGGCGACGCTTTGGGAGGCTGTTTTTGCGGATGTGGGCGTGGCGTTGCTGGCGATTTTGAACGCGGTTCGGATTCAAAAAATGGAGGTTTGGGGGTACTCCAAAAACTTCCGCCATCCAGATTAAAAAAACGGGTTAGGGCCGCTTGGCCCGAACTTTTCAAAAACATAATCCCGGTACTACTTTTCTAAATTTTCGGACACGCCAATAACCCCAAAAAAGGGTCTCGCCAAAAATGGCGAGACCCTTTTGTCCTAAAGTCTAGTTACTCAACCGTTTGAACACCCAAGATTTTTTGCCGCCGCTGTCGAAGTTTTTTCCGATTATCGAAATTTCGTTCGCGGAAAATTCCTCCACCTCGCTCGACCCAAAATTCTCAACCGTATTCCCATAATTCAATTTATCCAACGGATTGTACCATTGGCAAGCGTCGTAGTCATTGTTGAACCCACTCACAACGAGCGAATTTTTCATAGCGCACTCAAGGACAATTTCTTTCCAAACGCTTTCTGCTGTATCAACCCGCCATTTGCCTTTCACCGTGCCCCCTGCCACAATGGCTAGGTCATAATCATCCATTTCTGGCTCGTGTCCTTGATTGTGGTAATACTTGACAGTCATTTGCCTCAAGAATTCACCGCTTGGAAGATACTTCACCTCTCCCTCAAAATACCAAATTTCTCTTGGTTCGGTAAACTTCGTTTTGAACTCCCAACGACCTGTAAGGATACCTCCCCACTCGGACGTTGTTGCTATGCTGCCACCACCTGAGCCCAAACCAAGAGCGGCAAATACCTTGCTCGTACCGATGTCAATGTCCATTTTATGGCAAACAATCAAAACGCCGCCGCCAAGCATCAAGGCCAGCAGCAGGAAAAAAATGAAGATTTTCATGCTCGGTGGCTTTAGAAGTTGACGGTTGAAAACGAGTCTGCTTGGGTTATCTCGTAACCACGATTGGCAAGCATATCCCGAACTTGGCTTAACCGCATAAAAGCTTCTGCGGCGCGAACTACCCAAGATGAAACCGCGCAAAAGGCAAGTGGTGCGCTACAAATTGGGTTTACCAGAATCAAAGCCACGCTTGCTGCAAGCAAGGCAAGCGGCTCGGCCACATTTTGTACGCGAGATTGAGACCAACCTTTGTCCATCAAATAGGCCAACAGGCTGCTGTCTCCTCGGTAGTATTCCGGTTGCTCGCGGTTCCGTTCAAGGAGGAAAGCCTTGTAGGCAATAAGCCCCGCTAAATATGTGAGCAAAGAGCCACCGACCACAAGCGAAACGGAGGTTGACCACCAATACAGTACGCCAAGGTTTTCATTCGGCAGGCTGGATAAGGCTGCGCCAACCCCAAAAGCAAGCATGCCCAACCCAATGCCTCCGAAACAAACCGTGCAAAGTGTTGCCTTCCACCAATGCACTCCTTTCGTACCGAATCCTTTTCGGAAAATCAGTTTAACCGCCTCGTCTCCGACAATTAGCAGGAGCAACAGCAGGAAAAACATAATTTTCAGCACCACGCTAGGCGCAGCACCCTTGCCGTTGTTGTCGTCTGCAAGGCTGGGCAGCAACTTGAAAATACTCCAATGGAGACCTTCAAAGGCATCGTCCATATTTTTCATACCGTAAAATTTTAGAAGGTGAATCGTTTAGTAGCGCATTTGAGTGAAGTCGTCCCGATGGCTTGGGTAGCCGTGCTGTTGCATTCGGTCGCTTACTGGATTGGCGGCAAATAGATATTCGACCACCATGTAGCCCCATATCGAGAACGCACAAAACACGATGGGTAAGCCCCAAAGCAGGTTAATGGCGGCGAGTAGGCCACCGACGGCGAGGGTCAGCAGCGGTTCTGCCCAGGTTTGGACGTTTGACTGTGACCAGCCCTTTTCAGTCATCAAAAAGGACAGCAACCGACTATCGCCTCTGTACTCTGGATGAATGCCGGAAACATTCGCGGCTTTTTTGGCCATTATGCCTTTGCCAAGCACATAAAAGGCAAGAACCGTGTAGAAAATGCCTGCCATCAGGTAAGTCGTGTGCCTTCCGTACTTCGGGTCGATGTTGGTTTCTTCGCCGCTAAAATGGAATCCAATTCCGGCAACCAAGCAGAATGCCAAGAAGGATAGCACCACGCGGAGCATGCTAAAACCGTCCTTGCCGAAGTTGTCCCGGTAAACCACTTTGGTGGCATCCGCCCCCACGAAGGCCAGCAAACCAAGCGCAGCAAGCATCAGCTCGTTTTCTGCTCGGTTGTCATCCTTTCCTGTTTTCTGGGGATTGAAGGCATTTTTCAGGACTAGCCTGAAAAGCATGTCGAACAAATCATTGGAATTACTATTCATGACTTGAAAGTGTGTTTAGTTAAAAAATCCGTTTTACCATTTCCTAGGATTTTGCTTGAAGGCGATCCTCCGGTAGTTTTTATCGTTTGACCATTTGCGCCCGCTCAGCGTAATGATGCCTTGAACCTCATAGTCAGCCTCCTCGCCGCCGCCTTTCAGGGTGATGAACTCAACAGGAAGCACCTGCGGCATTAGCTGCATCGTAAAACTTTCGCCTTTGCTGATGTTCAAATTGAAAGGCGAAGTCTGGTAACTCCCGCCCTCCATTGGAATCACATTTTGCCCGATGACACGCGATGCCCATTCATTAGTTACAGCGTCATTATTTCCGTGAAAAATTTTCGTTGCCAGATTTCCAAGCAAAGAATCCACTTTCGGTTCGGCTTCCTTGCCGCCCATTTGTGCGTAATAGTTCGAGATATTTTGAGTCAGAAATACCGTGCAAGCCCGCGATGAGCGGGCAGTCGTTTGAAAAATCGTGTCGTATTCGTTGATGAAATACTGGCTTTCGTCAACCCACAAAAAAACTGGTCGCGTGTAGTCGTCCACCCGTCTGCGCTCGACGGCCTGTTGCCAAAGCAGTTTGAACAAGCATTGGGCGTAAATGCCAGCCACCAAATACTCCTTCACGGCAAAATCGAGGACGATGATTTTGCCTTCAAAGCTGACTTCTGGCGTGAGGTTCGTGCCTTGTGCAAAATGGTCGTTCAAAATTCCTGTCAAGAAAGGCTCGCAAAAACCGAGAAACATTTCTTGCACAGTACTCCGAACCTTCTCGTCTAGGTTGGGGAAATATTTAAAAAAATAGTCCTTGACCAATTTGAAGTCCCGTGCTTGCTCCTTGGTTTCAACCCGCTCGTTTGCCGCGAAAATGCACTTGATAAAAAAGTCCTCTTTCGCCATTTCCAGTACGTGGTCGTCATCCCGTGCGTCCTCTACTTTACTGACACCCTGAACGGCAAGGCTCAGCACTTCAGTCATGTTCCAAATGCTCAACTCCTCGTCTGCGAGTTTCAACAAGTCAATCACGCGATTAATGCACCGTTTCAAGGAATTTTCCCAGAAGCGTTCCTTCTCCTCCGAAGATGACCCGGACAAACGCTGCCCCATTTTGAAAACTGACATGAACAACTCAGTCAGGTTGAACGTCTGCCCCGCTCCCCTTCCACTTCGGGTCGTTTCATAGCTGAGGGGATTGAATTGCCATTGGCTGCCCTCTCGAAAAATTATCAGATCCCCGCTGCGGTTACACTCTTGGGCATAGTTCGCCCAATCCTCCGCTTCGCCCGGTTTCGCGCAAAGCACTAGGCCGCCAAATCCGTTTTTCAAAAATGCCGTGGCAATTCCCCGGCCGCTGCCGCTCGTTTTGCCCGACCCGATGCCGCCAAAAACTTGGGTTCCGCGAACCGCATCTCGAAGCAACCAAGCGTCTTCGTTTTTTTCAGAAAATCGCATCAGAACCCTGTCCAGTCGGTAGGGCTCTTTTGTACTTGAAATCGAAAAGTTGCTCATCGCTTTTTCGTTGTATGGTTCAAAAATTACTTGCCACGTGCTGGCGGGCTTTTTACTGGTGGAGCTTTCGTAGCCTTCGCTGCCTTCACCTCTTTTAGCAGACTTGCCGCACGTTTTTCCGGTGTCACCTGCGGCTGTGCTTGCTTGGCCGCCGCTGGCGGTGTCAAACTTGTAGTGGATTTCAGGGCAAGGTTTTTGGCTGGGGGAGTTGGCTTCTGGGCTGGGGCGGCCGTTCTCACTTCCACATTCGGTGATGGTTGCGCGACTGCTTTGACTGGTGCTGTGCTCTTTACGGCCACTTGTGGGGATGGCTGTACCGTCGCCTTGGCCGGGGCAACTTTTTTCACCTCCACGGTTGCAACTGGAGAAGTTGTTTTGGCCACAGTTTCTTTTCTCCCCTTCTCGACACTAGCAACCCACTTACGATTGCCCGCTTCGTCTTTGACTACAGGGAGTTTGTTCCCCTTGTCAATCAAGTGGCTATTTTTGATTGGGCGGTATCCACCTTTTGATTTTTTTGCCATTATGAAGTTGATTTTGAGTGAAAAAATGATATGATGGTTTATGGACATCAATTTCAAATACTTTACAGTTGACGGGGGCAGTTTTGTAGGTGGCATATCTGCGGCACTTGCTCTGGTGGCCAGAGAAAAAGTCATCATTGATGCCACCTACTTGCCCGTCATCGAGGCTGCGGAAAACGGCGACGTTTTCGCACTTTTCGAGATGCAAGAAGCCTTTGCTTATGGAGCACCCGGAGTGCCAAAGCATTATGAACTTGCCCGAACTTATACCGATAGGATTAAGGATTGGACTAAGGGCGATGTAAAGCCGGAAGTCGAAGCCCTCAAAAACAGTGCACTACTCGAACTCGAAATTGGAAACACTCCAGCTGCCAAGAAAGAATTGGTCAAAGCCACCACGCTGACCATCAGCAAACTTCAACCCGAAGAATGGGATTTTACAATCTTCGACTACCTGCGCGAAATCGTTTCGGCAACGTCCCAAGAAAATCAACCGGAGTAGTTTCTCGATTTCGCACGTTAGCGAAATCACTCAACAAAAATGAGGTCTCCGCCCCTACCCAAATTGGTATATCATGCACACTTTCGTCACTTTTTTTTCGGCCTACCACCCTTTTCGCTTTTAAAATCTTGGATGTAGAGCGTTTTCAGGAAAATGCTAATTTGATAGATGTTGTCAAAAGGGCGGTCAAATGCCTTTATCATCTTCCCATGAATTAGGTTGCCTTGACGCACCAACCCTCCCCTGCTTCCACCAAGTACTTCCTGAATTTCCGAGTACCCAAAGGGCATGCGCTGTCTGCTATCGGAAACGGTTTCAATTCTCGCTTCGTCATCAGGGATTTTATCATCAAGTTCGATGATGGTTTTTACAATTTTCGCCTGCGCCGGAGAGAGCCTCAGCCCGATGAACCTCAAAAAATCATGGCAAACCCTTGTCTCGAAATCCACCATACGAATCCCATCATTGTCGTATATCCTGGGCGCAGCAGGTAAGGACGCTCCCTCATACCTCGAAACTATCGTGTAAGACGACAACTGTTCAATTGCCCTTCCATTGGAGTCGTACTTTAAAGGCATCGTCATTTGTTTGATCCACAGGTATCTACCGTTGGCATTTTTGACCGGGTAGTTGATGATGTACCTAGACTTCAATGATCTACTCCAAAACTTTTCGTTTTCCCCCCATGTCTTGGTTAATACGGCGTAGGCTGCATTAGCAAAATGCAAGTAAGCTGCCACGTAATTCGGGTGGATAATCGCAACCATGTTCTCAATTTTACACCCTTCCTCTATGTACCCAAGCGCGTCTGAAATTCCCAGAACTCCCACCAATTTCATGGTTCGGTAGTCAAATCGAGCATAGTAGGTATCATGGTTTTTCAAATCAACAAGGGACTGCCATATGCCGTCAGCTCCGTTTTCGGGCGGAAAGAAGGGTTCCCCCAACACCCCAAATGGTTGGAGGTTGCCTTCAAAATTTCTCAATATTTCACCCAGAATCTTTTTTGTCTTGTGGCTCAACTCAGGAAAAGGGATCATTGTGGATTGACTTGACTTTTGAAAAAGTACTGCTATGCTTACCCAAAACAGAGGAACAAAAATGCCATATTTCCGAGAAGGCAAAGAAGACGCGGCGGCAGCGACGAAAATTCACAAGAATCTTTTGGCCGGAAAAAAGCCCGCCCACAATGACCCAGAACTCCCCAAAACATTTGATGAATCAATCGCTTTGGAGGGGCAAGTCTTTCAAGACCTTTCAGGTGAGGTCAAGGGGTTGCTCGGTAAAAAAGGGAATCAAGTTGAGGTGGCTAAACGAATGTCCGAAGCCTCTGCCATCGTAGCATCCATTGATAAAATCGCCCACGCACGAGCGGAAAAGTCAAAAACAAAAACATGAAAACACTCAATGCCACCACGCATCGAAACCGCCATCTCACCAAACGACCCAAAAACCGACAAACATTGCCAAGCCGATAAAATCCCACCCGACAAGTTCCCCGTCTACCTGTCTTTGACCCTTTCCCAAAAGGAGCTGCTTGCCGTCGAAAACATCAAATCTGAAATTGCCCACTACCCAAAAGACCGCCTCCGAATCCGCACCTCAAAAAACCTTTACTGCTCGTCCGTTGACTTCCGCTGCTACTTCGCCAACCAAGCCGATTTACAAAGCTTCTCACGCGCCGTACTGACGAGCGGCACGAATTTAGGGTTTGTCTGAAAAATACCTTTTCAACGTCATCCGAATGAAAGCGAGTTGAACAAAAGCCAAGAAAGCGTCTGCCAACTTTTCAAAACGGGTCAGGACGCGACGGCACTCTTTGAGGCGGCAAAAGAGCCGCTCGATGACGTTGCGCTCTTTGTAAATGCCCGGGTCGAGTTTCGGTTTGGGGCCTTTTTGCCG
>JBKBIC010000035.1:0-2852 GCA_046299435.1 Saprospiraceae bacterium
GCGCCGGATTTTGCAGTGCCCGATCCATTCCTGCACGCCGTAGGCCCCGGCCTTGTCGAAGGGTTGGCAAGTGCGGATGTAATGGTCAATTTCCGCGTCGCTCAGGTCCGCAAAAAACACCTCCGACACGCCTGCGAACACCGATTCTCGGTTCCGGGAAAGCAGGCAAACGCCCGTGACAACTGTGTGCTGTCGCCCGGAAAGCCGACGAATCATGCGGAAAGCCTCGTCGTAATCGGCAGGTTTGTTGAAAATCTCATTGTCCACAATCACGACCGAATCCGCCGAAAGCACCACCTCGTCACCCAAAATCAGGTGTGCGGCGGCGCGGGCCTTGCGCTGGGCGAGCATCGGCGCGACCTCCCGGACGGGCATTTCCGGCGGGAAACTTTCGTCCACATCAATGCCAATGACCTGAAAATCAAACCCGGCTTCGCGGAGCAGTTGGGCGCGGCGCGGGCTTTTGGAAGCAAGCAATAGTTTCAATGCAATGAGTGAATGAGTGATTGAGTGAATGAGTGATTGAGTGAATGAGTGATTGAGTGAATGAGTGATTGAGTGAATGAGCGATTGAGTGAATGAGTGATTGAGTGAATGAGTGATTGAGTGAATGAGCGATTGAGTGAATGAGCGATTGAGTGAATGAGCGATTGAATAAGATAATGGGATAATGAGTGAAAATCACTCATTCACTCATTGTCTCAATCACTCATTGAAAGGAGCAAGATGCCCGCCAACATGAGCAGTTTTATGGCGAGGCTGGCCTGCGAAAAATCAGTTTTCGTCTGGCCGCGCGCCGTTTTCAGGCTGGCAAAAATGGCGGGCAAAAGTAGGCACAAAATCCCGGCGGCGATTTTCCACGCGGGCACTGCGGTTTGCAACCAATAAAAAATCAGCAACGCGAGGTTGCCGATCAGCAAAACACCGACGACCGCTGCCCACCGCCGGGCAATGCGCGGCCCTTTGAGCACGGGCAAGGTGTGGCAATGGCAGGCCGCGTCGCCTGCGTGGTCTTCGATGTCCTTCACCATTTCGCGGAAAAGCGTGGCGACAAACGCGAAAATCACGAAGTTCCAAAAGGTCAGCATCGTGCTTTGGAGCAACGCAACATCCTGAAAACCAAGCAAGTGCAGCGGCCTCAACTCCGGGAACCACACCACCAACGGCACTACGGCGCACAGCCCAGCCACGACCAGATTGCCCAAAAACGGGGTGCATTTCAGCCGGGCCGAGTACAAAAACAGCATGGCCGAGACCCCGGCGAACAGCCCCGTCATGGCAAATTTTTGGTTCGGAAAAACCCGCAAGTCGAGGTAAACAGCCAATGTCAGGACGATGAGCAGCAACCCAACGTACAGCAGAACTGCCGCCGAGCGCGACAGGTACCGCCCCACCACAAGCCGTTCGGGTTTGTTTTGGGCATCAATCGGGGCATCGAAAATGTCGTTGATGACATAGCCGGCGAGCGTGGTCAGCACCGTGTTCGCGCAAAGCAGCCCGAACGTCCGCCCTTCGAGCGCGGGGATGCAGCCGCCGCGCAGAATCGCCGGGCGCAACACCATATAATACGGCATCCATTGGCTCAAAAAAACGATGACCAGATTGGGCAATCGCAACATTCCGAGCAGGGCGGCGAGTGCTTTCATAGTGAAAAATTGCGGCGGCAAGGTAAATCGCCGTGCGCTGGGTTCAGCCCGATGCCACGAAATTCTGGGCTGCCGACCGCACTGAACCCCTGTGGCAGGAAATTTTGGCAAAAAAATTTTTGCTGGAATACGCACCGATAAAGCGCCGAAACTCTATTCCAGATTTTGAGAAGGATTATTTTTTCAAAAATAAAATTCTAATCAACACCCCAATTTGACGTGGTGGGTGACACGGCAAAACGCCACTCCGTGCGAACCCGGTTTGGTGTTTTTGGTTAAAGCGTTTGACCTTGCAGCCGAAAATCACGACCGATGCAATTCAGTTTTTCCAACGTCCAAGTCTGTTGTTGCTGTTGTCCGCGCCCGCTTCCGGCGGATTGGGCAATGGCTTTGGGCAAATTCGGGTTGGATTGACCGCGACAAAACGCTCATGGTTTTTGGATGGCCCTTTCTCGTTGGATTGTCGCGGGAAAGGGTCATTTTTTTGCCCCAAAACATTCATCACTCATCATTTATCATTCATCACTCTTCTAAAACAGTGGAGGCTTTTTTTCAAAAACTCGACGCGCAGCGGACGAAATATGCCGGGCAAATCCCGCCCAAAGCCGAGGCCCACGCGCTGGCCGAGGCGATTTTCGACTTCCTGTTCCCGTTCCAGAACACCGAATCGAAACGCGCCGGGGCGCAATTTGCCCGCTTGCGGTACGATTTGCTGGCCCTGCTCCGCCCGCTTTTGAAGCAGAACGATGCGGCAGACGCGGTGGCCGACGAATTCCTCTCGCAGCTGCCCGCCGTCCATGAGACTTTGCTCGAAGACGCGCAGGCTTTCCTGCGGTTCGACCCGGCGGCCACCTGCTGGGAGGAGGTCGTAGCGACCTATCCCGGTTTTCATGCCATAGCGATTCACCGCGTGGCTCATGTGCTGCACCGCCTGAAAGTGCCGTTGCTACCGCGCATTTTCAGCGAGTATGTCCACAGTTTGACGGGCATTGACATCCACCCGGCGGCGACGATTGGCCGTTCGTTTTTCATTGACCATGGCACGGGCGTGGTCATCGGGGCCACGACGGTCATCGGCGACAACGTGAAAATTTATCAGGGCGTGACCCTCGGCGCGTTGCAGGTGGACAAAACACTCGCCAACGTCAAACGCCACCCGACCATTGGCGACAACGTGACCCTTTACGCCAACTGCACCATCCTCGG
>JBKBIC010000035.1:2862-7172 GCA_046299435.1 Saprospiraceae bacterium
GGCGGGCGCACCGAAATCGGCCACGACTCCGTCATTGGCGGCAACACTTGGCTGACGGAGAGCGTGCCGCCGTTCTCGGTCGTGCTCAATCAATCCAAGGCCGCCGTCCGCTCGCGGCCATTTGACGAGCCGGTCAATTTTGTCATTTGAGTTGGCGATGCGGCTATTTGGTCATCTGCTGAAATAGCCCATGCGAATCAACAAATCACCAAATCAACAAATCACCACCTTCAATGAAAGCGCAAAACATTTTAGAAACCATCGGCAACACGCCGCACGTCCGCCTCAACCGCCTGTTCGGCAGCAGTCACGAAGTCTGGGCCAAGCTCGAACGCGCCAACCCCGGCGGCAGCATCAAAGACCGCATCGCTTTGTCCATGATTGAGGACGCGGAAGCCAAAGGCGAGCTGCGCCCCGGCTCGGTCATCATTGAACCCACGTCGGGCAATACGGGCATCGGCCTTGCGATGGTCGCCGCCGTGAAAGGCTACCCACTTATTTTGGTCATGCCCGAAAGTATGTCGGTCGAGCGGCGGCGGCTGATGGCGGCCTACGGGGCGCAATTCGACCTCACGCCGCGCGAAAAAGGCATGAAAGGGGCCATCGAGCGGGCGTTCCAGCTGGCGCAGGAAATTCCGGGCGCGTGGATACCGCAACAGTTTGAGAATGAGGCGAATATCGCCGTACACAAACAGACGACCGCCAACGAAATCCTGACCGATTTCCCCGACGGGATTGACTATTTGATAACCGGGGTCGGCACGGGCGGCCACATCACGGGCGTGGGCGAAATCCTGAAAGGCTTTTTCCCGAAACTGAAAATCTTTGCCGTCGAGCCTGCCCTCAGCCCGGTCATTTCGGGTGGAAGCCCGGCCCCGCACCCGATTCAGGGCATCGGCGCGGGCTTCGTGCCGCGCAATCTGCACACCGATGTGTTGGACGGTATCATCACCATCGAGCGCGACGAAGCGTTTGAGTTTGCCAAACGCGCTGCCCTCGAAGAGGGGATTTTCGGCGGCATCTCGTCGGGCGCGTCGCTGGCGGCAGTGGCGAAAAAACTGCCCGAAATCCCCGCCGGATCGCGCATTTTGACCTTCAATTACGACACAGGCGAACGCTACCTCTCCATTGACGGCCTGTACGAGTGGGAAAACGCACAGAGCCTTTTGAAGAGTTGAAGAGGTGAAAAAGTTGAAAGGCGGAAGGAGGGTTGAAAAGAGGAAGAGTTGAGGAGTTGAAACACTTTCAACACTTCATCTTTTCCTCTTTTCAACTGAACGTGAAAGTGTAGTTCGCCCAGAAATTCCAGAGCATGACGACGGCGGTGGCGATGAGCTTGGCGACGTAGAAATTGGTGCGCTCGCGGCGTTCGTGGAGCAGGTAAATGATAAGGTTGTTCAGGCCGAGACCGACTGTGGCGAGCACGAGGAATTTGAAAAACTGCATGGCCACTGCTGGGTCGTGGCTCTCGAATGTCCACAGGCGGTTGAGGGTGTAGTTGCTGACGACGGCGCAAAGGAAGCCGCAGGTGTTGGCGACGTATTTGTTCAGGCGGGCTTTTTCCTTCAAAAGCCAAGTGATGCCAAAATCCACGAACACGCCGGAGAACCCGACGATACCAAACTTCAGGAACTTGAAAATGAATTCGTTGCTCATGTCCATGGGCGAAATGGAGTTAAAAAGAGGGAAGTGTTGAAAAGTTGAAGTTGTGTGCCTACGCCCGTTCAACTTTTCAACGCTCCCCTCTTTTCAACTAACAAAAGTCTGTAAGTAATTAAGAACCAAATGATTATGCACGGCACGGCTTTCAGGGCATAGGGCGCGACGAGCGTGTCGCGCAGGATTTTCGGGAAAACATCGGTCGGCGAAAGCGAGGCGAACGCGAAGGCCGACCAAAGCCAAACCTTGTCCCACGCAGTTTTTTGGCTGTTCAAAAACCACAGGGCCACGCCGCACAGGGCGATGACGAACGTGGGCGATTCGGCCTTGTGGTTGAAAATCACGACCCAAATCAGCACGGAAGCCCACGCGAGCGAGCGGATTTCGAGCAAATCGGCCCGGCGACGGGCGACGAAAACCGAACAGACGAGCACCCCGAACCCTGCCAAAACGACCCAAGTTTTCGGCAAATCCAGCCCGAACCAACTCCGCAACCAGCCCATGACCGAGATGCCGACCGAAGCCGAGTGGTCGCTGCGGAGCATTTCGAGCCACCAATCGTACACGGTTTTCAGGTGTTCCGGGCCGATGACGATGAGCGGAAAAACCGCAAAAAACACGGCCCAAGCCACCGTTTTTGCCCAAAAACCGAGTGTTTTTGGGTAAAGCAGCCCCGGCAGGGCGGCAAAAATACCGAAGATTTTGATGAACGATGACCCGGCCACGAGCGGCGCGGCATGGCTCTCGCGCCCGCGTTCGAGGCCGACAAAAGTGCCCAGCAGGAGTGCGGCGACGAGGCCGTTGCTTTGGCTGTTTTGCAGGGCGATGACCAATTCGGGGAGCACGAACCATGCGAAAAATCGCCGCGCCCGCTCGTCCAAAACAGGCAAGGCGAGGATGGCAGCCAGCAGCGGCAGGGCGTTCAGTAAATTCCAGATGGGCAGCCCGGCCCAATCGGGCAGCGCGGCGAACGGGGCCATGCACACCGCAAAAGCTGGGCTATACTTGAACAAATCCCATTGCTCGGCGGGGAAACTCGTGTAGGGGTTCAGCCCGGCGAGCAGGTGCGTCCATGAATTTTTGAAGATGACGTAGTTCTCGTAGGCGGTGTAGCCGTTCGCGTGGCGGCCCGGCGCGAGTTTCTGGACGGAAATGGCGAGCGCGGCCAGCGTGTAGGCCAGCCATAGAAACCAGTTTGTTTGCCAAAAACGGGACAAGAGAAGTGGGTTTTGGAATTACGATTTGCGAATTACGAATCCGTGTTTGACAATCGTAATTCGTAAATCCAAAATCGTAATTCGTTCAGTTTCTGTCGTTTGCAAGTTTGTTGGGTTGGGCATTGAGGCAGCCGTCCATGTTTTTGAGTAGGTCGAGCAGGGCGGGTTCTTCGATTTGGCTGCGGTCGTAGGCCACAACCCAAGTGTTGTTGGGCGGGATGCGGCGCACGAGGCGCAGGCGGAAGTCTTCAAATTGTTGAAGCCAGTTGCCGGCGTTCACGTCGTCTTTGAGTTGCAGGAGGATTTCGGCACGGGTGCCGGGCGCGGGTTCGTTCGGGGCAACGCCGCGCCGGACTTGGAGGCCGTGTTTTTCGGCGAGCGATTTCAGGTGGGCTTCGAGGGCGAGGAGCGGCTGCGGGCGGTCAATGCTGCCGAGTGTGCTTTTGGTTTTTGGGCCGTCCCAGACGGTGAGGGTGGCGGAGGGTGCGTCCGCGACGGTGCTTTGGAAGCGGTCGGGGTATTGCCAGAGGTTGGTCTCGGCCACAAGTTGTTGAAGGCCAGCGAGTTCGGTGGGGTCGAGCGTGAAATTTCGCAAGCCCGTCTGGGCGGTGAACTGGATGCCTTCAAATTCAGCTTTGCCGTTTTGCCAGAACGTGAGGCGATAAATCGGGCAGAAACCCCGGCAGCCGGCGGTTTCGAGTTGGACGAGTTTGGCGTTCGGGTCGGCCATTTTTTTGGGGCCTTTGCAGGCAAGGAGCGCGGCGGCGAGCAGCCACACGAGTTGGGTCGGTTTCATTTGCGGATGCGTTTGGTTCGGCAAAAGCGGGGGCAAAAGTCTTGTTTCTGGGCGAGAAATTGTAGCCGCGCCCACTGATGAGGTGGTGCAAAAAGTCCCCGCTGGCAGCTGCCAGCGGGGACTGAGTTTTGAGTCGGTCAAATGGCCGAATCACCGGATAGCCAATCAATTGAACGTGTAGCGGAGACCGAGCTGCATCTGCCAGCGCGAGGTGAGGCCGGTGTCCACGATGAAGGATTGCTTGATGGCGGGGTCGAAGGTGAATGTGGGTTTGTTGGTGGTCTGGCCGTTCGCGTCTTTTTCGTAGCCTGCGAAGGCGATTGGGTTTTGGGTGCGGAGGGTTTTCAGTACGCCCCACTTGGAGTTGATGAGGTTGCCGAAGTTGAGGATGTCGCAGGTAAACTGGAGTTTATTCTGCTTTTTGCCGCCCAGTTTGGAGAACACGTCGGCGGCGAGGCGCACGTCGAGTTTGTTGAACCAGGGGAAGAGGCCGCCGTTGCGCTCCATGACCTTGCCGCGGTTTTCGGAGAGGTACTTGTCTTGCTCGATGAATGCACTGAGGGCCGTCCATTGTTCGTCGGGCGAGACGACAACGCCGCCGCTCTTTTTCAGTTCGACGAGTGTGATGTCGGCGCGGT
>JBKBIC010000035.1:7182-29075 GCA_046299435.1 Saprospiraceae bacterium
GGTCATTGCCCTGGATGCCGTCACCGTTCATGTCGCCGCTGTATGTGAAAGAGTAACGGGTGCTGGGCGCGCTGACTGCCGCCGCATCGGAGAAGATGGAGCCGCCGCGCTGGATGTTCCAGAAAGCGGAGACGGTCAGGCCGACGAGGTCGGAGATTTCGTAGCGGTAGGAGGCGGATGCCAGCACACGGTGGCGGAGGTCGTAGTTGGACCAGCTGAGCACGGGTTCGTTGGGGCTGTTCGGGATTGCGTTGGAGTTCCATGCGGTGGCCGCGATGGCACTTGGGCTGGAAGTGAGGTCTTTGGATTCGCCGAATGTGTATGCAGCAGAGGCAAAGAATCCTTGGCTGAACTCTTTTTGAAGCTGCAGGGTGCCGAAGTAGGAGTAACCTTCGCTGGTATTGGTCAGTTGGATGGCGTTGGTGATGTTCGAATTGCGGCGGTTGGCCGACGCGCTGCCGTGGAAAAGGTCGCGTTTGTCGCCGGGTGAGTCGATCTGACCTTTTTTGTCTTTGAGGTTCAGGTCGCGGTGATAGACGGCGTTGATGTCTTTGGTGAATATGCCCTCCACAGTCAGGATATAGCCAGCGGGGAGTTTGTAGTCGGCGGCGATGTTCGTGCGCCAAACTTGTGGGAACTTGAAGTTTTTGTCCGTCGAGTTGATGAGCACGGTGTTGGGCACGGTGGCGTTGGCGGGGATGTAGGTCTTCACGTCGGCGCTGAACGGGAAGTTCACGTAGTCGTCGGCCTTGTTGGTGTTTGTGATGTTGCCAGTCTGGAGCACGGAGCCGAAGAGGAGGCCGTTGTTGCTGGCTTGGTTGGAGAGCCAGACGAACGGGATGCGCCCGGTGAAGAGGCCCGTGCCGCCGCGCAATTGCAGTGTTTTGTCGCCGTTCACATCATAGTTGAAGCCCAAGCGCGGGGAGAAGAGCGGGATGGGGTCGGCGAACTTGGACACGTCTATTTTTTCACCTCCGGCGAATGTGAGGGTGTCGAGGCGCGGGTTTTTTTCGAGCGTCACGGGGTAGAACGGCAGGTCAACGCGCAGGCCGGCGGTGATGCGCAGGTCTCGGGTCACTTGGAATTCGTCTTGGCCGTACACGCCGAATTGGCCGACTTCCAGCTCGGCGAGCGGCACAGCCACGTCGCGGACGGCGGAGTAGGTCAGCTCATAGCGGATGGGGCGGCCCAAGCCGTTGCTTTCGCCAATGGGCGTGAGGGTGCCCGCCGGGTAGCTGTTGTAAAAATCGGAGAAAGAGGCAAAGCGGAAATCACCGTAGAAGCGTGGGGTGAAGCCGTTGGAGAACTTGAAGTATTCCAAGTTTGCGCCGAAGGTGATGGTGTGCTTGTTGAGGAACAGCGAAAGGTTGTCGGTGAATTGGAACACGTCCTGGTCAAGCATGTTGTTGGCTGTGAAGGGTTCGTAGCCGAAGCTGGTGCGCGTGACACCGTTGGGGGAGCCGCTCAGGATGTCCACGAGCGGGAACACGCCGCCGCCGCTTTCGCGGAAGTCGCGGAAACTGTTCCAGCCGACCACGAGGTTGTTGGAAAGCTTGGAGCCGAACAGGCTGTTGAGCTCAAGGACGTAGGAGTTGAGGTTGTTGTTTTGGATGTAGGAGGCGTTTTTGAAGGGGAGGGCGTTGCCGCTGGGCTGTCGGCCGCCGGCGGAGCCGGAGTTGCTGACCGGGATTTCGCGGAAGGATTTGAGGTAGTTGTAGCGGAAGCTCAACTTGTGGTCTTGGCTGAGGTTGAAGTCGAGCTTGGCCAAGATCTTATCGCTCTCGGTCTTGAAGTTGTAGTTCTCGAAATCCCCAGTGACGTACTTGTGCTGGTCGAAAAGGAATTTGCTCAATGCCGTCAGCGAGTCGGCTGAAACAGCGGAGATGTTCGAACCTGGGGTGCCCCGGTTGGCGAAGAACGTGGAGCCGGGGTCGGAGCGGCGGTCGAGCTCGGCATTGACGAAGAAAAACACTTTGTCCTTGATGATGGGGCCGCCCAGACGGAAGCCGAACTGGCGTTGCGAGAGGTCTTGGTTGACGACCTTCGTCGTGTCCACTTTTTTGCTGATGAAATTCTCGGAGCGCGTGAACCCGAAGACCGAGCCACGGAACTCGTTGTCGCCCGAGCGGGTCACGGCGTTGATGCTGCCGCCCGTGAAGCCTGCGTCGCGCACGTCGAAGGGCGCGAGGTTGACCGAGATTTCTTGGATGGCGTCGAGGCTGATGGGCTGCGAGTTCGTCTGGCCGCCCACCGTGCCGGCGAGACCGAAGCTGTTGTTGAACAGCGAGCCGTCAATGGAGATATTGTTGTAGAGGTTGTTGCGGCCTGCGAGGTTGTTGCCGTTGCTCTGCGGGGTGAGGCGCGTCATGTCGCCAAAGCTGCGCGAAATGGTCGGCAAAGCCTCAAGCACACCCTGCGAGACATTGGTAGATGCGCCCGTGCGGTCGCTCGAAAACACCTCGTTGCGCTGCGCCACGACGGCCGCTTCTGCAAGCATCTTGCCTGCTTCGGCCAGTTGGAAATCCACGTTGGCGGCAACGCCCAGCGTGGTGTAAATCCCGTCGCGGGTCTGCGCCTCGAAGCCCGTGTACGTCACCGTAATCGAGAACGGCCCGCCGACGCGCACTGCAGGCAGCGTGTAACGACCGGATACGTTGGTCACGGTGCCGTACTTGGAACCGGATGGCGTGTGCGTAGCAACAACCGTTGCGCCCGGCAGACCGGAGCCGTCGGCACCCGACACGAGGCCAGTGATGCTCGATGTCGTGACTTGCGCGAAGGCCGCAAGGCCCATGAGGACGAAAACAAGCGACAAAAGCCCCTTGCCCGTCAGGGAAGTGGTAAAAAATTTGCTTTTCATACAGGATGGATTTGATGAAAAATGGAAGGTAAAAGCATCGGCGAAGGTAAATGACCCATGTTAAACTGCCGTTAAGTTTTGGCTGATTTCTGTCAGGGCGCGGGCTGTGGCAAAATCATCGGATGTGTGTAAGTTGCTGTTTTTCAATGGTTTAAGAAACGGTTTGCTTTGGGTTTTCCGCGCTGACGAGCGCGTTAACAAATGACCGAAACGGCCATGTGGGTTTTCGGCCCAAGCCCGCCATTTGCCAACTTTTTTTCGGCGTTTGTTTGGCCGCTGCGTTCCTTTGCCCAGCCACCGACCGAATGTGCCGAATTGTGTTTTCCCACAATTTTTTTGCCCTGTTTTTATGCGCCTTTCCTGCCTTGCCACGCTCGGCCTATTCATGATCCTATCGGGCAAAGCCCTTGCCCAAAGCAATTTTGAAAAAGCAATCTCCGCCAAGTTCGAGGGGCAGACGATTTTTGAAATCCTGACCGAACTCGAAAAACAGTACGCGGTCAGCATCTGCACCGAACCGGAGAAACTCCCGTGGTACAAGCTCGATTACAGCTTCCGCGAGCGCACCCTGCACGAGTCGCTGCGCGGCATCCTGCCCAAGCACGGGCTGGCCTACGTCCCCTTCGGCGATACGCTCGTGGTCGTCTGCCGCAGCATTGACCTGAACGCCGATTACCTGCGCGGCCTGAAAACGCGCTGCCTCGCCGGCCAAATCAAGCTGCCCGAATTCCTCCGCCCGCTCGAACTCGAGACTACCCTCGGTCAGCCGCCTGCTGCGAGCAACTCATTGAAAATCAACGGCTTGCTGTTCGATTCGGACACCAAAGAAGGCATAGCCGGAGCTGTGATTTTGCAAAATGGCAAACCCGCCGGGCCGCCCACAAACGGCCTCGGGCAATTTGAAATCAAACTCCCCGCCGGGCCGACCGAACTCAGCGTCCAATACCTCGGCTACCGCGAAACACGCCTGAAACTGACCGCATGGGCCAACGGCAGCGTCGAAATCCCGCTCGAAACCTCGCCGCTTGGCCTGCAAGAAGTGCTCATCGAGGGCAACAAAGCCGCCCGGAAATCCGAAAACGTCCAGACCGCCGTGGAAGCCCTGCCCGTCTCGACGGTCAAAGAATTGCCCTCGTTTTTGGGCGAAGCCGACGTGATTAAGAGCCTGAATACCTTGCCGGGCGTGAGTTCGGCGGGCGACGGCGCGTCGGGTTTCAACGTGCGCGGCGGCAACATTGACCAAAACCTCACGATGCAGGACGACGCGCCGCTGTTCAACACCTCGCACGTCCTCGGTTTTTTCTCGGTTTACAACCCCGATTTGGTGCGCTCGGTCACGCTGTACAAGGGCCACGTCCCGGCGCGGTATGGCGGGCGGCTGTCGTCGGTGCTGGATGTGCAGCTGCGCGACGGCGATTTTTCGAAGTTTCACGGCAACGTGGGCGTGGGCTTGGCGACCGCCAAAGGGATGCTCGAAGGCCCGCTGGTGCGTAAAAAAGTGTCGTTCATGGCCGGGTTCCGGCGTTCGTATTCGGATTGGATGCTAAAAGCCGCGCCCATTGCCGAGGGCAAAAAAAGCTCCGCGTGGTTTTTTGACGGGCTGGCGAAGGTCAGCGGCAGGCTCGGCGAGCGCGTCAATTTTGCCCTGACAGGTTACCAAACCAGCGATTATTTCCGCTACGGCCAAGTGTTTGGGTATAGCTGGAGCAACCGGCTGCTCAACCTCTCGGTGCGCCATCCGCTCGGCCAAAAAATCGTGTCGGTTTGGCAAGGCAACATCGGGCGGTATTCGGGTGGCTATTTTTCGCCGCAGGGGCTGGGCGGCTTCGACCTCGAAAATGGCCTCGACTACCGCAACCTCGGCTGGCGCGCCAACTGGGTGCCGGGCAGCCGCCACGAAGCCACCTTTGGGGTCCAATGGAACCAAATCCGCGCCCGGCCCGAATCGCTGCGCCCGGCTGGCGAGCAATCCGCCGTTCAGCCGCAGACCGTCGCCAAAGACAATGGCGAGGAGTACGCGGTTTTCGCCGAGGACGAGTGGCGGTTGGCTCCGCGCTGGAAAATGTCGGGCGGGCTGCGCGGGGTTTATTTCCGGCATTTTGGCGAAAAAACTGTTTGGCGATACCGCGACGGACTGCCGCAAACAGCGGAAAACCGGCTGGACTCGACCTATTTCGGGGCAGGCGAAACTGTGAAAAGCTACGCAGGCTTGGAGCCACGCCTGTCCGTCAGCTGGAATTTCGCGGAGCGCAAGTCCTTGAAATTCAGTTACAACCGGATGCGGCAGTACATCCATCTCATCTCGAACCTCGCCTCGCCGACCCCGGTGGATGTGTGGCAAGTGAGCAATACGCACATCCGCCCGCAAACCGGCGACCAATGGGACGTGGGCTACACCACCGAATGGGCCGACCGGATGTGGGAACTTGCCGCCGACATTTTTTACAAACAAACGGACGGCGTGCCCGTGTTCAAAAACCTGCCCAACCTGCTGCTGAACGGCCACTTGGAGACCGAACTGCTGCCCGGCAAAGGCACGGCCTACGGCTCCGAAGTCGCCATCAAAAAACGCACGGGCGTGCTAACTGGTTGGCTCACATACACTTACGCCCGCTCATGGGTGAAAGTGGAAACGCCCTTCGCAGCAGAGGCCATCAACAAAGGCCAGCGATTTGCGAGCGACTACGACCAGCCGCACCAAATCAACCTGTACTTCAAAAACTCGTTCACGCCCTCCGCGTCCATAGCCTTCAACTACGTCATGCGGACGGGGCGGCCCGTCTCGGCCCCGCAGCGGGTGTACACGGTGGGCGGCGTGGTCGCGCCGGATTTCGCGCTGCGGAACAACGCCCGCATCCCGAATTACCATCGCGTGGATGTGTCGCTCAATTTTGACGAGAACAAATCGCGGCTTTCGGGCGCGAAAACCACGTTCAGCCTCTCGATTTACAACGTCTTTGCCCGCAAAAACCCGTTCTCGGTTTTCTTCGAGAAAAAGCCGGACTCCTACCCGAAAGCCTATTCCCTCGCATTAGTCGGCTCGGCAATCCCCGCTGCTAACCTGACGATAACTTTCTGAAAATGAAAAAGATACATCTCTTGCTGGCCGCGCTTTCGGCCATGTTGTTTGCGACCTGCATCCGCGAAATTGACCTGTTCACCGACGAGGGCGACCTGAGCACGGTGGTCGTGGACGGCGATTTCACGGACAGCCCCGGCCCGCACCAAGTGCGCCTCACGAGGCCGAACAAATTCGCGTTCAGCAAATTCGAGTTCATCCGCGATGCGGCGGTGTACGTCGTGGACAACGTCGGCAACAAGGCACAATACTACTTGCAGTTTTTGCCGGGCGATACCTTTTATGAGTTGCCGCCGGGCGCGATGCCCGCCGTGCCGGGCCGCTTGTACCACCTCGAAATCGTGATGCCCAACGGCAGAACCTACCAATCGCGCCCGCAGTCGCTGCCCCAAAAAGTGGAGGCCGACTCCATTTTGGTGGAGGGGCGCATCGTGCCGCGTGTGAGTGGGACGGATTTGGTGGTCGAGGACGAGCGGGCATACCTGACTGTCCGCACGACGGTGCCCGCCGGAGCCAACGATGTGTACCTCCGCTGGGACGCGCACTGCGTGTACTATTTCCCAGAGTTGGTGCAATCGGGGCCGCTGCCGCCGCCGACGAAGCAGTGCTATGTGACCGACTATTTCAACTTGCAAAATATCCCGTTGCTGCGCCTGCAAAATCAGGCCGGAAAGACGGTGGACTTTGAAATCGGGAGCAAACTGGTTGACCAAGCTTTTGGCAACAGCTTGTATTTCAATGTGGTGCAGCGTTCCATAAGTGCGGAGGCGTTCAAGTTTTGGGAAGGTTTTGCCAAAGTCGCCAACCCGCAGGGCACCGTGTTCGACCCGCCGCCGGGCGAAGTGCGCGGCAATATTTTTAACCCAAACGACCCCACAGAGGTCCCGCTCGGCTACTTCGAGGTGGCTTCGGTGGACACGTTGCGGCGCAAGGTTTTCAACGGCGACCTCGGCCAGACCTATTATGTGCTCCCGCCCTGCGACCCCAACCAATACGAGACCTACTCAAAATCAGAGTGTTTTGACTGCTTAATTTTGAAAAACAGCACGACGGCGAAGCCCACCGGGTGGAAGTGAGGCGAGGAGTTGAAAAGAGGGGAGAGAGTTGAAAAGAGGAAGAGAGGAAGGGGTTGAAAAGTTGAAAATTGGGCTTTCAACTTTTCAACTCTTTCCTCTCTTCCTCTCTTCAACCCTCCACCGTCATTCAATCTTCAAAATCTTGATTTCCACGCGCTGGTTGCGTTTGCGGCCTTCGGGCGTGGCGTTGCTGGCGACGGGTTGGCGTTTGCCGTAGCCTTTGGAATAGACCCGTTTGGGGTCAATGCCCCGCGAAATCAGGTAATCAGCCACCGCTTTGGCACGGCCTGAGGAAAGTCGGTCGCAGTAGGCATCGGGCGGCGTGGAGTTGGTGTGGCCGCCGATTTCGATGACAATGCCGCCGTTTTCCACCAAAAAATCATACACCTCGTTCAAAACGGGCATGCACGATTCGTTCAGGTTGGTGCTGTCGGCGGCGAATTGCAGCTGCTCCATGCGGACGTTTTGGCCGGTTTTCAGTTGCGAGGCGTTCAGTTCGGGGAGGATGCGTTTGGGCGTATCGAAGCGCACGGTTTTGGTGCAGCCACGCGCGTCGGTCACGACGACGGTGTGCCCACCGAGGGCGAGTTTGGTGGCTTTTTCGCCTGTTTCGCCGTTGTCCCAAGCGATGGAAAGTGCGCCGGTGCCGCCTTTGGCCGAGATGGTGGCGCGTCCGTCGTTGCTGCGGTCGGTTGTGGCACCGGTGTTTTTGACGATTTCTGCCGTGATGGGTTCAGGTTGTTTCACGGTGATGCTGGCCGTTTGGGAAGTTCCTTTTGCATCGGTCACGGTCAATGTGTAGCTGCCAGCAGGCACGTTCGCGGGGTTTTCGCCGGAAATGGCCGCGCTCGACCATGCGAATTTGTACGGCGATTTGCCGCCGGAAACTTCCGTTTCGAGGGCGGCCTCGTTTTGGCCCGCGCACTTGATGCTCGCTTTTTCGGAAAGGGCGACCGCGAGTGGCAGGATGTTTTCGGAAATTTCAACTGTGGCAGTGGCTGTGCAGCCGTTTGCGTCGGTGGCCGTAACGGTGTGTTTGCCGGGGGCGAGTTTGGTGGCGGTGACTGTTGTTTCGCCGTTGTCCCATTTGTAATCGTATTTGCCTGCGCCGCCGCTGGCCCGTGCGCTGGCTTTGCCGTCGCTGTTTCCGGTGCTTGCCGAAGCGTCCACTTTGGCTGTAATCGTCAGATTTTCAGGCTGTTTGACATTTAAATTAGCCGTTGCCGTGCTGCCGACCGCGTCGGTGATGGTCAACGAAAAATTCCCGGCGGGCAAATTTTTTGGGCTGTCGCCCGACGCGGCGGGATTCGACCAGTTGAATTTATATGGCGGTTTGCCGCCCGAAACTTCGGCTTCGAGGGCGGCTTCGTTTTGGCCCGCGCACTTGATGCTCGCTTTTTCGGAAATGCTGACCGCGAGCGGCAGGATGTTTTCGGAAATCTCGACCGTCGCAGTGGTTGTGCAGCCGTTCGCGTCGGTGGCCGTGACGCTGTGTTTGCCGGGTGCGAGTTTGGTGGCCGTGACGGTCGTCTCGCCGTTGTCCCATTTGTAATCGTATTTGCCCGCGCCGCCGTTGGCTCGGATGGTGGCTTTGCCGTCGCTGTTACCGGTGCTGGCGGGCGCGTCCACTTTGGCGGTGGCGAAAAGCGCGGCTGGCTGCACGATGTCGAAAGTGGCCGTCGCCTGTGTCCCGGCCGCGTCGCTCACGGTCAAACTGTACTTGCCAGAGGGCAGGTTCGCGGGGTTTTCGCCCGTCGCGGCGGGGTTGTCCCAGACGTATTTATAGGGTGGTTTGCCGCCCGAAACCTCGGCTGCGAGCGCGGCGACTTTTTGCCCGGCGCACTTGATGGGCGTTTTTTCGGCGATGGCGACGCGCAGCGGCAGGATGTTCTCCGTGATTTCGAGGCTGACGGTGGTCGTGCAGCCGTTCGCGTCGGTGGCGGTGGCGGTGTGTTTGCCGGGCGCGAGTTTGGTGGCGGTGACGGTTGTCTCGCCGTTGTCCCATTTGTACTCGAATTTTCCGGCTCCGCCGCTGGCCCGCAGGGTGGCTTTGCCGTCGCTGTTGCCGGTGCTGGCGGGCGCGTCCACTTTGACGGAGAGCGCGAGTGCGTCGGGTTGTTTGATGGTGATTGAGGCCGTTGTTTGGCTGCCGTCCACGTCGGAAACGGTCAAAGTGTAGGCCCCGGCAGGCAGTTTTTCGGGAAATTGCCCGCTGGCGGCTGGGTTTGACCAAGCGAATTTGAACGGGGCCTTGCCGCCCGAAACGGTGGCTTCGAGCGCGGCGACGGCCTCGCCCGCGCATTTGATGGACGTTTTTTCAGCAAGGCTGACGCGCAGCGGCAGGATGTTTTCGGTGATGTCGAACGTGGTGATGACCGTGCAGCCGTTCGCGTCCATGACCGTGATGTTGTGTTTGCCGGCGGCCAATTTCACGGCTTTCGCACCCACTTCGCCGTTGTCCCACTTGAAGGTGTATTTGCCCACGCCGCCCGCGCCGTTGGCGGTGGCTTTGCCGTCGGCTTGCCCGACGCTGGCCGATGCGTCCACGTTGAGCAGGGCGGTGAGGTTCGGCGGTTGTTTCACTTCAAAAGTCGCGCTGGCCGTGCTGCCAACTGCGTCGGTCACAGTAACGGTGTAGCTGCCTGCCCGCAGACCGATGGGCTGGTCGCCGGAAAGGGCACGGTTGTCCCAAGCGTATTTGAATGGCGGTTTGCCGCCGGTGGTCTGCACGGCGAGCGCGGCCTCGCTCATGCCCGCGCAGCGGTTGCCCGTGACTTCGCGGATGCTAACCGATAAAGCGTTGATTTTCTGCGAAATATCTACTGAAGCCGTACTGCTGCAACCCTTCCGGTCGGTGACGGTGACGCTGTGTTTGCCTTCCGAAAGTCGGACGGCTTGGGCTGTTTTTTCGTTGTTGTCCCACAAAAAAGCGAACGGCCCAGTGCCGCCCTCTACCTCGACTTCGGCGGCACCGTTTGCGGCATCAGGCGCGGTCGTCTCTTTTTTCTGTTTGACGCTGAGGCGCATTTCGCCGCTTTCGATGGTGATTTTGCTCGTCTTGGATTTGCCTGTTTTGTCGCTCACGGTCACGGTGTACGTCCCGGCGGAAAGCCCGGTGAGCGCGTCGCCTGTGAGGTTTGGGGCCGACCATTTGAAATTGAACGGTGCCGACCCGCCTGAAACTTTGACGGAAAGAGCCGCGTCGTTGCCGGGGCCGTTGCAACTTAACTCCTTGTCAATCAGGATGTTGACGGTTAGCGAGGACGATTTTTCGACGAGGTAAAGCCCTTTGTCCGAGGTGCCCACCCAAATCGCGCCGTCCGAGTCGGCAGCGATGTGCGTGCCGTACAGACTGGTGAAATCCTCCGGGCCGCTGAACGTCTCGAACGTGCCCGCGAGCAAATCGTACCGGGCGAGGATGTGGCTCAAAATCCAGAGCCGCCCGTCGGGCGCGATGTCGAAATCGGCGGGTTCGCCCTCCAATGCTTCGGAGTCAATGTCGAGGGCCTTGAATTTTTCGCCGCCGATGACCTGCCAAAACTCGCCGTCGGCCAGCACCCAGATGTCCCCGCCCGCCTCGCGGACGCGCTGCACGCTGAATCCGTCCAGCTCGGTTTTCCATTTGCCTGCTGTGCCGACGAGTGCGCCGTTTTCGTGCCCAATCCACATCCTGCCGGATTTGTCCTGAAAGATGTGGGTGATGTCGTTCGATTTGAGTTTGGAATTCGCAACCGTCAGATTTTCAACGAGTTGCAGCGCAGGCTTTGTCTTGAACCGGAACACGCCCGCATCCTTCGAGCCGAGCCAAAGCGCGTCGTTTTTGCCATCGTACCACGCGGCAGTGGGGGTGAAATCGGTCTTTGCGGCGGCTTTCAAGTTTTCGGTCGTCCACAAAACTTCGCTGTTTCCGCCGTCGAATTGGTAAGCCGTCTGCATCCCTGCTTCGAGCGGCATGGGCGTGGCGAGGTCGCAAGCCCGGACGCGAAACACACCCTGCCCATTGGCGACCCACTTGGAGTTGTCCGCGCTGACCCACAGGTTTTTGACGGCACTGGTCTTGGAAACCGCGCCGCAGCGGATGACCACGAGGTCGGATTTTTGGGCGGTCGCAATCGAAAGTTGAAAGAGAAAAATCGGGAAAAAGGCGAGGACAGTTTTCGGGAAAGGGAGGAAACGCATCATGATTTTTTTTGTCAGAATTAGCCGCAAAACTATGGAAAAACCGGGGCGGCGGAGGATTTACGATTTCAGATTGACGAATTACGAGTGCTGATAGGTTCGATTCGTAGCTCGTCAAACCGAAATCGTGAATCAAGCTTATTCCCAAATAATGCTTTTGCCGCGCCGGATGTACCGCCGCACATTGACCCAAAAGGCCACCACTAAATAGACAATCAGCGGCGAACCCATGGCGATGAAAGAAGTGTAAATGAAATACTTGCGGACTTCGGCGGGTGCGACGTGCATTTTGTCGCCGAGGTAGCGGCAGGCGCCGTAGGCTTGTCGTTCGAGCAAATCGCGGAAGAAGTTCATTGAGCGTATGGGTAAGTGAGTGAATGCGTGATGGGCGTTGAAAAAGGATGCCCAAAAATACGGCTTCCCTCGGCTCATTCGCCCAGCGAAATTTTGAACACCCAAGCGTAGTTGCACGGCGGTTTTTGCGTGGCCGATTCCGGGAGCCAAATCATCGTGTCGCCGGAGCCGGTGTTTTTCCAAGTCAATTTTTCGGAGCTGCCGAGCAGCTCGATTTTCGAGCCGGGCGCGGGCGTGAAAAACCGCAGCCGCAGCTGGGCGGGCGGCAGGTCTTCGCCTTTTTGGGCGAGGTAAATGGCATAAATGCTGCGGCCTTTCTGCGTGAAAACGATGTTCCCGTCGCGGAAGACCTCGTTTTCGGGTGTTTTCGTGCCGTAAATCGCCTCGCCGTTGACTTGCATCCAAGCCCCGATTTCGCGCAGGCGGTCGTAGGCTTCGGCGTGGAAATCGCCGTCCGGCCCCGGCGCGATGTTGAGCAGGAAATTGCCGCCCTTGCTCACGATGTCGCAGAGGTTGTGGACGATTTGGCGCGGGGTTTTGAAGTTTTCACGCGGGATGTACGACCACGAATCGCCCATCGTCATGCACGTTTCCCAGGGACAGCCGAGCGGTGCGGGCGGGATGCCCTGCTCCGGCGTGAGGTAGTTTTCGTGCGGGCCGGGAATCCACCTGTCCACGACGATGATGCCCGGTTGGCGTTCACGGGCCATTGTGGCTATGGCATCCATGTCCACGTCTTGGCCGTCGGGGATGCCGCGCTGCCACGATTCGGAGCGGTTCACGGTGTGGGCCGGGCGCACCCAGCCGCCATCAAGCCAGAGCACGTCAAGTTTTCCATATCCGGTACAAAGTTCCTGCAACTGATTGAACGTGAACGACTTGAACCGTGCCCAGCGTTCGGGGTAGCGCGTCAGGTCGTAGTTGACGTTGCGGTCTTTGGGCGGGAAATAGTCCCACCAAAAGTCCTGCGAATGCCAGTCGGGCTTCGAGAAATACGCGCCCACTTTGAAGCCTTCGGCCCGGAAGGCTTGGAAGATTTCTTTGGTCACGTTGGCTTTCGGGCTGGCCGAAAACGGGCATTTCGGGTCGGTGATTTTGTAATCGGTCTGCTTGGTGTCGAACATCGAAAAGCCGTCGTGGTGCTTCGTGGTGAACACCATGTATTTCATGCCTGCGGTTTTGGCCGCCGCCGCCCAGCGCGTGGGGTCGAAGCGCTTGGGATTGAAGGTCGTCTGCAGGCGTTCGTAGTTTTTGCGGTACTCGTACCAGCTCGCGCCGCCGTGTTCCGGGCGGCGTTGGCACCAGCCTTCGTCCTCCGGGCAGAGGCTCCAACTTTCCACCACGCCCCATTGCGCGTATGGCCCCCAGTGCATGAGCAGGCCGAATTTGAGGTCTTGCCACTCGGCGAGGTTTTGCTGCACGAGCGGGTCGGTCGGCGGGATGTAAGTGCGGCTGTCGCCGTGCTGGGCGAGCAGACGGGCAGAGCAAAAGAGGAAGAATTGAAGGGCAAAAAGTTGAAAAACTGGCAGCGACGAGGCTGCCGCCAAAGGCCGTAGGCAAAAAGTGCGGGCGAGGTTTGTCATGTGTGGGAGAAGTTTGTGCGTGCCCGGCTGGCTCAAACCGGGAAAAACATGAGGAAAAACACGAGGCCAAGCAGGGCGAGGTGCAGGATTTCGGCCAGCCCCCGGTTCCGCAGGCCCACGAAGGAGAGGGCGAGGAACAGGGCCACCGTCGGGGCGAGCAAGAGCAGGTGCTCCATCCGTAGCTGGTTTTGCAGCAGCGCGCTCAGGCCGCCGACGAACAAAAACCAATAAAAAATGCTGATGTATTTCTGGACTTGGATGAGTTTCTTGTGGTAGTACGCCCCAAAATTGAGCAGCACGAACAGGGTCAGGAACAACATCAGGGCGATTTGCATGAGCGATTTTGCGTCCCAGCTTGTGTCAAAATGGATGAAGCCGAACAGCGAACCGAACTGTTTTTGCCAAAAAAGCCCGCCCTCGTCGTGCCAAAAAAACCACAGCCAACCCAAAAACAACGGCACCATTGCGCCCGAAAAAAAGACGACGCGCTCCCGGAAATTGAACGAGCGCAGCACGCTCAGTCCTATGAACGCCGCCGCCAGCAACAGCAGCACGGGCGGGTAGCACAAGGCCCCAACCATGACCCAAAATGCCGAGTCGAACACCGCTCCGGTCGCCACCTGTTGCTTGTAGGTGCCGAAAAGTTGGTTTAAACCCATTAGGATGAAAGTCAGCGCGAACAACGGTGGCGTGAGGTACAGAAACTGCGGGAAGGCCGAAGCCACCAGCGCGTACACCATGCCCGGCAGCCAAGTACGGTCGGGCGCAAGGCGGTATTTTTGGTCGAGGTTGTTGAGCAAAATTGCCTGCACGAATACGAGTGTCGCAGCCGTGACCGCCGACCAGAATGGCTTTTCCGACAACAAATGGCACATCCAAGCCACCGACGCCCCCTCCGCTGCGCAAGGGACGGGCGGCACGAGGCCCAGCAGCGCAGGCAAGCGCAGCAGCCCGATATACACGGCCAGCAGGAAAATGGAGGAGGTCTCGTTGTTGCGGAAAATGGCTAACACGGCACGGCAATTTTGTCGGCAAAGGTGTGAAATTCACCCAATCACACATTCACTCATTTGCATATTCACTCATTGCCCTGCGTTGGCCGAGTTGTTCGTGTCGCCGATTTTCACGCCGTAAAATTTCACGTCGGTTTTGTTGGCCGCCAAGTTCGAGACCGTCAGGTATGTGTCCGGCGCGGGAAATGGTGCGGCGGGGTTCGTAAACTGTGCGTTGGCCGGGAAAAAACGCCACGCCGGCGCGGCTGGGAAGCCATCGGGGTACAGCCCAAGCAGCGTTTTCCGAAATTCGAGGACATCGAACGAGCTGACTGTGTTGGAGAGGTTTGCATCGGAGGCGATGATTTTCCACGGCGAATCCAGCGTGTCAATGCCGAGGATATGCCTCGTGATGTTCAGCAGGTCGAACGACGAGAGACCGTTCAGGTCGTTCGTGTCTTTGGCGGGCGTGAGCGTGTAGTTCAGGCCGACAGGTAGGCTGTCAAATGTGAAGTTGCCGCCGCCGTCGGTCAGGGTCGTGCGGGTCGCGCCGCCGGTCAGGTTGACGCGCACATCCGGCATCGGCACGCCCCAAGAAGTCTCGATTTTCCCGGAAATCTTGTACGCGGTGGGGGGCGGCGGAGTTGGCATGAAATAGCCGTCTTGTGTCATTTTGTTCAGGCCGGTTGGGTCGAGCCAGTCTTTGAGCCGGGTGTTGGCGGTTGCGCCCGCGTCCCACGAGAGACCGAAGATGCCAAAGTAGGTTTCTTTCACGAAGCAGGGGTTGTTGTTCGTGTAGTTGCCGCCGTGCAGCTGCCCGACCACGCGCAAGGTCTCGTCAAAAAGCGGGCAGCCCGAGGAGCCGGGCTCGAATGTGCCTGTCTCTGGGATGGTCTTGAAGTGCGTGTTGGCGGGCGAGGTGCCGAAGCCCGGCCCCCAGTCAATCGCTTGCTCGAATACCTCGGCAGGCTGCGCGTCGGCGGAGTATTTTTTGATGTCACCGCGTGGATGGTGGATGAGTGCGCTGCTCGTGGGCGGGTCGAGCGAGCGGTCCCAGCCGCTGAAATACACGCCGTAATTCTGCGGTATCGGGTTGATTTTCAGCAACATAACATCCGTCTGGGCGCGATAGGCCAAGCGTTCGCAGCCGAGCACGGACTGGAAAGTAGGAGCCGTTGCGGGCGTTTGGCAGCTGGGGCTTTCAAAGTTGAAATCGAAACGCCACATCGAAAAATCGGGGTTTTGCCCGATGATTTGGCAGTGGTGCGCGGTCAGGAAATAAGGCTCGCCCGTCTCCGAAGTATTGGCCACCAATGTGCCGCTGCACCAGCCTGTGCCGTTCGAGAACACCATGAGGATGCGGGCCACGCCGCGTTTTTGGCGGTAATAATTGGTCGCCACTTGGCAGTTGACGTTGGTGTGGCAAGTGACCGCGTCGCCGAAGCCGAGCAGCCCGGCAGGCTGGGCATTCACGTCTTCGTGGTAGGCATAGTCCACGCGGTCGAGGTGGATTTCGGCTTGTTCGCGGGCGGCGGCGGGTTCCAGATATTCCAAGACCGCCGTTTCGCCGGGCAGCGGGCCGATGAGGATTTTGCCGTCCGGGCGGCAGCTTTTTTCGGTAAATGCCCCGTGAATTGCTCGTTTTTCGGCATCATAAGCAAAGAAACGCCCGCCCGCTGGCAGCCGGAATTTGTCGAACAACAGCACCAGACCTTTGGCTCCCGCTGCCGTCAACTCGCATCGCCAAAGCCGTTGACCGCCCGGCAAATCCAGCCAAGAGCCGTGCGTGGCAGGCGAAACATCTGTCAAAACAGGCACAGCAAAGCGGTTTTGGAACGGAGATGCTTCGTCCTCGGCGCGGGCTTTTGCCATGTCGGGCTGCGGCACGGCGACTGGCTCGAATTTTTTTTGTGCGATAAGTGCCTGATTTTCAGGCAACAAGCCCGGTGGGGTGCCGCCTTCGCTGATTTGAGCGGCGGCTACTTGGGCTATGGCGGAAAGGGCAAGCAGGCAGTAAAATCGGATGTTCATACGAGGGATGAGTCGTAGTGATGAATGATAAATGATGAGTGATGAATCTGCTGCACGCTTGATTCATCACTCATCATTTATCACTCATCACTCATTTAAATGGATTCTGAATGTCTGGATTATTGACAAAGGCCGTGTCGGTCAGCGTGTGCAGGAATTTGATGATTTTCTTGCGGTGCTGCACCGAAAGGGTGTCGTGGCGCACGGGGTTGGAGCCGGGGATGAGGTAGCCTATCTGATTGATAAACAGGTCTTTATTCGGCGAGGGCTTGCCGTGCCGCCCATAGTGGTCGAGCACCTGTTCGAGGGTTTTGAATCGCCCGTCGTGCATGTACGGGGCGGTAAGGGCGATGTTGCGGAGCGTCGTGGCGCGGAATTTCCCGTTGTCGTTCGGGTTGCCTGTGACCATGCCCAAACCCTTGTCCTTGAAGTCGTTGACGTTGGCGATTGAGTCGAGGCCGTTGTTGAAATACTGGTTGCCGGTCAGTGTGATGCCGCCATGACAGTGGAAGCACTGCGCGTCGGGCAGGTTGAACTGGCCGCCGTCGTCGAAAAACATGAGGAAGCCGTCGGTCTCGTCGTCGTCGAGTTCGCCTGCACCTTGTTTGAACAGGTCGTATTTCGATTTTCCGCTGCTGATGAGGATGCGCTCGAACTGGGCGATGGCTCTGGCGGCCAGTTCTTTTGTCATCTCTTTTTTGCTTGCGATGCCGAAGGCTTTGCGGAAAAGCGTGGGGTAGCTGTCGTGCTGGCGGAGTTTGGCGAGGGCGTTCGGCCAAGTGTTGTGCATCTCGATGGGGTCTTCCACCGGGAGCAGGGCTTGTGCTTCGAGTGTCGCGGAGCGGCCATCCCAGAACAGGCGGTTCGTGGCGTAGGCCACATTCAGCAAACTCATCGCGCTGCGTTTGCCTGCGATGCCGTCAATACCGACCGAGACAGCCAAATTATCCGTGAAACTGCCCGATGGCAGGTGGCAAGAGGCGCAAGCCTGTGTGCTATCGCCCGACAAAATCGGGTCGTAAAAAAGGCGGCGACCCAATTCCACGCCCTCGGCGGTCATCGGGTTGTCGGCTGGCACGGGCACTTCGGGGAAGTGCGCGGGCTTGACAATGGTGTACGGCGTGGGCGAGTAGGCGATGTCCGTCAAGTCGTCCGCGTCGTCGGTTGGTGTACCACCGCCGTTTTTTTTGCAGGCCGAGCAGGCCAAGATTGTCAGGCAAAGCCCGACCGAAACCACCGAAACCGGGCCTGAAAACCAGTGCAACTTTCTCATTTTCAATAAATTGAATTTTGTGGATGAGTTCACCACGAAGTACACGACGAGCACAAGGTCAATTTTTAAGGCTCAAACGACTTTGTGCCCCTCGTGTCCTTCGTGGCGAAAAAATCACTTCACGCTCAGTGCGTTCGGCCAGTTGTCGCGGAGGAATTCGGCCACGCCGAGGTCGGTCGGGGTGGTGCCGGTGTACTGGTTTTCGGGCACGTTCAGGTCGAGCAATTTGCCGGTTGGGCCGGTGAAAAGTTTTTTCATGTCCAATTCGAGGGTCATCGCATCGGCCGGGCCGGTAACGGAGATGGGGATGGTGTAGCTGAATGCTTTGTAAATGTCGCGGCTGGTGGCCGAGCCGCTATGGTAGTTGAGGAAGGTTTCGTAGTCGTTGCCCGTGCCGTCAAGTTCGGCTTTGGCCTCGATTTTCGAGAAAATGTAGCTTTTCCAGCTCAGCCAATACTCGTTTTCGAGGGCGAGCGGGGTGCCTGCCGGGAAGTCGGACGGTTTTTTCGCATTCAAGTCCGTGCGCACGCCGACCCCGATTTTGAGGCCCGTGTAATCGCCCAGCGGGACGTTCGCGTAGGTGCGCTGCGGCGTGGCCGAGAGGTTGCCGCTGTTGAAGTCGGGGAAAAATTCGAGGAATTCCACCTCGCTCAATTTCACCTCCGAACCGTCGGATTTGACGAGCGCGAGGTCGGAGATGTACTGTGTGTAGCGGTCGAAATGGACGGGATAGGAGCCGTACATGAAATCTTTTTGCTTTTCGAGTTCCACCCCGTCGAAGGTCGCTTTGAACGTGACCGTGAGGTTGCTGGACGTGGCGGGTTTGCTGTCGTCGTCTTTGTCGCAGCCGACGGTGACGAGGGAGAGCAGGGCAATGAGCAACAATGCGTTTTTCATGTCTATTTGGTTGGAAAAGTGTGATGTGAAAACTCAGGATTGGCTTCGCAAAATTCGCCAATTCTCACTGTGAGACAGCAAAACCCTGTGGCAAGTTTGCGGCCACCTTGTTTTTAATTGTTTGAATGTCGTCGGCAGACAAATCCACGCCCTCGAACCACTGCCGGAAATCCACTTTCAGTTTCAGCCGAAAATCGTAGCCCGATTGGTGGTCGAACGAGCCGGGGAATGTCAGGTCAAATTTCGGGGAACCGGGCGGAAAAAAGGCCAGCGTGTCGGGTGGGGTAGCGGTGGCCGTGTCGCGCTCGAACACGATTTTCGCCAGCGCAAATCCTTGATTTTCGGCCCAAAGCAGTTCCGCCTGCGGGCGCAACGGGTGGTTGGTCGGGGCCAAGGCCGGGATGATTTTGTTGGCCGCCGTGCTCAGGCCGAGCGAGAATTTCACTTCCGTGAAATTGCCCGCCGTGCGGAATTCGCCGAGCGTGTACGAGCCGGGCGTGCGCCGGATGAGCTGGAAATCGTCGGTGAACCGTTGCTCCGCCGAGTCAGGGTATGTTTTCAGGCGCAGCGTGTCGGCCACCGGGAGCCATGTACCATTTTGAAACAGTTGAAAATCAGCGAGATAGAACACGATTGTCTTGAAACGCAGCGAGTCGCCTGTGTCCAATTTGTACCATCGGTCGGCGAGATAGACCACCGTGTCGCCGCCGAAATATTGCTCCACATCCAAAATCAGGTTCGGGTAAACGCAGCAGCAGTCGTTGTCGGCGGTGGCCTCGAAGTTGGTGGCCGACGTGTCGAGGCAGCCTTCGACTGGCTCGAAACAAGATTGAAAAAGGAGGGCAAAAAGGCAAAGCGAAAGGAACCGGGATTGCCCACAGATGAATCTGTGGGCTGTGCTTGCAAAATCCGTCGGATTTTGGTTCGCAGCCCACAGATTTATCTGTGGGAGTTTTTTGTTGCTGCAACGCATTGATTCTGTGCGGATTGAACTGGTTTTTAACAAACGTACACGGTGGGTTCAGCGTTTGGTCTCTCGCTCGATTTCTTTCGCCACCTGCCGGATGTACTGTTTGACTTGCGACGAGAACTCTTTTTCCAGAATCCAGCCGGCGTAGTTTTTCTCTTGTTTCAAAACCTCTTTCACAGGTTGCCCGACGAATTTGCCAAAGTTGAACACCGCCACGCCGTTGTGGTCAACGCGGATTTTTTGGGTCGCGTCCACGAAATTGAGGTCGTTCGTGAAGTCGTGCAGGGCTTGGATGTCGTTTTTGATGGGTGCGGGGATGGTGTTCCCGTCCTCGTCGAGCAAGTCCACGCCGTCGTATTTTTTCAATTGGCCCTGAAAAACCTCGACGGTCGCCCGCACATCGGCGAGTGCGTCGTGCGCGTCAGTCAGTTCTTTTTCGCAGTAAAGTCGGTAGGCGGCCTTCAAAGTGCGCGGCTCCATTTTGTAAAAAATGCGCTGCACGTCAATCAACCGGCGGCGGCTGATGTCGAACTCCATGCCCACGCGAGCGAATTCCTCCATGAGCATCGGCACATCAAAACGGTTGCTGTTGTAGCCCGCGAGGTCGGCATCGCCGATGAAATCCCAGATTTTTTGCGCCACTTTTTGGAACGTGGGCTTGTTGGCCAAGTCCTTCGGTGTGATGCCGTGAATGGACATGGACTCCTCCGAAATCGGGATGCCGGGGTTGATGAGCATCGAAAGTTCCTCTGGCGGCTGGCCGTTTTTGCGCAGCTTGACGAGGCCGATTTGCACGATGCGGTCGCGGATGACGTTCAGGCCGGTGGTTTCGAGGTCGAAAAAAACGAGGTCGCGGGTGAGATTGAGTTGCATTTTTTGACAGTTGCCGACGTGATAAGATTGGAACACGGATGAAACGGATTGGGCGGATTTGCACGGATTTTCTTTTTCAAACCCAAAAAATCTGCTTGAATCCGCCCAATCCGTTTCATCCGTGTTCCAATCCTATCACGCCAGTTATTTATCGTCGAGCAAATTCTCGTCGAGCAAGCCCTGCTGTTTGGCTGTCTCGGCGTAGCCGTGGAGTTGCACGGGTTTTTGGGCTTTTTTCATGCGAATATTGAGGAACTCGACAAAAAGCGAGAAGAAAATGGCAAAATACAGGTAGCCCTTCGGCACTTCGCCCTCCGTGAAATGGCCGAGGTGCGCGGCCTCCGCGACGAGCGAAAACCCGATGAGGATGAGGAAGGCGAGGCCGAGCATTTGCACCGTCGGGTGTTCGTTGACGAACGCGCTGACCGGGCCGGAAAACAGCATCATCACAATCATGGAGGCGACGACTGCCGCAATCATCACCACCAAATTATCGGCGATACCGACGGCGGTCAGGATGCTATCGAACGAAAAAACAATGTTGATGAGCGCGATTTGGATGATGACTTGGTTGAGCGCGGTGGCTCCTTTCGACACTTTGGGGTCGTCGGCCTCGGTCGGGCTTTCGAGTTTGTGGTGGATTTCGGTGGTGGCTTTCCACAGCAGGAAAATGCCGCCGATGAGCAGAATCAGTCCTTGCCCGGTGAGGCCGCCTTCCAAGCCGAGGAAACTGATGTGGAACAGCTCGCTGTCCATTTTCATAATCCAAGTGATGCCGAAAAGCAGGATGATCCGCAGGAGCATCGCCAAGAACAGGCCGATGTTGCGGGCTTTGGGCTGTTGCTCTTTGGGCAGTTTGTTGGAGATGATGGACAGGAAAATGATGTTGTCAACGCCGAGGACGATTTCCAAGAATGTCAGCATCAGGAGGCTGACCCACACTTCGCCGGACGTGAAATCCGGCATGGCAAAAAGGAACATGGCAGTCAGAATTTGTCAGTTTTTGAATTTCGCGGCGGCAAACTTACGCGAAGTTTCGGCTTCGGCGAGGCTTTGTGGATTGCGGGGGCAGGGGTTACTTTTGCTGGAAAATGATTCGACATGACGATTGAAATTTTGAAATCCGAGGCATTGAAACTCGAACGAGTCCAGCTTTTCGAGCTCGTGACTTTTTTAATGGAGAATTTGGCAAAAGAGGAGCGGGAGCGAGAAACTGTTTTGTCTTTGACTGAAGCACAAAAGAATACGCTTGTGCGTCGTCGCCTTGAAATTGAAAACGGCTTGGCAGTGCTTGTGCCACAACAAGAGGTTGAAGCAAAAATCCGCCAACGCTATGGTTTTTGAGATTTCGTTTCACCCAGAGGCCGAACTTGAGTTGGCTGAGGCAGTCGGTTGGTATGAAAATCAGCAGGAAGGGCTTGGTTTTGCTTTTTGGGAAGACTACCTGAAAGTGCGAAACCGTCTGCAAAACACGCCCGCCATCTTTCCAACCGTATATGACGGCATCCGAAGGGCAAATTTCCGAAAATTCCCGTACTCAATTTTCTTCTCCCTCGTTGAGCAGAGCATCCTGATTTTCGCAGTTTTTCATCAAAAAAGAGAGCCAGAAGATTGGTTTGAACGGGTTATTTGAAAACACCTTATACTAGGGTTTGTCTGAAAAATAGTTGTCATCGTACTTTTGGGGATGAAACGGTACGAATTAACCGACAGCCATTGGTCAGCG
>JBKBIC010000036.1:0-29067 GCA_046299435.1 Saprospiraceae bacterium
CCCCCCCCTAAGCCCCCCCCCCCCTAAAAATTTAAAAAATCTCCCACTTTTCAACTCAAAAAAACACCCCCACCCGCAGCGTGATGATGCCAAGCGTACCCTTGGATTTCTCGGATTTTGGCTCGGTGGCCCCCGCCGGGAGCACGTTGCCGCCGTCGTCGGTCAGGTCGGTGAACTGTTTTTGGTACGAAATGCCGGCCACGAGCGTCGCGCTGGTCGCCACCTCGTACTCGATGCCGCCGCCAAGTCCCCACGAAAGGGCGAGGCCGTTCACGTCCTCGCGGATGTTTTCGTCCTCTGTGTTTTTTTCGTTGGTGCCGCGCACGTCGCCGAGGGCTTTGGTCAGGAAGCCAAGCGTGAAAACCGGGGCTTCGGCGTAAAACTTCATCCGCGAATCCTCGTTCGAGCCGCCGCGCATTTTCAGGCCGATGGGCACCTCGACGTAGGTCATGCGGTAGTGCAGTTTGGCGTTCTTCGGCAGGCTGCGGAAATTTTCGCTGCTGAGCTCCGATTTTGTCCAAAAAGTGCCCGCTTCGTACCCGTTTTGGATGGTGCCACCCTGATTGAACCCGAAGCCGAGGCCCGTGACAATGGCGTAGTTCGGCGCGAAATAGTTCTCGGCCATGACCCCCAGTTTGAGGCCCCAGTTGGTGCCCGCGCTCTCGATGAGCTTGTCGGAAGTCGTCAGTTTCGACCATGTCGGGCTGGCCTGAAAACCGAACCTAAATTTTTGATAATCTGATGTTTGTGCCTGCGATTGGGCCGCGATGAAGGCAAGGAAAAAGGCCAAAGCCAGTGCAATCTTTTTCATGTGAAGCAGTTTTTTTGTGCCGATTTTGAGTGTTTTGAGTTTCGCCCGGAAGAGGCTCTTTCGAGCAAAACTTCGGGGGTAAAAATCTGTTTTTTCCATGAAAAGTTATTTGAGAATGAATTTTCCAATCCGCTGGGCCGCGTTGATGGCCGCAGGGTTGGCCGTTTTTTTTGCGGCCTGCGGTGGCGACCAGAACGCCAAAAACGTGCCGGATGTTTCGCACATCAAAGTCGAGGCAAAAGTGCAACGCTTTGACAATGACCTGTTTGCGCTCGACACGAACCAACTCGCCGCAGGCATCGCCCAAATGGCGGCCAAGTACCCGGAATTGTTCCCGCTCTTTGTGCAGAACATCATCAACGACCCCACAAACCCCAACGAAACGCCCGAACAAGCCCTTTCCAACTTCCTCCGTGCCGCGCCCGTGCGCCATTTGTACGACACCTGCCGACAGGCGTACGCCGACCTTCGCCCGCTCGAAGGCGAACTTTCACGGATGTTCCAGTTCCAGAAATTCTATTTCCCCGAACGGCCCGTGCCGACGGTGGCGGCCATCGTCTCGGAGTTCGGGACGGACGCTTTCACGGCGGGCGACAGCCTCTGCGGCATCGGGCTGGATATGTTTTTGGGCGAAAATTTTGCGGGCTACAACCCCGAGTTTTTCCCCGAATACATCCGGCGGCAGTTCCGGCGCGAGTATATCCCGGTGAGGCTGGCGAAAGCCATTGCCCAAAACATTGCGGGCGAGCCAACGGGCAAACGCTTGATTGACTTGATGTTGTACAACGGGAAAATCCTGCACATCGTGGATTGCCTGCTGCCCGAAACGCCCGACAGCCTCAAAATGGGCTACACCCAAGCCCAAATGGAGGGTTGCCTGAACAATGAGGCCGAAGTGTGGGCGCGCATCCTCGACCAAAAACTGCTGTACTCGACCGATTTCGACAAGTGGCGCAAAATGGTCACGCCCAGCCCGAACGCGCCCATCGTGTTCACCGAGGCTCCGGGCGAAATCGGCAGCTGGCTCGGCTGGCGCATCGTGCAGGCGTACATGGCCCGCAACCCGAAAACGACCATGGGCGAACTGTTGAAGCCGACCGACGCGCAGCAATTTTTGGAAAAAGCGAAGTACAAGCCGCAGCGGAAGTGAGTGGCGGTAGGCACAAAAAAGCGGGGGACGAGCGCACGCTCATCCCCCGTTTGTATTTTCTAAGTCTCTGTAAATCAGAAACCTACTTCAATTCCACCAATAGTTTAGCTGCTTCCTCCGAACCCATCTCGGCGGCGGCTTTCAGGTCGGTGGCGAATTCTTGCTTGCCGGCCTTGTGCTTGCAGATGCCGCGTTGGAGCAGGTTGTCGGCTTCGGGTGCCCATTCCGCGCCTTCTTTGATGGAAAGTGCCATGTTGAAAGCGTCAATCGCGCCTGTCAGGTCGCTGATTTCGAGGAGCGATTTGCCGTACATGAACCAGCCCCGGCGGCGGCGGTCGAAGTTCGGGTCGTGCTTTGGGAAGTTGCGTTGCAGGAACAGTTTGAGCTCCGCAGCGGCCTCCTTGAACTTCTTGGCATGGTACAGGCACTCGCCTCGGTGCAGCCGCGACCGCCAGTAGAGCGGTTGAAGGGCGATGGATTTTTTAACGGCCTGCTCGAAGTCGGCGGCTGCGCCGTCCCAGTCGTTTTTGAGCATCCGCACCTTGCCGCGCCCGTAGAAAGGCTCCGGGTTGTTCGGGTTGATGTCTATGCTTTTCGAGAAATCGTAGTGCGCGTCGTTGAAATTTTTGAGCTTGAAATTGACGTAGCCCCGGCGTTCGTAGGCGAGCGCGTGGCGTTCGTACCGTTCGATGGCGTGGCTGAGGGCTTGGGCGGCCTCGTCCTCCATGCCTTCTTGCTCGGTCAGCTCGCGGCCCCGCCGGAATTCCAGCACGGCGACTTTGTCCGATTTGGGTTCGATGGTTAGGTCGTGCAGCAGGATGCCCGTGTCCACGCACCAAGCGCGGATGACTCCGACGACGGCGAATTGGGCCAGCTCTTCGAGCAGCGCAGTGGTCGTGCGCCATTGCTTGTCCGTGCCCATGATGGTCTGTTGCGGCACGGTGAGCGAGAAATCGGACTCGTCGAGCACGTTTTCGGGCTTGAAAAGGATATCCGACTTGAAATAAGTCTCGGCACGCACCGTCCAAGATTTGAGCATCATGTCGAACGTGCGTTGGTTGCCGAATTCGAGGCGGCCTTTGAAAATCAGTTTGAGCGGCGGAGTCGTGTGAACCATTTGCTGCTGCTTGAAAGTGTGATGTTTGATAGTGCTGATTTGTTGACTTTGTAGTTTTGGCGGCGAGCCGCCGATTATTTCTCACAGGAACGGCCACAGCCGTCGGTTTGTCGGTTGGTTTTGCTTGGCGGCAGGGGCGACAAAGCCTTGCTTCCCGGAAAAGTTCTTTTTCCGAAAAAGATTAGGTCAACCAAAAACCCATGGCGATTTGTCGTTTGCTGGTTTCGCAGGGGCGCGAGGTCGGGGAAGCGGAGTGCGCGGGCACTGTTTCCACGGCAAGGGAGGCGAGGATTCCTCCACGAACGGGCAGCGGGCTTACGCCGCCGTCACAGCCGAATGAACACCACAAAAAATTGTTTTCGCTAAATGCCTTTGCCCGAAGAATGGGAAACTGAAGGAAGGATTAGTTCAGCTTGGCAAGGCACTCTTTTCCCTATTGTTACAAATGTCTAATGTACGTTTTGCCTGTACAAGCTGCGGCACGGCCTTTTTTGGAAAAAAATTTTTTGTTTGGGTGTTTGCCCCGCGCCGCCTGCCTTTGTCAAAACATTTTTTTTCTTGTTTGTCCGTCGAACGGCCAACGACCTGGCAATCACGCGATTGCGGTACTCAAAACATGGCCATAAACGGGTATGCAAGTTCTCTGCCAAATTTGATTCCTTTGCCCAACACAACAGCACTTGCACGACATGACCAACGCACGGCTCTTCGACTTCCTCCACAACCAACTCCGCGATTACCCGCAACCCCGCGCCTTCGGCCACAAAGTCGGCGGCGAGTGGCGGTACTTTTCCACTGCCGAAATGGTGGACATGACCAACCGCGCCAGCGTTGGGCTGCTGCGGCTCGGCCTCCGGCCCGGCGACCGCGTGGCGACCGTCGTCTATCGCTGCTCGCCGGAGTGGGTTGCGCTCGATTATGCCATGCTGCAAATCGGGGTGCTCAACATCCCGATGTACCCGACCATCAGCCCCCGCGAGTACGAGTATATTTTGAATGAATCCGAGGCGCAGCTGTGCTTCGTTGGCGATGGCGACCTGCTCGAAAAAGTGCGGGCGGCGCAGCCCAACGTGCCCAAACTCCGCGAAATCCTCACTTTCCACGACCATCCCACTGCCCGCAAATGGGACATCGTGCTGGCCGACACCACCGACTTCGACGAGGTGTGGCGCATCAAATCCGGCATCCAGCCCGACGATTTGGCGACCATCATCTACACCTCTGGCACGACAGGCAACCCCAAAGGCGTGATGCTCACGCACCGCAACATCGTCTTCAACGTCGAGGCCATGCGCCCGTACATCCCCATCCTGCCCGGCGAGCGCGGCCTGAGTTTCCTGCCCGTCAGCCACATTTTCGAGCGGGCGGTCATCTATGCCTACACGGCTTACGGAGCGAGCACGACCTTCGTCGGCACCGACAATTTGGGCGGCGAAACGGGCGACCTCCGCACCGTCAAGCCCCATTTTTTCACCACCGTCCCGCGCCTGCTCGAAAAAGTGTACGATAAGATTTACGCCAAAGGCTTGGAACTCACCGGCCTCAAACGCGCCCTGTTTTTCTGGGCCATGCGCCTGACCGACAACTGGGAATTCGACCAAAAAACCGGCCTCTGGCGGGCCATCCAACTCAAAATCGCCGACCGGCTCATCTTCTCGAAATGGCGCGACGCGCTCGGTGGCCACCTGAAAGGCATCATCACCGGAGCCAGCGCGTGCCCGATGCGCGTGATGCGCGTCTTCAACGCGGCGGGCATCCGCGTCCGCGAGGCATACGGCCTGACCGAAGCCGCCCCGGCCATCAGCTTCAACCGTTTCGAGCCGGGCGGGGCCATGCTCGGCACAGTCGGCCCAGCCGTGGGCGGCGTGGAAATCCGCATCGAACCCGGCGGCGACTACCGCCCCGGCGAAGGCGAAGTGCTGGCCAAAAGCCCCGGCGTGATGCTCGGCTACTACTTGAAGCCCGACGCGACCGCCGAAATGCTCCGCGAAATTGACGGCCAAACATGGCTCGCCACCGGCGACGTGGGCACCCTCATGCCCGGCCCCGGCGGCCTGCAATTCCTGAAAATCACCGACCGCAAAAAGGAACTCCTGAAAACCTCGCTCGGCAAATACGTCGCGCCCGCCCCCATCGAGGCCAGCCTGCGCGAAGACGAACTCGTGGAACAGGCAATGGTCGTGGGCGAAAACCTGAAATTCGTCTCCGCGCTCATCGTCCCGGCGGAGGACGCGCTGCGCGGCTGGTGCGCCCGCCATCAAATCGAATGGACGAATCTGGCCGATGTGCTGCGCCGCCCCGAAGTCCTCGCCCGCTACCAAAGGCTCGTGGACAAGCTCAACCCGCAGTTCAGCCATTCCGAGCAAATCAAAAAGTTCGCGCTGCTGCCCGTCGCTTGGGAACCCGTCAAGCTCGACGGCTCCGACGCGGAACTCACGCCCACCATGAAACTCAAACGCCGCGTCATCATGGAAAAATACCGGCGCGACATCGAGGCCATGTACGAGGCTTGAGGCGAGGTTAAGCCGCCGTTAAAAGCAAGCATCCCCGGCAGCCAAACGGGGCGTTCAAACTTTCTTGTGGGGCACATTTTTCCAAAATCTTTTCCACTCAATCGTTTGAACGCATGGCAAAATCTATCCTTCCGCTCCTCCTTTTTTGGCTGGCCGCCGCGCCTTTTTTCGCCCAAAAACAGCCGCCACCGCTGCTCAACGTCTTCCTCGATTTTTACAACCCGCCCTTCGAGCCGGGCTTCTTGAAATCGGAAATCGCCTTCGTCAACTACGTCCGCGACCCGGCCCTGTGCGACGTGCAGGTGCAGCAGACCACCGAGCTGCCGGGCAACGACGCGCTCCGGGCCGTGCTGTTTTTCTTCGGGCGCGGGCGGTTCGAGGGCTTGAACGACACGGCCTCGTTCGTCATCCAGCCCGCTGAAAATCAGGGCATTGTGCGTGAACGCCTGCTCCGCGCCTTCAAAAAAGGGCTGCTCAAATACCTCATCCAGACCGAGTGGGCCGCCTCGATTGACTATGCCCTGCCCGGCGCGGACAACACGCCCGTGCGCGACGGCTGGAATTTGTGGACGTACAACGTGGACTTGAACGGCAGCATATTGGGTAATAGATTCACAGACAACAATGGCTTTTTTGGCACATACAGTCATACCGTCCGATATACCCAGTTGGACGGGGGCTTGAATATTTGGCACATTGGGCAGCGGTGGCGGTTCGGCTCCGGGCTTCGGTATGCGGGCAACCACGAGCGGGAAGAACTGGTAAACTTTCCTGCATTTCCAGTCGCGCTGGACACGGTTTATCACCGCACAAGCGAGCGGCTTTTGCTGGATGTCGGCGTGGCACGCGCCCTCGGCGAGCGTTTTTCGGTGGGCCTTTTTCTGGACGCACAGCGGAGTTATTCGGCAAGCCAACCGGGCGGGCAATCGCTTCGGCACTATTTGGAGACGAGCGCGGGCATCGAGTACAGTTTTGTGCCCTATCGGGAGTGGTTCCGGCGGCGGCTCGTGGTGGGCTATTTGCTTGGCTACGAAACGGATGACAACGTGATTTACGCCCCCGGCCCGACGGCTTCGCCGCTTTTGCAGACGGTTTACGCGGGTTTTGCCAAAGTGGACAAATGGGGCTACATCACTGCCTCGGCGCAAGGGCGGTACCAGTTCAGCCGCGATTTTTGGAGCCTGTTTTCGGCTTATGCTGATGCTAAATTGGGCATCAACCTGCGGCGCAACATTTTCCTGACCGTCGGTGGCGACTTGACGTGGAGCAACCGCCAGCAAAGCAGCACCCCGACTGTGTACAGCCGCAACGCCCGCTCCCTCCGGTACTCGTCCGAAATCGGCATCGCGTATTACTTCGGCTCCGGCTTCCAGAACATCATCAACCCGCGTATGTGGCAGGCGGGTAGCGTGTTTTGAGGCGATTACGATTGACCTCAACCAAATCGCAATTCGCAAATTGTCAACCGTAATTCGCTTTCAAACCCTCGTTTTCCGTACCCGAACGGCCTGTCCGTTCAAGAGCATTTGCACCGCTCGGTGGTCGCGGAAATTGAGCACCTGCCCGCCCTGCCGTACCGTCTCGATTTTCCGAAAATCAAGGTTTTCCACGAGCCAACCTTCGGCCTGCGCGGGCATGGTTTTTAAAATGCCGTCGTCCGGGAAACCCGCGTCGGGCGTGGCGTACACGGCCGCAAAACCGTAGTTGACATCCACCGCTGCCGACCATTTTGCTTCGCCAACTACCTGAGCCACAGCCACATAGCATTGGTTTTCGAGTGACCGCGCCCGTGCGCCGACGTGGACGCGGGTCGCGCCCCGCAGCGTCTCGGTGCAGCTGGGCGCGACGACGAGCTGCGCCCCGTGCCGGGCCAGCAACTGCGAGCCGATGGCAAACTCTACGTCATAGCAAATCTGGATGCCGAACGCGCCCCAATCGGCCTCGAAAACCACCAATTCTGGCTCTGGCGGTGGGCTGACGAACCACTCTTCGGCCTCGAAACGGGTCATAAAAAATTTGTCTTGCCACCCGGCCAAGCCTTTCGGCGAAAGCACCGCCGCCCGATTGACCACGCGCCCCGCCTCGGCGACCGGGTAACTGGGCGCGACAATGACCACGCCATGCCGCCGGGCTGTTTCGGCAAATGTTGTCCAACAATCGTCCCGATAAGTTTCGAGGTGGCGGACTTGGGCTTGCAAATCGTGCTGCACGTCGGGCGGCAGCAGGCTGACCAATTCCATCGAACCATATTCCGGGAAAACGAGCAGCTGCGCCCCGTTTTTGGTGGCCTGCGCGACCCAATTTTCGGTGTGCGTGCGCCACGCCGCGAAGTCGCGGTGGGCCGTGATGGGGTATTGTGCGGCGGCGATGGTCATAGTTTTTTCGTCCAATATTGCATGGGTTTGGCGGTCGGGAGCGCGTCGCCCACGTCTGTCCACTCGAAGCGGCTTTGCAGGTTGGGCGCAGGCGCGAAGCCCCGTTTTTTCCAAAATTCGTCGAGCGGCTGGTAGTTCGCCGGGCGGGCCGGATGGTCGGGCGGGCGTTGCACGGCGCAAAAACAGGCCATCTCGAACGTCCCAAAACTCCGGGCGTGGGCCTCGCGCACCTCGAAAAACAGATGGCCGAGGCCCTGCCCCCGGTATTTGGGCAGCAGGATGCTTTCGCCGAAATAGAAGATTTTTTCGAGGTCAAGCCCGGCCCGCACGAACGGCTCGCGCACCTCGTCGGTCTCGTCCGTGAGCGGGATGCAGGTCGTGGCCCCGACCATTTTTTCGCCGTCAAAAACCGCCAAAAGCAGGGCGCGGGGCGCGTCGGCATACGTTTTCAGGTACTCGGCTTCGTACTCAAAAGTGCCCGCGTACAGGTACGGAAAGGCGCGAAACACCTGCATCCGCAGGGCGGCCAGCGGCTCGAACACGGTGGCGATTTCCGGGCCGCGAAACGTGGATTGGGAGAGGTGCAAGTTGTGGAAGTTGAAGAGAGGAAAAGTTGAGTGAGTTGAATGGTTGAAGAGTTGAATTGAGAGTTGAAAAGTTGAATTGGGGCGAGATGAATTTTCAACTCTTCAACCATTCAACTCTTCAACTCTCCATTCAACTCTTCAACTTCGCCCAGCCACCAATTCAATCCAAAGCGGCAGGTTGTAATAAGTGGTCACGCGCTGGATTTTGCCGTCGCGGACTTCCAAAAAAGCCCCGGCGGGCAGGCGGTACGATTGGCCGTGCGCGGGCGGCAGCCCCTCTTCGGCCACTTTGTAAATGCCATGCACCACGAACTCGCAGGCGAAACGGGTGCCCGTCGCGTCGTGCATGAACACCATGTCGTGCAGGGTTTCGGCGTAGGCCGCGTCCATTTTTTGCATGAACTGGCGGAAAAGTGCCTTGCCGATGCGGGCCTCGCCCTGATTGGGTTCGTGGCGCACGTCGTCGGCAAGCAGGGCGAGCATCCCGTCCCAATCGCGGTTGTTGAAAGCGGCGTAATAGTTTTTGACGATGGAAATCGAGTCCATGAAAGTTGGAAAGAGGAAAAGTGGAATGGGTTGAAAAGGATTTTCGCAAAAAGCCGAGGCTCCCGGCGGCAAATGTAGCCGCGTGTTTGGCTTAAAAAGAAGGAGGTTCAGCCGGGCGCGCCGACTGAACCTCTCGTATTTTCAAAAAACGCTGACTCGGAATTAGTGCACGACGACCATTTTCATGGTTTTGGCGGCGGCACCCGCCTCGATTTGCACGAGGTAGAAGCCCGGCGCGAGGTTGGCGGTTTCGATGTCGAACGTGTGTTCGCCTTCGCCCAAAAGTTGGCTGACGGGCGAGCCGAAGAACTGGCCTTTGAGGTCGAAAATGCGGACGTTGAGGTCGCTTTTTTGGCTCAAAATCAGTTGCAGCGTGGCGCGGTCGTTGGTCACGGTCGGGAACAGTTTGACGGCTGCGACGGTGTTTTCAAACTCCTCGGTGCCGACGTTGCAATCGGTGTTCGGGCCGCCGCTCCAAACTGCCCAAGGGCAAGTCCAGTCGTTGCCGGCCTCGAACGCGCCGATTTCTTCGCCTGCGGTGAAAAAGCCGCCTTGCAAACGCGGAGCCGTGAACGAGGCTTTGCCGTAGGCTGGCGAGTTGTAAAGCACAGCGGCGTTCGGGTCGTCGAGGTTGAAGGGGTCAACCAACTTGGCATCGTCGGAAGTGGGGAACGTCTGGTTGGCTGTGCTGGAAGCCGCGAACCAAGCATTGATGTCGAAAGTGACGTTCGTGGTGGCTTTGCGAAGCAGCTCGGTCGGGCCAGCGACGACGCAGTTTTTGATTTCCAATTTGCCGTCGAGGGCGTTTTGGGCGGTCGCGTCGCCGTCAATGAACAGGCCGACGGGGTACGAACCGACGAAAAGCGAGTTGAAAATGCCCGGCTCGGAGTTGCGGCGCAGGTGCGCGGCACGGCGGTAGTCCGGTGCGACGGCGCCCGTCGGGCCGACGATGGTCACGTTGGAGAACGTCGGTTTGGTTTTCGGGGTGTTCGTGGAGCCGGTCGCGTCGTTGTCAATCTCGAAGCCGTTGGAGCCGCTCACGTCGGCCACGAGCGGGTCGCGGACGGCGATGGCGTATTGGACGTTGCCGGAGTAGCCGAAGTCGGCATCGAAGTCGTCGTCCAAGCCGCGATAGGCGATGAGGTGTTTGCAGTTGACGGTTCCGCCGAACCACTCGAAGGAGTCGTCGCCGCAATAGGAAACTTGCACGTTGTCAATGGTCGTGCCGGAGCCGACACCGCCCATCGTGAGGCCATTGATTTCGTTGTTCTGGGCAAAGGCGATGCCGGGGTATTCGATGCGGACGTATTTCAGGATGCCGGAATTGTCCGCTGCGTTGGTGCCGCCGTAGAGGCCGTCGCCAGCGGCGTTGTTCACGCCACCTTCGATTTCGCCCACGCCTGCTTGGCCTTGGAAGCTGGCATTGGTGGGGGCTTGGCCGAGCAAAATGATGCCGCCCCACGAGCCGTAGCTGAGGTTGGGGTCGTTGCCAGTGAACACGATGGGCTGGCCTTCGGTGCCTTCGGCGTTGATTTTCGAGCAGCGCGTCACGATGAGCGTGCCTTTGGTGGCTTTGTCGCCTTTGATGACGGTGCCGGGTTGGATGGTCAGGGTGGCGCAGTTTTTCACATACACGAAGCCTTGCAGGATGTAGGTTTTGTCGGCAGTCCAAGTCGTGTTGGCGGTGATGTTGCCGGAGACGACCACTTCTTGGTTGCCCGGCAGGCAGCCCGGTGTGGCAAATTTTGCCCAAGGGCAAGTCCAGTCGCCCGATGGGCCGAACGCGCCAGCGTAACCGACTTGCGTGAAAAAGAAGTTGTTGACGCGGGCATCGTCGTATTTGGCATAGCCCAGCACTGGCGAGCCAGCCTGCGGGCGCGGGTTGGGCAGGGCGAGGTTGAACGGGTCGGCCAATTTCGCGTCGGCGGAGTTTGTGCCGACGGAGATTTGGTTGGTGGCGGCCCAAGCGGCGATGTCGAACGAAGTGGAGGTCGTGCGCAGCGGCTCTGTCATGCCATGGAAGAACGAGTTTTTGACCGTCATGCGGCCAGCAGTGGCGTTGTTCACGATGGAGTCGCCGTCCACGAACAGGCCGACCAGATAAGAACCGATGAAGACCGAATTGTAAATGCCGATTTCGTTGTTGCGGCGCAAGTGGGCGGCGCGGCGATAGTCGGCGGCGACGTTGCCGGCCGGCGGGCCGACGACGGTGACGTTCGAGAACGTGGGCTTGGTCTTCGGCGTGCGGCCAGAGCCAGTCGCGTCGTTGTCCACTTCAAAACCGTTCGAGCCGCTCACGTCAGCCACCGCGCCGTCGCGGGTTGCGAGTGCGAACTGGACATTGCCGGAGTAGCCGAAATCGGCATCGAAATCGTCGTCCAAGCCGCGATAGGCGATGAGGTATTTGCAGTTGACCGTGCCGCCGAACCACTCGAACGAGTCGTCGTTGGCGTATGACACTTGGACGTATTCGATTTTGGTGCCGGAGCCGACACCGCCCATCGTGAGGCCGTTGATTTCGTTGTTCGGCGCGAATGCGATGCCGGGATATTCGATGCGGACGTAGCGCAGCACGCCGGAGTTGTCGGCAGCATCGGTGCCGCCGTAGCGACCGTCGCCCTCGGCGTTGTCCACGCCGCCTTCGATGACACCCTCGCCGTCCACGCCGTTGTTCGAGGCATTGGTCGGGGCTTTGCCGAGGATGATGATGCCGCCCCAGTCGCCGTAGTTCGGGCTGGACTCGTTCGAGGTGAACACGATAGGTTGGTCAGGTGTGCCGTCGGCGACGATTTTCGCGCCGCGCGTGACGATAAGTGTGCCTTTTGTCTCTTTCTTGCCTTTGATGATGGTGCCCGGCTCAATGGTGAGCGTCGCGCCGTTTTTCACATAGATGAATCCGTCGAGGAGGTAGGTGTTGTTGCGTGCCCACGTCGTGTTCGACGTGATGTTTTGGTTGACAACCACCTGCGCGAACGCAGCAGCAGCAAACAACAAGGCGATGCAGAGTGTGAAAACTCTTTTCATAGATTTTTGAATTTGTTGGTTTGGAAATTCGGGGGCAAAGGTCTCCCGGCTGCCCAAGGGCAGGGAAAAGAGCCTATTAAGTTAGGTTGAAGTTTGTATTAAGCCAGCGTTAAGCGGCCAACGGGAACGGTTGTTGCCGGGCAGCGGCGGAGCCGGACAGTTGAAATTTTCGGGTCATCCAAAAACCAAAACCTGCTACCTTTCCCGACCAAAAATTTTCAGTCGAAAACCAATCCTCGCCATGTACGCATCCCTGCAACAAATCATCGAAGGCGGCAAATCCGTCACCACCGACGAACTCAACAACCCCGAAAACATCGGCGCGGGCCTCGAAATCCAAACCCGCCTCTGCGACCTCGGCCTGCTCGACCCCACCATCGGCGGCGATGCGGAAACGCCCTTCGGCCCGGTGGCAAAAGGCGACGGCAAGCTCGGCCTCAACTCCCGCAACGCCCTGCTCGAATTTTGCAAAATCGCGGGCATCAAATACTTGGACAGGCACATCACGCTGGACGTGGCGAAAAAACTCCTCGAAGCCGAGGCCGAAACCTTCCTGCCCATCCAATGGGACGACGACAGAAAAGACGACGCGCCCACCCGCCTCGCCAAAAAAGTGCTGCGTTTCATGCGCCACAAAGGCTATTGGCTCGCCCGCAGCCCCCGGATGTACAACATCATATATATTGAAGGCGTGAACTCCGACGGCACCGCCAACGCCGATGCCTTCAACGAGTGGAACGACCGCCGCATGGTCGTCCGCATCGCGCCCGGCGGCAAGCCCGAACTGCTCGTCAACGACCAAGCCACCACCGAACCCGGCGCGTATTACACCAAAAAACCCATGAACCCACAGGGGGCTGCGCGGCTCGCCTTCGGCCAGTACAAGGCTTGGGTGGACGGGCTGCACCAAGGCAAACAGCCCGCACTCGTGCAGCGCGACCTGCTGCGCGTCCACCGCGACCTCAACAAAGACGGCAAACGCAGCGCGACCGACCCGATGGACGTGGGCAAGACCTTCGGCGTGAACCAGCACACGACGAGCAAAAACAAAATCCCCGATTTCGTCGGGCCGTTCAGTGCGGGCTGCCTCGTCGGGCGGCGGTATCAATACCATCTCATCTTCCTGAAAACCGTCAAAAAAGACGTGCGCTACCTGACGAACAAGGGCTATATGTTCATGTCCGCCGTGCTCGCGGGCGACGAGTTTTTGGCCTTCGGCCAAAGCGAAGGACTGGAATCCACCGGTGGTCGCCGCACCGTCGCAGGCCCGCCCGTGGAGCCGGGTTTCGCAGTGTTTGACAATTAGAGTCGAAAAGAGGAAGGGTTGAAGAGTTGAATTGCGTACCAAATTCAACTCTTCAACCCTTCCTCTTTTCGACTCTTTTCAACTCCTCAAAGCCACCTTCAAAATCGCCACCATCGAAAGCGCGTCCGTGATGTCGCCGCGCAGCACCATGTCGAGGGCCTCGGCGAAGGGCAGCTTTCGGACGCGCAGCTGCTCGGTCTCTTCCGGCTGGGCCTCGCCGAATTCAAGTTCCCGTGCCACGAAAGCCACGCCGTATTCATTGGTCACCGAGTTGGACGTGTGCAATTCGAGCAGCGGAGTCCAAAGCCGGGCGGTGATGCCCGTTTCCTCCAACAATTCGCGTTTGGCCGCTGCGAGCGGGTCTTCGCCCAGCGGGCAGCCGCCCTCCGGGATTTCCCAGCTGTACTGCCCCAGCGTGTAGCGGTATTGGCCCACGAGCCAAGTGTTGCCTTCCGCGTCCAGCGGCACCACGCCGACGGCCACGTTTTTGAACTCCACCACGCCATAAATGCCCGGCCCGCCGCTTGGGTTGAGTACGTCGCGGTGGCTCACGCGAATCCATTTGTTTTCGTAGCCCGTCGTTTCCGAGAGGGTTTTCCACGGATTTGGGGTGGTGTCGGGGTGTTGTTTCTTGAATTTAAAATCCATCTTTGAAGGGTTTAAGTCGTTGATTTTCAAAAAATTGAACCGCCGTTCGTGGGCGCGTCGGTACTTTTGTGGGCAATCAAAAACCCAGCCCGATGCGCGCCCGCTCCTTTTTCCAAATCTTGCTTTTGCTCGGCCTGCCGCTCGTCGCCCCCGCGCAGGAATTGCTCGAACTCAACCTCGCCAACCGCTGCATTTTCCACAGCCTCGGCCAAGAGGAGGAACTCTACTCGTTCACGACCAAAGTGCGGGTCATGGATGATTTGGTGGCCGATGTGCTGCGCTTGGGCGGCGATTTGGAGCAAAATTTCACGGTCGTGCAGGCCAATGTCGAAAACGTCTCCGCCGTCGTGGACGGCCCGAAACGCTGCCTGCTTTGGAGCCAAGATTTTTTGGAAAAAACCACGCCAACACTGGCCTACGCCAGCGTCGCCCACGAAATCGGCCACCACGCCAACCTCCACCAACTGACCGCCGACCGCCGCGACATCGAGGAGCGCGAGGCCGATGTGTTCATGGGTTTCGTATTGGGCATGAAGAACGTCCCGCTCGGCAAACTGCTGTCAGAACTGCGGGGCGAGGGCATCTTGGCCGTGCCATCCAGCCGCCAAACGGCCATCGTCGAAGGTTACGAAAAAGCCGAAAAGTCGCTGAAAATCAGCGGCTTGCAATGGGAGCACGACCCCTCGTGGGACAATTTCCAACGTGCCGCGTTCCCCTTCCCACCGCCGCAATGTTACCAATCGGCCAGCCTTTCGCCCGCGTCGTTCGCGGGCTGCGCCACGCTCGGCGATTTGGGCAAAAAAATCCGCGACATTTTTAATCAAAAAGGCTACCAAGCCCAGTTCATGTCCGTGCCCGAAGGCTTTGCGGTGGTGACGCAACTCGAACAGTATCAAGAAGATGGCAGCATTTACTGGGACGGCAAATCGCGCTGGCAGGAGCTCCCGCCCGCCGAAAACTTTGCCTTTTCGATGCGCTATTTCAAAAGCCTCGTTTTCCCGCGCAAGGCCCACCTGCGGGTGTTCGTGGTGCTCGTCACGCGGCAAAATTACAGCAGCCAGCAGGGGCGAATCTCGAAGGACGCGGCCAAAGCATGGGCCAGCCAAGGCGTGAACCGCCTGCCGAAATCGCTCGCGGCCCTGCCGTTCAACGACGATTACTCGGTGGACGTGCTCGTGTACGAATTTGAAGTGCCCGAAACCAACCGACAGCCGCAGCAGCACTGCCCCTGCCATCTGGATGCCCGTCGGCACCTCGAAAAAGCCGGGCTGGGCTTGGGCTATTGACCCCATCCTCCGCTCATCACCATTTACTTTTTTCGTTTTTTTAAACTCGAAAGCATGAAAATCAGCCGTTTGTCTTTGGTCGCCGTGGGCTTGGCGACCGTCTTTTTTTGCCAAAAAGCCCTCGCGCAAACCCCCGATTTCTGGAAAAACAAAGTCTCGCCCGAACTCCGCGCCAAGCTGCAAACTGGCGAGCGAACCGATTTCTTCATCGTCATGGCCGAGCAGGCCGACATCAGCGGAGCCAAAAACTTGGTGGGCAAAACCACCAAGGCGCAGTATGTTTTCGAGCGTTTGCAGGCGGTGGCTTCGCGCTCGCAGGCCAACGTGACGCAGGTTTTGCGGCAGTACGGCGCGTTCTTCAACAGCCTTTACCTCGTGAACGCCATTGCCGTGCAGGGCGGCGACCTCGCGCTGGCGCAAACAGTGGCCGCGCTGCCGGAGGTCAAACGCCTCGCGCTCGACCCGGAAGTGCATTTTTCAGGCCCGGTGGCGACTGCCGACCCCGCATCTGAGGCCCAAAATCGCGGGGCCATCGAGTGGGGCATCAACATGATAAATGCACCGGCCGTCTGGGCACTCGGTTACACCGGGCAGGGCATCACCGTCGGCGGCGCGGACACGGGCTATGAGTGGGGCCACCCGGCCATAAAAACCCAATATCGCGGCTACCACGCACCGACCGACACCTCCGACCACAACTACAACTGGCACGATGCCATCCACGAGGCCAGCCCGCTCAACGGCGACAACAACAACCCCTGCGGCTTCGACAGCAAACAACCCTGCGACGACAACAATCACGGCACCCACACCATGGGCACGATGACCGGCGATGACGGCCAAGGCAACCAAATCGGCGTGGCCCCCGGCGCAAAATGGGTCGGCTGCCGCAACATGGAGCGCGGCTGGGGCAAGCCATCGAGCTACATCGAGTGCATCGAATGGTTCCTCGCGCCGACCGACCTCAACGGCCAAAACCCCGACGTGAGCCGCGCCCCGCACGTCATCAACAACTCGTGGTACTGCTCCGAAGAGGAGGGCTGCGTGGACACGACCGTCAACAACCTCATCCGCACGGCCATCGTCAACCTGCGGGCATCGGGCGTGGTGGTCGTGGTCTCCAACGGCAACTTCGCGCAGGGCGGCCAATGCTTCACGACGCGCTGGGCACCCGCCTATTTCGAGGAAAGTTTTAGCGTGGGCGCGACCGATGAGGCCGACGAAATCACGGGTTTCAGCAGTCGCGGGCCGATTGATATTGACGGCAGCAACCGCATCAAACCCAACGTCTCCGCGCCCGGCGCGAACGTCCGCAGCTGTGTGCGCGGCGGCGACTACGCGAATTTTTGGGGCACGAGCATGGCCGGGCCGCACGTCGCGGGATTGGTCGCGCTCGTCCTCTCCGCTGCGCCGCAACTCGCTGGCAATGTGGATGTTATCGAAGACATCATCGAATCCACGGCCGTCGAAAAATTCGACCCGACCGCCTGCGGCGGCGCAGCTGCCGTGCCCAACAATGCCTACGGGCGCGGGCGCATCAACGCGCTGGCAGCGGTGCAAATGGCCACTTCGCTCAATGCCCCCGACGTGCCCGGCAAGCCCTCGGCCTCCGCGCAGGCCTTCCCGAACCCGGCTGGCGAGCGGGCGATTTTTGACTTGAAAAATTTTTCGGGCAAAGCCCAACTCCGCATTTTCGACGCAGCCGGGCGGCAGGTTTTCGGCCAAAACTTCGCGGCGCAACCGCGCCAGCTGCTCGAAATCCCGACCCAGCAGCTGCCCGAAGGCGTGTATTTCTGGCAAATCCGCGACGAGGCGCAGACCGTTGCGGGACGCTTGGTGCGCAATTGAGATTAGAGATTTCAGATTTCAGATGCCAGATTTCAGATGCCAGATGAACAAGATTCTACGCTGTTCATCTGGCATCTGAAATCTGAAATCTGGCATCTGAAATCTGGCATCTGAAATCTGGCATCTGAAATCTGGCATCTGAAATCTGGAATCTCTAATCTGAAATCTCAAATCTGGCATCTGCCCAATCCGGGCAAGATTTTTGCCTTGCGGCGAAAACCTGAATTGTCAGGTGTGTGCCATATTTTTTCCGGCAGCGGGTGCGCCGCCCTGAACCAAACCGTGCCACCTTTGTCTTGCTTTTCCACGAAAAAAATTGGGCACGCGCGCGCCCCGACACCGCGCACAAGATCAAACAAGGCCGCCGGCCGCTCCGCTGATTTTTTGAAACCCATGACGTTGACATTCGAACTTTTCACGCCGAACGATGATGCCCGCCCGGTCTTCATGGCTGGCAATTTCAATGGCTGGAAAACCCACGACGAGCAGTTCCGTATGGACAAAGTGGGCGAAGGCCGCTACCGTTATGCGTTCGCCGCGCCGCCCCAAACGGGCGATACCATCGAGTACAAATACGTCAAAGGCGGCTGGGAAAGCGAAGAACTGGCCTCCGACGGGCTGCCGCGCAGCAACCGCCGCGTGCTGGCCAAAAAAGGGAAAATCGAGGACACAGTGCCCAATTGGAAGGCGCACGAAGGTTGGTACGACCCGGCGTTTTACCCCGACATCCAAATCGTGTCGCAGCGGTTCAAAGTGCCGCAGCTGAGCCGCCGCCGCCGCATCTCCATTTTGTTGCCGCACAATTACGCCACTTCGGGCGACAAGCGTTACCCGGTTTTGTACTTGCAGGACGGCCAAAACTTGTTCGAGGAAGGTGCGCCGTTCGGCACTTGGGGCGTGGACAAGCAACTGGCCGCGCTGGCCCAACGCGGCAAAGGCGATTTCATCGTCGTGGCCATTGACCATGGCGGCAAGGAGCGCATCAAGGAGTTCCTGCCGTACGGGCACCTGAAATGGGGGCCGGGCTTTGGCCGCGAGTACGCCCGTTTTTTGGCCGAGACCCTCAAGCCGTACATTGACAAAAACTACCGCACCTTGCCCGGCCGCGAGCACACGGGCGTGGGCGGCAGCAGCATGGGCGGCCTCATCAGCATCTTCGCTGGGCTGCTTTTCCCGGAGGTCTATTCCAAGTTCATGATTTTTTCGCCGTCGCTGTGGGTGTCCCACGAAATCCTGAACAGCCCGCTGCCCGTTGACCGGCTGACCCTTACGAAAATCTACCTCTACGCGGGCGAGCAAGAGGGCGCGAACATGGTCGCAAACGCCCAAAAATTCAAGGAAACAATGGAGCGGCGCGGGCTGCCCGCCTCGAAACTGCAATTCCGGCTGGAAGTGGACCCGCAAGGCCAGCACAACGAGGCCCGCTGGGGCCGCGAATTCCCGAAAGCTGCCGAGTGGCTCTTCGGGTGAGCGGGGCTGAAAATCTCATTTGAAAACTTTGTGGTTCGTGGGTGTTGACTGCCCCGAATCAGGACGCTAACAGACTTCTGGCCGAAGTGATTTCCTTGTAGATAGATACGGTTGAAAAGGTAAAATACCTGAACGAGTCCGAATCTCGTCGGAGCTCGAAAAACTGTGTTTGTGTGTTGAAAGTTTACAAAGCGGGGCGTGTTTGAGGAGCAGATGAGGACGATTCGTCTTCGGTGGAGTAAAGTAAAAAAATTAGGCAATCTCAGAATCAAGTAACCTTCTCATTGTCATAAATTTGTACCCCTTGTGTAAGGTTAAATAACATGGTTATGAAAGACTTGCTCACACTCTCTGAGGCATCCGAGTTAATTGGAAAAAGCAAAGAGACTTTGCGCCGCTGGGATAGGGACGGCAAGTTGACGGCGGTACGCGAGCCAATAAGTAATTACAGAGTCTATCGGAAGAGTGAGGTGTTGACCCTGTTCCACGATTTTTTTCGAGAACCGACGGACTCCGTCTCAAACTATGTATCTCCTTTGCAAGAGTACCGCGTAATCGAACTCTTCGCCGGAGCTGGTGGGCTGGCGGTGGGTTTGGAAAAAGCAGGCTTGAAATGCGCCGCGCTCAACGAGATTGATAAATGGGCTTGTGCGACACTGCGTAAAAACCGTCCAGATTGGAATGTGTTGGAGGGCGATATTCGGGGCATGGATTTTTCAGCATACCGGGGAAAGGTGGACTTGGTTGCAGGCGGGTTCCCTTGCCAGGCTTTCAGCTATGCGGGCAAAAAACTGGGTTTCTCTGATGCTCGCGGCACTTTGTTTTATGAGTTTGCTCGGGTTGTACAAGAGGTGTCTCCTCCGATTTGCCTCGGTGAAAACGTGCGTGGGCTGCTTAATCATGACAAAGGCCGAACTTTGCAAGGAATGCTATCCGTCTTGGACGAGATAGGCTATCGGGTGGTTCCTGTACAAGTATTACGGGCTATTGATTATCGGGTCCCTCAAAAACGAGAACGCTTGATCTTGGTGGGCATCCGAAAGGATATCAATCTGCCTTTTGAATATCCGAAACCCCATAAGAAGATATACACGTTGGCAGATGCTCTAAAAACTGGTGTTCTGTACGATAGTGATGTGCCTGCCTCAGCGGGCGCAAAATATCCTAAGAGCAAGGCCGAGGTTTTAGATATGGTTCCCCCCAAGGGTTACTGGCGAAACTTACCGCTGGATGTTCAAAAAAAGTTCATGGGCGGAAGTTTTCATTTGAGTGGGGGGAAAACGGGTATCGCACGGCGAATCGGCTGGGACGAGCCCTGTCTAACGCTTACTTGCAGCCCTGCCCAAAAACAGACCGAACGTTGCCACCCAGAAGAGACGCGCCCCTTCACTGTTCGGGAGTACGCCCGTATCCAGACCTTCCCTGATGATTGGATGTTCGAGGGGTCCATCGCACAGCAATACAAGCAAATTGGGAACGCAGTACCTGTCAATTTGGGCGAAGAGGTAGGTTATGCTATAGTCCGTTTCCTGAATAGATACTATAGTTTGCCAAAACCGGTGTAGTAACTATAGTTTTCAAAGGTTATTTGATCAATTATGCTGCGCTTGGATTTTCGAGACTGTGCGGCGATTTCTTGTGCGACTGAGCCTTCGTCGGCGACCTGTTGGTTGTTGGATTTCAGATAGTCATCAATTGCGCGGGGCAATGCTTTGTACAACTGGAAGAGGGCATCATTTTGTCCGGTAATCAAGGCATAAAACTTGTCCCCTGAAATCTTGTATACCCGCGAATGCCTGTACTCCTTCCCATTTATCTCGCCAGTCCACTCCTCGCAAAAACTATCCTTAGCCAGAACCTGCACCCAGTAGCACTTAGCCTTCTTATGGTCGTCTGCGAACCGTTTTAATTTCTGAAACAAAGCCTCAGCAGAACTACTGTTCATAGTGTTGTGCTTGTTTTTAATATCTGCAAACAGGGTGTTGTCACTTGCCTTGATATCGTAGCCGCTCAAATTACCCGTCTCATAGCCCGGTATGCCGCCTAATACCTGTTCGTGGAAAGTTCCAATAGAGTTGTTCACCGACTTGTCTATTTGACGTAGAATCTCCATCTTGATAAGGTCTTCTCCCTCCATGGCATTGAATTTTGCATCAAAAATCATCTTGAAAGTGTCTACTTTATTCGCGTAGAACTTGCGTGTTGTGATGTCGGACTTAGCCTTCACATACGCCTTGTGAAGAAGGGCTATGCAATCTATCAGGTGCTTGTCGGAGACAAAATCAAGGTACGAATTGTTATTCATATTGACAAGTTGTTAATGGGTAAGTTCCAAAACTAAATATGTTTTTCAAAAGGAGGGGCAAACCTTTGCTAAAAGTAGGCAATAGGTTAGAATACAGCCAGAACGCCGGAGCAACAAGCAGTTGCCCCGGCGTTCTGATTCACCGTAGCTGTGTTGCAATCATTTGATAATCAAGTGGTCGGCGAGGTCGGGCTGTCCGTCGTCATCGCCCCGGTCGCGGCCAGTGATGGCTGCGAAGGTGGCGTAAATCGAGCACCAGATGACCGGAATGGCAAACAGCAAACCGATGCCCAGCGCGATGAGGCCAGCAAGTGCGATGAGGCCGAGCACGATGAAGAAGCCCAAAAAGGATATCCAGTTCTTGCCGACGACTTTGCGGCTGGCTTCCATGGCTTCCCAGGCGCCGAGGTCGTAGAACCACACGAACTGGTTGGAGAGCGAATAGGACACGCCCAGATACACGGCGGGTATCAACGTCAGCAGTATCCCTATCCAAAACATGGAGCCTACGTTTTCCAAACCCCCGGCAGACATCATGGAAATGCCGCCCATGAACAACAGGACGATGCCCGGGATGCAGGCTCCGACGATGACCAACGCTTGCACGATATAAGTCAGCAGCAGGTTGCCGAACTTGTCCATGCCTTTGAAAAAATCGTTGAACGTGGCGGGGCGGTCGTGGCCCAGCTTGTCTGCCACGATGAAAGGGCCAACGGCGAGCGCGGGGTTGATGATGATGCCCGCGATTGTCCCGATGATGGGGATGAAGGCGAACAGCACTTGGATGAGCAGGTACACGAGCACAAAGGCCACAAAATTGCCCATGTTTTTTTGGAGGATTTGCCAGCCCCGGCTGAGGTATTCGCCCATTTGGAACGAGTAGCCTTCGTCAATGACTCGTTGGATAGAGTTGGGTAGTTGCGCCATAAAGCATATCGGGTTTTGATGAAAAATAAGGTTTTATGTCGCGCACAGGCGACGGCTCGAAAGTATGGCGCAAGTGATTGACTGAAAAAGAAATGATTGTAAAAAGTTGTGTGTGCGGAATCGGGCCGGGTGCTCAAATCCCGAACTTTTCGAGCCGCCGGTACAGCGATGCCCGCGTGAGGCCGAGCTCGCGGGCGGCTTCGGTGATGTTGCCGTGATATTTCTCCATTGCCTTGACAATCAGGGCTTTCTCCATGTCCTCCAAGTTCATCTGGGCACCGAGCGGCAGGCCGTCGGCCAGTGCGCCGTCGCGTTGTTGGAAGAAAAAATCCTCCGGGCGGAGGGTGTCGGCTTGGGCCATGATGACGGCGCGTTCGATGGCGTGTTGCAGCTCGCGGACGTTGCCGGGCCAGGGGTAGCGGTGCATTTCCTTCAAAAGTGCCGCGCTCAGGCCCCGGATGGGGCGGTTGTATTTTTTGGCGAATTGGGCGAGGAAGTGCGCGGCCAGCGGCTCGATGTCGTCGGTGCGCTCGCGCAGGGGCGGCAGCTGGATTTCGATGGTGTTGATGCGGTAGAGCAAATCCTGCCGGAACTGGCGGTTTTTCACCATCTCGTAGAGGCTCATGTTGGTGGCGGCGATGACGCGCACGTCCACCGGGCGCACACGGTTGGAGCCGACACGGGTGACGGTGCGGTTTTGCAGCACGGTAAGCATCTTGGCTTGCAGGCCGAGCGTGAGGTTGCCGATTTCGTCGAGGAAAATAGTGCCGCCGTTGGCGGCCTCGAAGCGGCCGGGCCGGTCGTCGCGGGCATCGGTGAATGCGCCTTTGACGTGGCCGAAAAGTTCGCTCTCGAACAGCGTCTCGGTCAGGGCACCGAGGTCAACTTTCACGAAGTTTTCTTTGGCCCTCGGCGAGCGGGCGTGGAGGGCGGCGGCGATGAGGTCTTTGCCCGTGCCGTTTTCGCCGAGCAGCAGGACGTTGGCATCCGTGCTGGCCACGCGCTCGATGGTTTCGAACACTTTTTGCATGGCCGGGCTGGTGCCGATGATTTGCGGGAGGTCGTGCGCGGAGGCGAGGTTTTTGCCTACTTGCTTGGTTTTCAGGTCGTTGGCTTCGTCTTGGGCGGTTTTGAGGCGGAGCGCGGCGTGGATGGTGGCGAGCAGTTTGTCGTTGTCCCAGGGTTTGAGGACGAAATCGGCGGCCCCGCTTTTGATGGCCCGCACGGCGATTTCCACGTCGCCGTAGGCCGTGATGAGGATGACGACGGCCTGCGGGTCAATCTCCAAGATGCGGTCGAGCCAATGGAAACCTTCGGCTCCGGTGTTTTTGATGCTGCGCGTGAAATTCATGTCGAGCAGCACCACGTCGAATCGGCGGCTTTTGAAAAGCGCGGGGATTTGTTCGGGTTCGCGGGTGATTTCGACCTCGGCAAAGTGGCGTTTGAGCAGGAGCTTGCCTGCGCTGAGCACGCCGGGGTTGTCGTCAACGATGAGGATGGAAGCGTCCGTCAAGTTTTGAGTTTCGAGTTTTGGGTTTTGAGTTTCGAGTTTTGGGTGTCGAGTAAAACTCGAAACTTGAAACCCGACACTCAAAACTGTTGCGTGGGCGCAAATTACAGCGCGTGTCCGAAAACGGACGCGGAGGCAAGGACAAAAGCTGCGCGCACGAGGTTGCACGAGCGGATAGATGGGGCGCAAACCGAAAAAAGGGGCGGCCTTACTCCATTTCGAGGAGGAGTTGGCCTTTGTCCACAGCCGCGCCTTTTTGCACTTTGACGGATTTGACGGTCGCGTCGGCGGTGGCCTTCAGCACGTTTTCCATTTTCATGGCTTCGAGGATGAGCAGCGCGTCGCCTTTTTGCACGGCCTGCCCCGGCTCGACGAGGATGTTCAGCACGAGGCCGGGCATGGGGGCTTTCACGGTGTTCATTTTTTGCGTACCACCGACGGTGAGGCCGAGTTGCTTGACCAGACGCTCGTAGTGGTCAGAAATTTTCACCTCGTAAATATTGCCCGCGATGCGGAAACGGTACGTCCGCGTGGCGTAATCCACCGACACAAGCTCGGCGTGGTGGGCTTGGCCGTCTTTCAAAACGTGGAAACTGCCGTCGCCCGTCGGGATGAGGTCGAGCGCGAGGGCATCTTCGGGCTGGGCGGAAAATTCGTGCAAGTCGTTGACTTTCAGGCTGAACGGCTCGTGTTTCATTGTTGTGTCGTGGTTTTGAACGCGCCCAAAGGTACGCGCCCGCGCCCGCGCCGTATTTTTCGCCCTCAAAAATTTCCTGCCTGATGCTCGCCCCGCCGCTGGTTTCGCACTTTGAACAAATCCTGCAAGCCAAAATCGCCGCCGTCCGCCCGGTGGCCGGGGGCGACATCAACCGGGCGTTCCAGATTTCGCTGGCCGATGGGCGGCAGTTTTTCCTGAAAACAAACGACGCGCCGCAGGCTGGCGAGATGCTCCGCGCCGAGCATCTCGGCCTCGTGTTGCTGGGGGCTTCGCAAGTGATTGCCGTGCCGAAGGTGTGGGCGCAGGGCGTGGCGGGCACGGGGGCTTTTTTGCTCATGGATTTCGTGCAGCCGGGCTATCGAAACCGCCTGTTTTGGGAAAATTTCGGCACCGCGCTCGCCAATTTGCACGGAAATACATCAGATTGGTTCGGTTTCAGCCACCCGAATTTCATCGGCTCGCTGCCGCAAACGAACACGCGCCACGACGACTGGGAAGCATTCTACGCCAACGAACGCCTCCTCCCGCAGATGATTCTGGCGATGGACACGGGCAAAATGACCGCCGACGATGCCCGGCTTTTGGAAAACGTCTGCCGCAAAATCGGCATCATCTGCCCCGAAGAATCGCCCGCGCTGACGCATGGCGATTTGTGGTCGGGCAATTTCCTGTGCCGCGCCGACGGCCAGCCCGTGCTGATTGACCCAGCCGCGTCGTTCGCGCACCGCGAAATGGACTTGGCGATGTCACGGCTGTTCGGCGGTTTCGATGCGGCGTTTTACGAGGCTTACGAAGCCGCGTGGCCACTCGAACCGGGCTTCGAGCGGCGCGTCGAACTTTACCAACTGTACTATTTGCTGGTACACGCCAACCTGTTCGGCGGCGGGTATGTCGGGCAGGTGCGGGATGTGCTGCGGCGGTGGGGGTGACGATTTTGCTGTTGCTGTGCAATCGTTACTTTTGTGTGAAAATCAATTCATTATGGTCGCTATAACAGACGAAATGCTCGCGCAGATGCAAATCACCGAAGCCGAATTTCGGGCAGAAATTGCACTTTGGTTGTTCGCCAACCGCAAGGCTTCGTTCGGATTGGCTCGTAAACTGGCCGGGTTGGATGTGTGGCAATTCCAAGAATTGCTCGACGAACGCGGCATTGCCGTCCATTATGACGTGGATGAATACCTCTCCGATTTGAAAAACTTGCAAATCCTGCATTCCTAAAATGGTCATCGTCAGCGACACATCGGCCATCAGCAACTTGTTCAAAATCGGCCAACTCGAACTGCTCCACCAAGTTTTTGGTCGGATTGTCCTGCCAACGATTGTGATGCAAGAACTGCTGGAACTGGAAAAACGCGGTGTTGATTTGACCGAAATCAAAACCGCCAAATGGATTGAAGTGGCAGCGGTCAAAAACAGTGCCTTCGCCGACTCGCTCCAAAAATTCATGTTGGATGCCGGAGAATCGCAAGCTATCGCCCTTGCCAAAGAATTGGCCGCTGACTATTTGATAATGGATGAGGCTTTGGGCCGTAAAGTCGCTGAAAATCAAGGACTTAAAGTGATAGGCATACTCGGTGTCCTGCGTGATGCAAAGCGACTGGGTTTAATCACTGCGGTCAAACCACTCATGGATGAGTTGCGCACTGTCGCTCGTTTTCGCATCAGCGAGTCGCTTTACAACTTGATTTTGACCGAAACAGGGGAGTTGGGCAACTAATATTTGACGCGCCTTCGCCGCACCTTTGCCCGCCCACCCGTTCGAAAAACCTTACTATCTCACTTTCGCGCCCTCTCACCGTCTGAAACTCTCCGTCGTCATCGTCAATTACAACGTCCGCCATTTTTTGGAGCAGGCGTTGCACTCCGTGCGGAAGGCCATGCGCCGCATCGAGGGCGAGGTGTGGGTCGTGGACAACAACTCGGTGGACGATTCCGTCCGCATGGTGCGCGAAAAATTCCCCGAAGTGCGGCTTATCGCCAACCGCGACAACCCCGGCTTCGCGGTCGCCAACAACCAAGCCATCCGGCAAAGCACGGGCGAGTTTGTGCTGCTTTTGAACCCCGACACGCTCGTCGAAGAGGACACTTTCGAGCAATGCCTCGCCTTCATGGACGCGCACCCGGAGGCCGGCGCGCTGGGCGTGAAACTGATTGACGGCAGCGGCAAATTCCTGCCCGAAAGCAAACGCGGTTTCCCCAGCCCCTGGGTGGCGTTTTGCAAGACCTTCGGGCTGGCGGCCATGTTCCCGAAAAGCCGCCGCTTCAATGGCTACTATCTCGGCCATTTGCCCGACGATGCGACCGCCGAAGTGGATGTGCTGGCGGGCTGTTTCATGTTCATGCGCCGCGCGGCGTTGGACAAATCCGGCCTGCTCGACGAGGCGTTTTTTATGTACGGCGAGGACATTGACCTATCGTACCGCATCGCGCGGGCGGGCTTTAAAAATTACTATTTTCCAGAGACGCAAATCATTCATTACAAGGGAGAAAGCACCAAAAAAGGCAGCCTCAACTACGTCCGCGTGTTCTATCAGGCCATGATAATTTTCGTGGAAAAACACTTCACCGGGCGGTCGGCGCGGCTGTTTATTTTGATGCTCCGGGCAGCCATTTGGCTGCGGGCCGGCCTTACGCTGGCGCGGAATTTTTGGGCGAAAATCTGGCTGCCCGCGCTCGATGCCGCGCTCATCTTGGCCGGGCTTTTTTTCCTCAAAAACTTCTGGGCAAACTATTACCACCACGACCCGAACTATTACCAACGCGCCGATTTGTGGGTCAATTTCCCGCTGTACGCCCTCATCTGGCTGCTCTCCATCTGGCTCAACGGCGGCTACGACAGCCGCTACGACCTGCGCCGATTGCTGCGCGGGCTGGGCTTCGGCACGCTGCTTTTGGCTGCTGTCTATGGCTTCCTCGACCTCGAATTTCGGCCGTCGCGGGCACTGATTTTGCTCGGCGCGGCATGGGCCGGGATGGCGACGGTGGGGCTGCGAGCGGTGCTGCATTTCCGCGAATTCCGCAACTTCCGCATCGGGCGCGAGCGCGTGAAAAACTTGGTCATCGTCGGCTCGGAGGCCGAAAGTCAGCGCGTGGCTGGGCTGTTAGCGCAGGCCGATGTGCGAAAAAATTTGATTGGCACGGTCAGCCCCGACGGCCCGGAAACTGCCCCGAAAACCGCCCTCAGCCACCTTGCCCAACTCGACGAAGTGGTGCGGATTTACCGGATTGACGAAATCATTTTTTGCTCCCGCGACGTGCCCGCCCGCGAAATTTTGGCGTGGATGACGCGCCTCGGCCCGGCGGTGCAGTTCAAAATCGTGCCCGAAGAAAGCCTCAGCATCATCGGCAGCAGCAGCAAGGACGAGCCGGGCGAGCTCTACACCATCGAGATAAAATACAACCTCGCGCAGCCCGGCCAACGCCGCAACAAGCGCGTGCTCGACCTGCTCGTTTGCCTCGCTTTGGTGCCGACATTGCCCATCTGGGCCGTGTTTTCGGCAAAAAGAAGCCTGCTTTTGAAAAACTGGCTACCTGTTTTCGTCGGCAAAAAAACATGGGTCGGCTACGCGCCACATCCCGAAAACAGCAGCCTGCCCCGCCTCAAACCGGGCGTTTTCAGCCCATTGGACGGCTTGCGCGATTTGCGGCCCAACGCGGCCACCGTCGGGCGGCTCAATTTCCTGTGGGCCAAAGACTGGGACGCTTGGCGCGACTTAGGGATATTGGTGAGGGATGGGTGAGAACTGTGCAAACTCACCGTCTCACCCTCTCACCGTCTCACCCTCTCACCCTCTCACCGTCTCACCCTCTCACCGTCTCACCCTCTCACCCTCTCACATATTCCTGTGGCTCGCGGCTTTTGCCGGGCGACCGTACTTTGCCACAAATTCCCGCCACAGATGGTCAAAGTAGCCTACATCGAAGACGACCCATACATCCGCAAGTTCGTGGCTGATTTCATCCGCGAGGACAAGGAACTTGAACTCACGGGCTTGGCCGGCTCTGTCGAGGAATACCTCGAACAGGCACCCTCGTTGCCGCGCCCCGACGTGGTTTTGCAAGACATCAGCCTGCCGGGCATGACCGGGCTGGAAGCCATCCGCCACCTGAAAAGCCTGTACCCGGCTGCGGAGGTCGTCATGTTCACCGTCCACGACGATTCGGACCATATTTTCAAAGCCCTATGCGCCGGGGCGACGGGCTATTTGCTCAAAAGCACGAGCCTGCCAAAAATCAAAGAAGGTATCCTGCAAGTGCGCCGGGGCGAGGGCGCGATGTCGCCGAGCATCGCCCGCAAGGTCATCGCCTATTTCAAGCCCGAACGCAAAAACCGCGAGGAGCTCACGCCCCGCGAAACCCAAATCGTGCAGTGCCTCGTGGACGGCATGAGCTACAAATTGATTGCCGACCAGCTGATGATGTCGGTCAACACCGTCTGCTACCACGTCAAAAACATCTACACCAAATTGCAAGTCAACTCGAAATCGGAGGTAGTCGCCAAATCGCTCAAAGGCGAAATTTGACGTTCGTTTCACGTTGGTTTTCGACGGGGTCGGCCTTTCGCCGACCCCGTTTTGTTTGGCGCGAGGGCATTGTTTTTCCGAAAAAAGGGGCGGTGGCATCCCACCAATTCCTGTGGTTTTTGGAGGCTTTTGGGGGCTGGACTTTTGTCCTGTCAACCAACACAAACGTCCATCATCCAAACCACAATCCAACGATGAAAAAGGCAATCCTCCTCTGTCTCGCGTTCGTGTCCGCATTTGGCCTCGCGGCCCAGTTGCCGACCGACAAATTCTTCAAAATCCAGAACCGCAAATCGGGCTTTTTCCTCGGCATTGACGGCAAGACCGCCGTCGGAACGCCCATTTTACAGCAGTCCTCCATCGGCGACGGCGGCGAATGGGACGTGGTGCTCGCCGATGC
>JBKBIC010000037.1:0-28645 GCA_046299435.1 Saprospiraceae bacterium
ACTTCGATTGGTGTTGGTGGCAAAATCTCCAGATTACGAGGGCCATACCCCCCCTTTAGGGGGCTGGGGGGCAACAACTCGAATTAAAAAGACCAACCGGCTAACAGACCAACCGACTAACAGACTAACAAAATGTATCCAGACCTGTCCTATCTCTTCCACGACCTCATCGGCACGGCCTACGACAACGGCTTTTCGGTGTTCAAGACCTTCGGTTTTTTCCTCGCCATCGCGTTTTTGACCAGTGCGCTGGTCTATTATGCCGAATTGAAGCGGAAAGCCGCCGAAGGCATTTTCAGCCCGATTCCCGAAAAAATCGTGGAAGGCCGCCCGGCCAGCATCGGCGAGATTTTGTCCAACGCGCTCGTCGGCCTCATCATGGGCGGCAAGGGCTGGCTGGCAGCCACAAATTTTGAGCAGTTCCGGCCCGACCCGGCGGCCATCATTTTGTCGAAACAGATGCACTGGCCTGCGGCCATCCTCGGCGCGGTGGCGTTGGGCGGACTGACTTGGTGGGAAGCCCGGAAACGGCAAAAAGACGTGCCGACCGAACGCTGGGTGCAAGTGTGGCCGCACGACCGCATCAGCGAAATGACCGTTTGGGCGGCAGTCGGCGGCATCGTCGGCGCAAAGGTTTTTGACCTGTTCGACAACTGGCAGTCGTTCCTCGCCGACCCAATCGGGAGCCTTGCGAGCGGCGGCGGACTGGCGTTTTTCGGCGGCCTGATTTTGGGTTTCGTGGCAGTGGTCTGGTTCCAATGGACGAAAAAAATCCCCTTCCTCCATGCTGCCGACGCGGTGGCCCCGGCCCTCACGGCAGGCTACGGCGTGGGCCGCATCGGGTGCCAACTGAGCGGCGACGGCGACTGGGGCATCGCCAACCTTGCCCCGAAACCGGGCTGGATGTCGTGGCTGCCCGATTGGATGTGGGCCTACAAATACCCGCACACCGTGCTCGCCGAACTGGAACGCCCCGGCCAAACGTACACGATGATTGACGAAATGAAGGCCGTCCGCATCGAGGGCTTCAGCGGCCGCTATGCGTTTGAGTTGGAGCAGGCCGTGTACCCCACGCCGTTTTATGAAACCTTGATGATGCTGGTGATTTTCGGCATCCTATGGTCGCTCCGCAAGAGACTGAAAACGCCCGGCATGATTTGGTTCATCTACTTGATTCTCATTGGGATAGAGCGTTTTGTCATCGAAAAAATCCGCGTGAACGTACGGCACGACGTGTTCGGTATCGTGCTGACGCAAGCCGAAATCATCGCCATTGGGTTGGTGTTGGTGGGCGCGGTTGGGCTGGCTTGGGTGTCAAAAAAACACAAAAAAACCTGATACACAACCATGAATCATGCCTTTTCAAACCATGCCAAAGAGGAAATGCGGAACCGTCAAATTCCGTTGGAAATAGCGGAAGACGTGCTCAACTATCCCGACCAATCCTTTTTGCAAGACGAAGGTAAAATGGTGTTTCAAGGTGTGCGGCGTTTCCCGGAAGGCCGCGATTATTTGGTTCGCATTTTTGTCAACATTGACAAAGACCCAAGCCTTGTTATCACACTTTATCGAACTTCTAAAATTGAAAAATACCTGCCATGAAAGTAAAATACGACAGCCAATTGGACATCCTCCGCATTTTGTTCAACGACAAGCCAATCGCCGAAAGTGACGAAGAAAAAAAAGGTGTCATCATTGATTATGACGAGCAAGGCAACATCGTCGGTTTAGAGGTTTTGTTTGCTTCAAAACAAGTAAACAACCCCAAACTTATGGAATACGAAATGGCTTGAAACGCCCACTAAAGCGTTCGTTGTCAGAATGTTGCAACCAATAAACAAATCCTCGAATCATCAGCAAAACATGGCAGAGCCGCAAAGTCTCCTCAAACTCAAAGCCGAGCTGCAAGTCAAGCGCGCGCCCTTGTACGCCAGCCTCATCAAATGGGCGTGGCGTGGCATCTATTGGGGCGTGGCGGGCGTGGTCGCGCTGTTTTTGTTCATCAATTTCACGGCCATCCCTTCGTTCCGCGAGTTGGAAGACCCGCACTCCGCGCTCGCCAGCGAGGTACTGGCCGTCAACGGCGAATTGCTGGGGCGGTATTACATCGAAAACCGCGTGCCCGTCTCGTTCGAGGAACTCAGCCCGCACCTCGTCAACGCACTCATCGCCACCGAGGACGAGCGTTTCAAGCAACACTGTGGCATTGACCCGCAGGCCGTCGGGCGCGTCATTTTCCGCACGATTTTGCTGGCCGACCAAAGCGGCGGCGGTGGCTCCACCATCACGCAGCAGCTCGCCAAGATGCTTTATTCCGACCGCAACTTTGAGGGTATGAGCGGGCCGAGGAAGTTTATCACATTGGTTTACAAGAAGTTGCGCGAGTGGATAACCGCCGTCAAGCTGGAAAAAAGCTACACGAAGGAGGAAATCATCGCCATGTACCTCAACCAGTTCAACTTCGTGAACAACGCCTACGGCATCCGGGCGGCGGCGGAGATTTACTTCGGCAAAAGCCAAAACGACCTCACGGTGGAAGAGGCCGCCATGCTCATCGGGATGCTCCAAAACCCTTCGCTTTACAACCCCGTCCGCTACCCCGAAAAGTGCATCAAACGCCGCGCCGTCGTCATGTACCAAATGATGCGAAACGGCTATTTGAGCGAGGAACAATACGACCGCCTGAAAGTGAAACCGCTCGACATGAGCCGCTTCAAGCGCGTCAGCTTCACCGACGACAAGGCCCCGTACCTATGCGCCGAACTGAAAAAAGACCTCGCCAAAATCCTCGACCAGCCCGAATGCCGCCGGGCCGACGGCGAGAAATACAACATCTACAAAGACGGCCTCCGCATCACGACGACCATTGACCCTGTGTATCAACGCTACGCCGAAGAGGCCGTGCAGGAGCATTTGCGGAAAATCCAGAAGCGATTTTTCGAGGTATGGAAAGGCCGCGACCCGTGGACGTACAAAATCAAGGACAGCGACGGCGAAACCACCGACGAGGAAATCCAGCAGCGCAAGGACAAACTTTTCCAAATCGTCCGCGAAGGCGACCGCTACCAAGCCCTGCGGCCCAAATACCTCGGCACTTTGGCCGAAAAAGTGCTGGACGAATACAAAATCGAGCTCCGCGACGCGGATATCGAGCGGATGCTCGCCGAGGAGCGCAAGGCCGGGGCCATCACCCGCTTGGTCGCCAAGAAATTCGCCACGCCCGAACAGGCCGCTGCCTACCGCCGCATCATGGCCTCCCCGGATTGGCTCGAAATCAAAAAACAATGGCGCAACCTGAACGCCGCCGTCAAAAAACAATACGACACCAAAGTCCCGATGAAGGTCTTTTCGTGGAACAGCAAGCTCGAAAAAGACACCTTCATGTCGCCGCTCGATAGCCTGAAATACCACCGGATGTTCCTGCAAACGGGCTTTTTGGCCGTTGACCCAAGCACCAGCCAAGTGAAAGCGTGGGTCGGCGGCGCGAATTTCAAGTATTTCCAGTTCGACCACACGCGCACGAGCCGACAAGTGGGCAGCACGTTCAAGCCGCTCGTGTACGCCACTGCTATCGCGCAACAGGGCATCAGCCCCTGTTTCACGGTTTACGACCTGCCCGTGACCATCCCCAAAAACTACCAGAACTTCCGAACCTCCGCCGACTGGACACCCAAAAACTCCACCGGCAATTATTCGGGCCGATTGCTCACCCTCAAAGAAGCCCTGAAAAACTCCGTCAACTCCGTCTCCGCCTACCTGATGAAACAAATGGGCGACACCGAACCCGTGCGCGGCTTGGCCCACAACATGGGCATTGACAGCACCATCAAACGGCCCGACGGCGAGTACCGCCTGCCCAAACAGCCCTCCATTTGCCTCGGTGCCGCTGATTTGAGCGTGTTCGAGATGACCGCCGCCTATGCCACTTTTGCCAACAACGGCGTGTACTCGCGGCCCACCGTCATCCTCAAAATTGAGGACAAAAACGGCAAGGTCATTTACCGGGCACAGGGCGAGGAACGCATCGCCCTCCCACCGAACGCCAACTACGTCATGCTCGAAATGCTGAAATACAACGTAAAAGGCGCGCCCGGAATCAGCAGCTTGAAAACCGAAATCGGCGGCAAGACAGGCACCACCAATGACTACTCCGATGGTTGGTTCATGGGTGTCACGCCCAAGCTCGTCGTCGGCACATGGGTGGGTGGCGAAGACCGCTGGGTGCGGTTCCTCTCCCTCGACGACGGGCAAGGCGCACGGATGGCACGGCCTATCGTGGCCGGGTTTTTCGGCAAATTGGAAAAGGACAAAAACAGCGGTTTCGACCCGAACGCCCACTTCACGCAGCCACCCGGCGACCTCGGCATCGAAATCAATTGCGCCAGCTACCGCGACAGCACCGCCACCGACGAGGAATTCTACGAGGACATTTACAACGACGAACTGCCCGCCGACCAGCCCGCCGCACCGGGCCAAAAACCGCCCGCCAAAAAACCCTCGGATTCGTTCGGCGACGAGTTGGAGGACGACGGCTTCAGGTAATCGCCACCGTTTTTCCAAATCAGCGCACTCGCTTACTTTGTGGCCCCTTTCGCGGCCCGAAGGCTTGGCGTGTCGGCGGTTCGCGGGCCAGAAAACACTCATTACTCAACACATCCAGCACTCGACAACATGGTTGGTCTTCTCGGCATCGTCCTCATCCTCGGCATCGCTTACCTGCTTTCCAACAATCGCAAACAAATCAATTTCCGCACCGTCGGCATGGGGCTGTTGCTCCAACTGGGCTTGGCCGTTTTCATCCTGAAAACGCCCGTCGGCCAAACGATTTTTGGTTGGTTGGGCCGTGCCGTGACCAAAGTGCTCAGCTTCTCGGACGAGGGCGCGAAGTTCGTCTTTGGCATCCTCGGCGACGATGCCAAGCTCTCGCCCATCTTCGGCAACGACACGTTCATCTTCTTCGTCCGTATCATCCCGACCATCATTTTCGTGGCCTGCTTGGTCAATATTTTTTACCACGTCGGCATCATGCAGTGGATTGTGGAAAAACTCGCCAAGGGCCTCAACTACTTCATGAAAGTGAGCGGCGCGGAGGCTTTGAGCAATATTTCCAGCGCGTTCGTCGGGCAAGTGGAAGCCCAAATCATGATTAAGCCCTACCTCAAAGGCATGACCAACTCCGAGCTGATGGCCTCCATGTCGGGCAGTTTCGCCTGCATCGCCGGCGGCGTGATGGCTACCTACATCAAGTTCGGGGTGCCCGCCGAATATCTCATCGCCGCCAGCATCATGGCCGCACCCGGCGCATTGGCTATCTCAAAAATCATCCACCCTGAAACCGGGGAGCCTGAAACACAGGGCACTGTGAAACTCAAAGTCGGCAAGCAACACTCCAACCTCGTGGATGCCATCAGCGCGGGCTGCTCCGACGGCCTCAAAGTCGGCCTCAACGTGGTGGCCATGCTCATCGGTTTTCTCGCGCTCATCGCGCTCATCAACTATGTCCTCGGCGCGGCGGGCAGCTTGGCCGGCCACCCTGAATTCAGCCTGAACACCATCCTCGGCGGGCTTTTCGCTGGGTTTGCGTGGGCGATGGGCGTGCCGAGCCAAGACATTTTCACCGCAGGCGCACTCATGGGCACCAAATTGGTCGCCAACGAATTCGTCGCCTACCTCCAATTGAAAGACCTCATCACCACGATTGACCCCAAAACCCTCGCCATCGTCAGCTTCGCACTCTGCGGCTTCGCCAATTTCGGCTCCGTCGGCATCCAAATCGGCGGCATCTCCGCCCTCGAACCCGACCGCCGCGCTGACCTTGCCGCACTCGGTTTCCGCGCTTTGATTGCCGGGACGTTGGCCTCCTATCTTTCGGCCACACTGGCGGGGTTGCTGATGTAATCTTCTTTCAACAGGATTGAAAAAGGGCGCAAACATCTGTCTGTCAGATGTTTGCGCCCTTTTTGTATTTGACCGCAGCGCAAAAACTTACATCATCTCCCGCACCTCGCCCGGCAGCAACCCGGCCAACGCGCCCTCGCCCAACCGCCATTGGCCGAACGCCACCCGAACCAAGCGCAACACCGGGAACCCAGCCGCAGCGCACATCCGGCGGACTTGACGGTTTTTGCCTTCGATGAGCGAGATTTCAAGCCAGCAATCGGGCACCGACTTGCGGAAACGCACCGGCGGCTCGCGCGGTGGCAAATCCGGGGCCTCTGACAAAAGCCGCACTTGGGCAGGCCGGGTACGATGGGTTTTGCCGTTGATTTGGATGTCCACCCCGCGCCGAAGTTTTTCCAAGTCCGCGTCCGCTGGCAGGCCCTCCACTTGCGCCCAGTAGGTTTTGGAGACGTGGTTTTGGGGGTTCAACAACTTGAAATTCAGGGACTTATCGGTAGTCAGCAGCAGTAGGCCCTCGCTGTCCGCGTCCAGCCGCCCGACGGGATACGCATCTTTCGGGAACTCAAAATCAAGGTCGGCGAGCGTGGCCTGCCCCGGATGGTCGGGCGTGAACTGGCTCAGCATCCCGAAGGGTTTGTAGAGGAAGAAATGCGGCATGGGTGGCGGCGATTGTGTGGGAGGACTACGGCTTTCCGGCGACTGTCCCGCCGCCCAGCCCCAAGTCCTCTTTGGGCAGGAACATTTCGTGTACGAGCTTTTGGCGGATTGGGGTGGTGACGTAACAGCCAGTTTCTAAACAGTTCAGAATCAATAGATTGACAAATAAATAATCTTCAATGTCGGAGATAAAGATTTTTGACAATCTCTTTGATTTACGATAGGATTCTATGAAGTCCTCATCCACGAAAAAGTCTGAATGGTCACCTCGCTCAATATCAAGTAATCGTGCCCGGGTTTCATCAATGGCGATAATTAAGTTTATGCCAATTACTTTTTTTGCATCTAAAATCCTAAACAATCCGTAATTCCTTGCCATGACTTCTAAAAGCCAATCAGATTTTGGGTTCGTTACAAACCTTGACATCCGCATCAACTCATTAATCTCTGGCACCTCCAAAACTGCATTCGCCTTCCGCCGCATCAACAAAAGCAACTCATCCGCACAATCCAGCATCCCCGCCACCAGTAAAAAAACTTCTTTCCATCTTGGGTCATTCAGATGTTCCTCCACCAACCGTTCCAACGAGCCATTCCATTGATTATCAACGATATATCGTGCCGTGAAATACTCCTGAAAAGTCAGGTGCGCGAAGGAATACACACCATTCGCTCGCTCCACAAAAATGCCATGATGTGCGGCAATCGCCCGTAGCACGGCGTGGCTATCAGGTTCGAGTTCAGCGGGATTGAACCCCGGCAAATTCTCAATGTATTTTTCAATCATTTTGGCCAGCGTCCGCTCCCGGATGAAATACTCGTTTTCGGTGAAGGCACCGAACGCGATACGAGCAAACATGGACTCTTTCCGCTTGATTGTCAGTTGTTTATAAACTTCTTGGCGGCGGATGCGTCGGCTGCTGTCCCATTTTTCGAGCAGGGTACGGATGGCGCGTTCGTACAGTTCGGCGCGGTTGGGCGGGAAGTCATTGCTCTCCGAATATTCGAGGCAAAGCAGCGTCAGCAGCAGCGGCACGGAGGCCAATTCGCGCAGCGGCGGGCTGTTTTTCAGCCGTGCCCAACATTCATCGGCCACCTTCGGCTCGTCGTGGAACCAGTTGCGGATGAACGTTTCCATCTGCGCCTCATTGAAATCGGCCATTTCCACGTCCGTGAACCGCTCGAACCAATGGTTGTAGGCCGCCACCCGGCAGGAGATGATGAATTGGTTGTCGCTGTATTTGTCCGTGAAGTCGTGGATTTGCCGGATGATGTCGTCTTGGTTGGCATCGCTGCTCACCTCGTCGAGGCCGTCGAACAGCACAAGGCACTCACCGTCGCGCAGCATTTTTTCCACAAATAAGTCCGCCTGCTCGAACCCACAGATATCGAACTGCTTGACAATGAACTCGTTGAGTAGATTTTTTTCATCGGCCCATTCGCGCAGGGTGACAAAAATGGGTAGCCGCCTCCGCTCGATTGCGTTGCCCCGTTCGAGCATTTTGAGCGTCAGGAATTTCAGGTAGGTGGTTTTGCCTGCGCCGGGTTTGCCGAGCACGATGAATTTTTGGAGGCGATTGACGATGATTTCGCCGTCCACCGTCTCGGATTTTTTGCCGAACGTGCGTCGGTCGAAATCAAAAAACTCGGCCAGTTCCTCTGGGCGCAGGCCCGCGCGGGCGGAGATTTTTTCCAAAATATTGGCGCGGACGTACAGGCTTTTGAGCGGCACGGGTTCGCGCATGCCCAGCACTTTCACGAGGTTGTAGCGTTCGATGATGCCGCCGATGTACTTTTTGGTGGCTATGCCGAACGGGTCGGGGAATTCTTTTTTGGTCCAGCCGGTGGCGGCTTTCCAAGAGGCGAAAATCAGGTCTCTGAACAGGTCAATCCCGACTTCGACGGAGGTTTCGATTTCACTTTTGAAAGTCATGGCGTGGGAGGCGATTTTTCGAGGTGTAATGTTCGGAAAAAATCGCACATATCGCGGCGGGCCGAACATTTCACGCGGCCCAGCACCCAACCTGTGCCCATTTTGCCCGTTTTTTGCGGCCAATTCGGACAAACCCGCCTGTGGTCATCGGCCTTCTCAACTCAACGCATGACCAAAATTCAATGGACTTCTTGCGAAAGACGCCCGTTGTAGCCCAATGGGAACGCGGATTGGACAGATGCGGCGGATTTGCACAGATTTTCTTTGAAAAAATCCGCTTTCATCGGCAGAATCTGTGTCATCCGCGTTCCCATTGTTATCTCAACTGGGACTTTTGTAAAGAGTCTAATAAACCCACATCACATGAAGGTTCTCAAATTCGGCGGCACGTCCGTCGGCTCGCCCCAAGCCATTGCCGGGCTGATTGAAATTTTGAAAGGATACTACCGCGACGGCGAGCATTTCGCGGTCGTGTTTTCGGCGTTCTCGAAAGTCACCGACGCGCTGCTCGACTTGGCCGCCCGCGCCAGCCGGGGCGACGACTCGTATTTGCAAGCATTCGAGCAACTGAAAAAACGACACGACGAGGCCGTCGAAAAACTGCTCCTGCCCGAAAACCGCCCCGCAGTGGCCGCGCAAATGGCCGAAAACTTTGCCTCCCTGCACGACATCCTGCACGGGGTGCGGCTCGTGCGCGAGGCTTCGGCCCGGACACTGGATTTTGTCGCCAGCTTCGGGGAGCGCAACGCGGCGTTCATCATCGCCCATGCCATGCAGCAGGCCGGCATCCCGACGGAGTTTCTGGATGCGCGCACCGTCGTCCGCACGGACGCGCATTTCGGCAGCGCGAAAGTGGATTTTGCGGAGACCAACCGCCGCCTGCGCGAGCATTTCGCCGCCCACCCGAAAGTGCAGGCCGTCACGGGCTTCATCGGCAGCACAACCGAAGGGCTGACGACCACGCTGGGGCGCGGCGGCTCGGATTACACGGCGGCCATCCTCGGCGCGGCACTCGGTGCCTCGGCCATCGAAATTTGGACGGACGTGGACGGGGTACTCACCGCCGACCCGCGGCGCGTGAAAAAAGCGTTCACGCTGCCCACCATGACCTACCGCGAGGCCATGGAAATGAGCCATTTCGGGGCAAAAGTCATCTACCCGCCCACCATCCAGCCCGCGCTGGCGAAGTGCATCCCGCTGGTCATCAAAAACACGTTCAACCCCGGTTTCCCCGGCACGGTGGTCAGCAACGAATTGAAACCCAGCGATTCGCCCATCAAGGGCATTTCGAGCATCAGCCAAATTTGCCTGCTCACGGTGCAAGGCAGCGGGCTGTTCGGGGTGCCGGGCATCTCGGCGCGGCTGTTCGGCGCGTTGGCAACGGCGGGCGTGAACGTCGTCATCATCACGCAGGGGTCGAGCGAATCGAGCATCACATTTGCCGTGTCGCCCGGCCAAGCCGAGGCCGCGAAACTGGCCGTCGAGGCCGAGTTTTCGCACGAGCTGCGCGACGGGCTGGTTGACCCGCTGAAAATCGAGCGCGACTTGGCGGTCGTGGCCATCGTCGGCGAAAACATGCGGTTCCGGCCCGGCATCGCGGGGCGGTTGTTTCAGGCTTTGGGCAAAAACGGCGTGAACATCGTGGCCATCGCGCAGGGTTCGAGCGAACTGAACATCACCATCGTCATCCCGGCGCACGACGAGACCAAAGCCCTGAACGCCATCCACGAGGCGTTTTTCCTGTCGGATACGAAAACACTACACCTGTTCATGGTCGGCGTGGGGCTGATTGGCAGCACGCTGTTGCGGCAAATCCGCGAGCAGTCGGCGTTTTTGCGCGAAAAACGAAAACTGGAAATCCGCGTCGTCGGCCTTGCGAACAGCCGTCAGATGATTTTTTCGGAAAACGGCCTCGACCTCGACCATTGGCAGGGGCTGCTGCACGATTCGGCGGAGCACTTCACCATGCCGCGTTTCGTGGAGCACATGAAAAAACTGAACCTGCCGAACGCGATTTTCCTCGACAACACGGCCTCGGCGGAGGTGGCGGGTTTTTACGAGCAAATCCTCGACGCGAGCATCAGCATTTCCACGCCGAACAAAGTGGCCGCCTCCTCGCCGCACCTGCAATACAGCCGCCTGAAACAAATCGCCGAAAAACGCGGCGTGCTCTGGCGGTACGAGACCAACGTCGGCGCAGGGCTGCCCATCATCTCCACTTTGGGCGACCTCATCCACTCCGGCGACCGCATCCTGAAAATCGAGGGCGTGTTGTCGGGCACTTTGTCTTTCATCTTCAATTCGTTCCGCGCCGGGACGAGTTTCACGAACATCGTGCGCTGCGCCAAAGACCTCGGTTACACCGAACCCGACCCGCGCGACGACCTCAGCGGGGCGGACATCCGCCGAAAACTGCTCATCCTCGCCCGCGAAACGGGCCTGCCGTTGGAGACGGGCGACATCCACATCGAGCCGATTTTGCCGGAGGCCTGCCTCGCGCCGCACACGGTGGAGGCGTTTTTTGACGAACTCGAAAAGCACGACCACCACTTCGAACTGCTGCGACAAGCCGCTGAAAACGAAGGTCAGGCCCTGCGCTTCGTGGCAAAATTGGAGGGCAACAAAGCCGACATCCGGCTCGTGGCCGTCGAGCAAGACCACCCGTTTTACTTCCTTTCGGGCAGCGACAACATGGTGGTGTTCACCACAGAACGCTACCGCGACCGGCCGCTCGTCGTGCGCGGCCCCGGTGCTGGCGCGGAAGTGACCGCCGCTGGGTTGTTTGCCGAAGTGATTGGGATTGGCAGCTACTTGAATGGGTGAGGCAAGCATTTCCGGGCAAAAACGGGGCAGCCCGCCAGCGAAGAAGCTGGCGGGCTGCCCCGTTTTTGGGCGGCCTGTGCATCAGTTTTTCCGCAAGTCGAAATTGTGGAAATAGAAGATGCGGGCCGTGTGCAGGTTTCTGAACGTGCTGCCTGCGGCCAGCTGCTGGTAAACATTCATGTACCCGAACTGCACCTGAGAATGGGCTGTGGCCTGATAGACCAAGCCGCCGAACAGCCGGTTTTGGTCGAAATGGTTGTACACGATTTTGTCGCCAAAATTGACGAACAGTTCGTCGTTCAGCACAAACTGCCAGCCGCCCGGTGCAAACCCTTTTTTCGTCAGCGGAATGAACAGCGCGGCACTGAACCGGGCACGCCAATTGAAATTGTAGCCGTCGCCCAACTCGTTGTCGTTCAGTGTCTTGCGAAGGAAACGCTCTTCCAAGCGTATCCACTGCGTGAGCCGCACCTTTGGCCAACGGGTGAACCATTGCACTTGTTGCCACGGGCGGTGTTCGGGGCGGGCAATGTTTTGGTGCCCATCGGCGGGGAAGTGATGAATGTAGGCATAGGCCCCGGTCAAGCGCACGTCGTCGGTTAGGTAATAGGTGAGGCCCACGCGACCGATGCCCAAACCCGCTTCGCCCACGAAATCCTCGCGGAAGCGCAGGTGCAGGTCGGCCCAAGTGCCCCATTTATCCGTGAATCGGGTTTGGTTGAACACGGCGAGCCAGAGCTGCTCGTCTTCATTGATTGTTTTTTGGGCCGCCGCCGCGGTGGCGAAGAGAAGCAGGGTGGCGGCAAGCAAGGCATTGATTTTCATCGGTTTGAACAAATTTTGAAAGCGGGTGAGAAAAAAAGTCGGGGCGGCAAGTTCCCTCGCCGCCCTCAATCCCTTCCTAAAAATCGTATGAAGCAATAAATTTTACCCGCATCAGAAATTGTTGCGCAGCGTCACGCCGTAGGTGCGCGGGTCGCCGAGCACACCTGCATAGTGGCCGCGTTGCCCGCGCCCGGCAACAGTTGCTCGTAGTAGTCTTGGTTCAGCAGGTTGCGTGCCCAGAGGAAGATGGAAGTGCCTTTCGCGCCCGTCCGAAGGCCGAAGCGGGCGTTCACCAAAGCGTAGCCTTCGACGCGCAGGTACTGCGACGGCGAGGGGTTCGAGGAGAACTCCGAGCGGTAAAAAGTCTCGGCTGCCACGAAAAACTCGCTTGCATTGCCCAAGAATTTGTGCGGCGTGGTGAATTCGCCGCCGACCGAACCGACCCATTTGGAAATGCCGGGCAATTCGCCGCCGGAAATGTCCTTGAAAGCGACTTGCACGCCGTCCACCTGCTTGCCAGTTTCTTCGAGCGGCAGCGGGGCATTGGTGAATTTCACATACTTGCCTTCGGTGTAGGCCAGCGAGCCAAAAAACGAGAAGTGTTTCTTGATTTTGACGTTGCCCTCGGCCTCGAAACCACGTTCGAGCCTTTCAGCTCCGCGCTCGCGCCCACGAGGGGTTGGCCCTCGTCGTCTTTGATGACTCCGGTCACGACATTTTGGGCGAATGCCGCACCGCTCAGGAGCATAACGAACCCGATGAAGTACAGTTTCTGTTTCATTTTCCGATTGTGTTGAATGTTATGAATTGGATCTGTTTGCCGCAGGAAAGGCCGTGCGTCAGGCGCGGAGGCGCGAATGGCCGGGGGCAAAGGCGGAATCAATTATTTTAATTATACCAAATTAGTTTGATTTAATTTAAAAATAATATGGCCAATCCCGCCTCGCGGGATCGGCCATATTCACCCTAAACACTTGGTTTTCAAGGAGAAAAGCGTCGTGTCAGTCTTTGTATTTTTCCTGAAACCGGCGGTAAAGTTGCTTGTGGCGGTTGTCGAGATTGATTTCCCGGCCCTGAATGAACGCCGCCGTCACCACGCAAGTCCGCATATCAAGTGCATCGCCCTCGCTGATGAAAAGCGTCGCGTCCTTGCCTGTTTCGAGCGAGCCTGTCGTCTGGTCAATGCCCAAAATCTTGGCGGCGTTCAGCGTGAGCGCGGCTACGGCAGCCTCGCGGTCGAGGCCGAACGCGGCGGCTTGCCCGGCTTGGAAGGGCAGGTTGCGGTGCTGCCAAGCCGCCTCCCGCCCGAAGGTGAAAAGCACACCCGCTTGTTGGAGCACTGCGGGGGATTTGAACGGTTGGTCAACAGGCTCGTCCTCGCGGGCGGGCAAGCGTTGGGTTTCGTTGAGGATTACCGCGACGTTGTGCTGTTTCAAAAAACTGGCCACGAGCCAAGCGTCGTCGCCGCCCACGAGCACGGGTCGGCAACCGAATTTTTCGGCAAAAAGCACGGCCTCTTGGATGGTGCGGGCATTGTCAGTATGGATGTAAAGGTTTTGTTTTCCCGAAAAAAGCCCGCGCATCGCCTCGAATTTGAGGTTTTTCGGCTCCGGGTTTGTCGCAGCGGCGTATGCTTTCGCCTCGCCGAAAAACTGGTGGAGGGCCTGCACATCGCGGTCGTATTGGTCATTGTTGCGCTGGCCGGGTGCGCCGCCCTCGAAACTGAACGAGCGGAGCGTGGGCCAGTTGAGGTGGATGCCGTCGTCGGCGCGGTAGGCCGCGTCCTCCCAGTTCCATGCGTCAAGTTGCACGACGGACGAGCTGCCCGAAACCAGCCCACCCGAAGGCACTACTTGCGCGAGCAAAGTACCGTTGGAACGAATCGTCGGCGTGACTTCCGAATCGGTGTTGTACGCCACGATTGCGCGGGTGCTTGGGTTCAGTTGGCCGACCTCCGCAAAGTCCGCCGTAGCGCGGGCAGCCTCCACTTCAATCAGGCCCAGCCGCGAATTGGTGGCAATGAAACCGGGGTAAACGTGCTTGCCCGCCGCGTCGAAAATGCGGGCGTATTTCGTGCGGTCGAGTCGGATGGTGGTCGCATCGGCCACGAGCGTGAGCTTGCCGTTTTCAAATGCAATGGCACTATTCGGGACGACCTGCCCGTTGCCGAGGTGGGCGGTGGCGTTCCAAATCAGGATGGCTTGTGACTGCTGCGGAGCGGGCACGGGCACTTGCGCCGCAGCGGAGGTAGGGAGGCAAAAAAGGGCAAGGGCTACGAGGCCGAACGGACTGGATTTCATGGCTTTGCGCGATGTGTTTTTGTCCGGCAAGTTTAGCAACTTTTGAGGGGAGGCCACGTTTTTCGGTTAAAAACAGGGGACAAGGCAACCCGCCGCGCCACACCTGCATCACCTTTCAAACAAAGAAACAAATCTGCATTTGCTGGTAAAATTGATTACGCAGAAAGCAATATTGGCCGTGCGGATGTAGTTTTAGCGCAAAATTTTAAATTTCTCAATCACATATATGCCCGTGCCTATGGAAAGTCTCCACACATACGAAGAAGATTTAATCCGCTTTATCTACCGCGATATGGGCGCAGACGAAGCGGTCAGCATGGCCGATTGCATTGACGCTGACTTGGAAACGCGCCACGCCTTTGACCAGCTGCTGCTCGCAAAACTCCAACTCCCCAAAGCCCAGTTCGAGCCTTCCCCGCGTAGCCTCCAAAACATCCTCCAGTACAGCCAAGCATCCGCTTTGGAGACCCGTTTCTGACCTGTTACGCAAACCATGAGACTACGATAACAAGCGTGGGCCAGTCTCCGCCTCCTTCGGGCGGCCCGCCAAAACAAGCCTCCTGCCTTCGGTTGTCCGATGTGCAGGAGGTTTCTTTTTTTGCCCGACAGATGGAAAAATGACGGGGCGGCACCGCTCAACGGTGCCGCCCCGCAAAGGCAAATCAATGTGTACCCTGAGTTATTCCAAAATGAGTCGTTTGGTCACAGGTGCCACGCCCGCTGCCCGCCAAGTGATGAAAAGCATCCCAGTTGGCAAATTTTCCAGTTGCAAAGTGGGGCTGTTCAGCGTTTGTTGGCGCAAGAGCACGCCGCGTGCGTCCCGGATTTCCACCAAGCCATCGCCCGGGAAATTGCCCTCGAAGACAAGGCTCACCTCTGAATGGGCGGGGTTGGGCACCAATTTGAAGTCGGGCGCAAAACCTGACGAAGCCCGCCCTGCCGGAGATCCACCGAAAAGCACCTGAGGAATTTGTGCGGTCATCGTGTCTGTGCAGAGCTTGGAATCCACGACGACAAAACTGTATGTGCCGGGCAGGATGTTGTTGAAAACATTGCTGACCATCAAATTCGTGTAAACCCCGCCGGGCGTGGAGCGTCGGTACCTGAGCGTCGGCGTGCCGCCTGTGGCATTGACGGTGACGGTGAACCTGCCGGGCACGCTGCCGGGCACGGCAGTCACGCTGTTAATCAACAAGAGCGGCGGCTCCACGATGTCCACTGTAGCCGAGACTTGGCAGCCGATGACATCCGTGGCAGTCACGGTGTAGCTGCCCTGTGGCAACCCAGCGATAAGGCGCGTGGTAGCCCCGGTGTTCCAGAGATAAGTTTTTTGGCCTTTGCCGCCGACGGCGGTGGCGGTTGCCGAGCCGTTGATTTCGCCGAAACAAGTGATGTCCTTCTTGGCGATATTGACCGAGAAGGCCGGGTCGAAAAGCGTGAAACTGAACACTTTATCGCAACCATTGGCATCCGTGGCGGTCACGGTGTAGGTGCCTGCGGCGAGACCCGTGATGCCGGGCGTGGTGGCTCCTGTGCTCCAAAGAAAGGTCTTCGCGCCAGTGCCGCCAGTAGCCTTAGCCGTAGCCGAGCCATTGCTGAATCCGGGGCAGGTAGGCGCGGTGCGTGACACTGTGAGGTTGATGGCTGGCGGGTTGTTGAGGGTGACAAATTTCGATTTTTCGCAGCCATTGGCATCCGTCACGGTCACGCTGTATGTGGCCGCCGAAAGCCCGGTCGCGGTTTGGGTGAGTTGCCCGTTCATCCATTCATAAGAGTACGGCCCCACCCCGCCACTCGGCAACGCGGTGGCCGTGCCGCTGGGTTCGTCCACACAAAGGGGGTTGGTTTTCGTGATATTGATGTTGATGGCGGTCGGCTGCGTGATTTGCACCAACGCGCCCGGCACGGAACAGCCTTGCGCATCATCCACATAAAAACGGTGGTTGCCCGCGCCGAGGTTGTACACCGTGACGGTTTCGCTCGGCGAGATTGGCCCGCTGGCGAGGATGTTGCCGCCTTTCCGCAGGGAATAAGTGTAATTCGGCCCGTAGCCGCCGCCCGCGAAGGTGATAGTGGCCGTGCCGTTCGTGCCTTGAAAACAGGAGACGTGCGTTTGGCTCGACGTGTGCGACATGGGCGGTGCCACTTCTTGGCTGGCCAAAGCCACACAGCCCTCCGAGTCGCGGGCATAAAAAGTGTACGAACCCGCCGAGAGCGAGTCAAACCCGACCGTATCCTGCCAAGTCATGCCGTCCATCGAGTACTCAAACGGCAAGATGCCACCAGAAACAAAATCTACATCCACACGGGTGTAGGCATCGAAAAAGCAATCGGGCGTGAGCGTGAGGCCGATGCTGCTCACTTCGTCGGAGCCGTTGCAGTTTTCGTCCGTGCCGTTGCCGCAGATTTCGGTTTCGCCGGGATTGACGTTTGCATCCGTGTCGTCGCAGTCGTCGGCATTGTCCACATAGCCGTTGGGCGCGGCGCAATCTTGAATGGTGTTGTTCACATCGCCGTAGCCGTCGCCGTCCGTATCGGCATAAAAAACCTCGTCGCAGACGGAAAAATCGGCCACCCAATACGCCCCGCCGTTGTCTTGGACGTGGAACGGGTCGGTCGCACAATCCGGGCCGCCCGGCGGGTTGCCCCAATCAGAGACCCACACCGCCAAATGATAATTGCCCGGCGCGAGGCCTGTGATGAGGTTAGTGGTGTTCGAGACAGTCTGCCACATTTGGTCGCCGCCGCCGAGGTCAGAGTGGAAGGCCAAATTAATGGCCGCGAAAGCGCCCGGCGAGCCGCCCGCCGGATAAACTGCGTACCAGATTTTGCCGCCGCAGATGTTCGTACCGCTGTTTTTGTAAGTCTTGATTTCGCCGCCCGACATTTCCAAAACGCCGTTTATCGGCGAGAAAGAACCCAAATCGGCATTGACAAAATCCGGGTTTGCAGTAGCGGTCATCAGGTCGTAGAACTGGTCGTTGACGACTGCGTAGGCATCGAAAATGCCGCCCTCGCTGTTGTTCGGGTCTTGGCCGTTGAAAAGGCTCGGAGGGTTGGCTGCCGATGCGGTCGCAAACAGCAGGCACAACCAAGCAAGGGTGAGTGAAAGTTTTTTCATGTGAAACAATTTTGAAGTTGATTTTTGAAAAATACGAATGAGTGGGGACGGGCGATTTTGCTGTGTATCAAGTGATTGGGGAATTGGGCCGTTTGGAAACCCAAGTTCCCAAATGCGGCCAGTCATCACCCAAAATCAATCACATTCCGTGTGTATGCCCTGCACCCACACGCCGAAACTGCGGGCCGGGAGTTGGATGCGGACTTGGTTGGAGTTGTTGAGCGTCAGCACCGAATCAGTGCCTGCGACGGGCGAAAACACTTGCCCGACGGGCATCAGGCCGCCGAGGTTTTGGATGTTTTGGGTCACGTCCAGCGCGGTGTTTCCAAAGTTGATAGCCACCACGACGGTCGGTTTGCTCGCCGAAATGGGGTGCTGCAACTGGAAAAGCACGCACTGATTGGCTGTGCCGCTGGCAAAATTGCTCGCCCACGAGCTGCCATAATCGTTCAGGTAAATGCTCTGCGTGGCCCCGACGATGTGGTTTTTGTGCGCCCTAATGAGGCGGTCAATGTCCGCTTTGCGTGGGGCCTTGTCGGTTGGGTGGTAGGGTTGCTCGAAGCCGCTGCCCGTCGGCGGGTAGCCGTAGTAGTCGGGGTAAAACACCGTTGGAACACCTAACTTGTTGTTTGTCAAGATGTAAGCGTAAGCCAGCTCCACGTCCTGCCGCACCATAGCGTTGAAGCCGGGCGAGGCATCGCGGAAGTCGTGGTTGTTCACGAAGGTCACGACGTTGAACCCGCTGAGGCCGTTTTCGGCGCAGGCCGCGTGGAAAAGATCGCGGGCATCCACGCCATGGTCGCAGACTTGACGGAGTTTTTCGCGGAGCGCGAAATCGAAAATCTTGGGCTTGATGGCCGTTTGCGTGGCCGCGTCCATGTTGGCCAGCACGGCATTGACCCAACCAGACAGCTGGCCGATGTCGGTTGTAAAACTTTCGCCGACAACGAGGCTGGGGTTCATGCCCTGCCCGTGCAGGTAATCGAGCAAATTGCCGACATAAGCCGGGGTAAAATGCTTGACCGCGTCCATGCGGAGGCCCCGCACATGGAGGTCGGTCCAGTTCCACTTTGTCCAAGCGTTGAGGGTGTCAATGGTGGACGGGACGTTTTGGTCATAATCATAAAAAAAGTACATAGCGTCCTCGTCGCCAGCGAGTTGCGTGGGATTTCCGTTGGGCTTGAAGTTCGCCCAGCTCATTTGGCCGCGCCCGCTGGGCAGGTTCGTGAAGCCGGTCCAAGTGCGGTAGGCCATTTGCGGTTGCACGTTTTGGCCGTTGTGCCAAATCTCGAACGGCAGATGGTCGGAGTAATCGCCGAGGCCGTTGACGTTGCGGTTGGTCCAATACAAAAAAAGCGTGTCGCCTGTCGGGAAGAAATCGTTGGCCGAGAGCGTCAATTTGAACTCGTCAATCAGGCAGCCGAAAGCGTCCACATTGGCATTCATGTCGCGGCCAAGCTGGGTCGGGGTGCTGGGTTCGTTGCATTGGCCACCGCCGTTTGGCTCGTTTTCGGTGAGCGCGGGCAGGTTTTGCCAGCCTGTTTTTTTGGTTTGGAGGTAGAGTTTGTAGGGCTTGTTATGGAAGTTGCCGTGCCCGGAGGCGGATTTGATTTTGATGTAATAATCGCCTGCGCCGTTGGTGCCTGCGAGCGGGATGGCACCATGCACACGGTCGGTCGGGAAAGGCTGGTCGCCCGCGTTGACTTTCGTGGCGGTCATGTTTTCAATCCAGCCCTCCACCGCAGGGTTGGCCTCCGGGTAGCCGCCGTCGCGGTGGTTGAACACGAGGTCGGCCACCGGGGCAATGTTGTGGGCCACCAGCGAATCGAGCATCGCGTCCAAATCGGCGCGGCTGCCCAGGCCCGTCGTGGCATTGCCGATAAAAAGGTCGCGTGGGTCGTAGCCATTGCTGTTCGGGCCGCTGGAACAGGCGGCGTGCGGCGGAAACCAAACGTGCGAGAAACCGGATTTTTCGAGGTCGGCGGCGTGCAGGGCGAGCGTATCGGCCCACGAGTAGCCCGCACCGGCCTTCGGATAGTCCCAATACCAGCCTTGCAACAGAAATTGCTGGCCGACGGAAGTGTTTTGAAAGTAAAAAACGAGCAGTAAAAAGACGGGTATAGTTCTGTGCATCATGGACAGTGGCTTGATTTTTTGGTAAAGTTCTTTCAAAAAAACATCTTGAAAAATGAATTATGTGCTTCGAGACGGCTGGGCGGCAGTTTTTTTTCAGAAAAATCACGAAAAAAAGAGGCCGATGCGAAAAACTAATTCTCAACAAACGTCTAAAAATGTCTGTGCGTGAAAGCCGCACACTTAAAAGCATTTTATATTGAAAATCAATCAGTTAGGTTTTTTTAGATTAAAAACAACCCTTCGATCGCCCTTCAGCCACACTCAACAAATCTCTTTTTTTGTCCTTTCCAGCCCTTGCGCCCTGCCTCACCTTTGTATCATCAAACGGGGACAGCGAAGCGAACAACGAAAGATGAGAGATGAGACCGCTGCCACCGACTTTCCACTCGAAACTTTTCATGAGATTATATACGGGAAACCGAGCCGCCTGCAAACGAGCAGGCGGCCTTTTTTTATTTCAGGGGGTAGGTTTTGAGGCTTACTTGGCCCGGAGCCGGGCCGTATCGGTTGGCAAGGTTTCGAGGTGATAGCCGCCCGTGTCGAGCGTGGTTTGCGGGAAAATCTGCCGCAACACAGGCCAGTCGGAGGTCTTCACCGCGCTTTGAAACAAATAGATTTTTTGCAGGTTCGGCAGCCCTTGCAGGGCGGCCAAACCTTGTGCCGAGATGCTCGTGCCCGTCAAGTTGAGCAGCTGCAAGTTTTTCAGTTCGGACAGGTGCGCCAGCCCGCTGTCTGTGATTCGGGTACCGTCGAGGTGAAGCCGTGTCAGGTTTTTTAGTTTGCCGACGTGGGCCAGAGCCGGGTCGCCGATGCCTGTGCCGCTCATTTTTAGCCAAAGGATTTGCGGAGCCAACCGCTCCAAACTGCCCGCCATGCTGTCCGAAAACGCCGGTGCATTGGAGCAATTCACAGAGAGCCAATGGCTCCCGGCTGCGACTGGGACTGTACTAATTCCTTGTTTTACAAGCACTTGAACATCCGATTCACTCGCGGCAGCGGGTTGTTCGGCGAGCCATTCGGGTGTTTTGCCCGACCCATTTTCGGTCGTTGGGGCTACAATTGCCTCGTCTGCTTGGCTTTTGAAGAGATAGCCTTCGCCGTGCGTCAGGGTGGCACCGAGGTGCATGGTTGCGAACGAAAACACGAGCACTGTCGCGGTGTACGCCAGCCGCAGGCCGGTGTTTGCCCAAATTTTTTCACGAAAAAACCAGACAACCGCAGCCAGCCCAGCCGTGCCGATGCCGAGCCATTGGTGCAAGGACAATAGTGGGTCTTGCCCCATGCTTTTCGCTGAAAACCAACCTGTTATGCAGGCCAGCACTGCGCTCGCGGTCCCCAAAAGCCAAACAACGGCAAGGGCTGGCCGCAACTTCGCGGCGCGTTCGCGGGGGAGCCACGCCATGCCGACTGCCAGCAGCAGGATGCCGAGCGGCAGGTGGACGAGGAGCGGATGCAAACGTGCGAACATAGTTGGCCGAAGATTTTACTGCCGGGGCGAAGTGTGGAACACGGCGATGAACGTCATGGCCGTTTTCATGGGCAAGGAAATGGTGTCGGCCATCCGGTCTTCGATGGCCCAATCGCGTGGGTCGCGGCTTCGGAGCGTGTAGAGATAAAAGGTGCCGAGGTTGGGGTCTTTGGCGAGCCACTCGTCATAGGTGTTTGTCCAGCGGCTTTTGAAAGTGAGCGTGTGGGTGTTGTCGGTGACGCGCCATTCGGTCATGTCATTCGGCCAAGCGGCGCGCATGGTGACGACGGAGCCGTCGTAGGTGCGGAGTTCCCATTGGGTGGGGTCGTTTTTCCATTTAAGTTTGATGGTGCCGCGTTGGTCGTTGAGGTTATAGTCCCATTCCGACCAGTCGTCTCGGACGTTGAGCCAGCGCAGTTTGAGGTCGCCGAAAAGCTGTTCCTCCGGCTGATCGCTTTCCTCGTCGGCCACGCGGAGAGAATCTTGCACGACAGTCGTATCGGGCCAGACGGCGAACAAATCCCACTCCACGAACGAATCGCTCCACCGCGCACTGATGCTCGAAAGGGTTTGTGCCCGGAGGCCGGAGGCACACAAAAAGAGGAGCAGAGGCAGGAAGCGGAGGCGCATTTGTGGAAATTTTAGGCTTGTTTGCAGGGCTTGGGTTCAATAATCCGACGTGATAAGCAATTCGAGGTTGGTGCTTTTCAGGTGGAACCGCTCGCCGAGGTAGGCATTGGTCAGGCAGCCTTTGTAGGTGTAAACGCCATTGCGGAGGCCGGGGTGCGCGGTGATGAGTGCGATGATGCCACCGGGGCCTTCGGCGCGGAGCAGGAGCGAGGTGAGGATGTTGCTGATGGCATCGCTGGCCGTGCGGGCTGCGCGGGAGGGGATGTTCGGCACGCAATAATGGATGATGCCGTGCCGCGTGAAGGTGGGCCTATCGAGGTGGGTCATTTGGGAGGTCTCGAAACAGCCGCCTTGGTCAATGCTCACATCCACGATGACGGAGCCGGGGCGCATCTGCCGCACGATGTCCTCGCTGACGACGAGCGGCGCACGGCCCTGCCCGGAGTGGATGGCTCCGATGGCCACGTCGGCAGTGAGCAATTGTTCGCGCAAGTGGACAGGATTGATGACCGACGTGTGCAGCTGCCGCCCGACTTGGTTTTGCAGGCGCATAAGTTTGTACACATTGTTCTCGAAAATACGCACTTCCGCGCCGAGGCCAAGCGCAGTGCGGGTGGCAAATTCGGCCACCACGCCCGCGCCGAGGATGATGACTTTGGCCGGCGGAACCCCAGCGATGCCGCCGAGCAACACGCCTTTGCCGCCCCGCGACGTGGACAGTAAATCGGCGGCGATGAGGATGCTGCTGATGCCCGCGATTTCGCTCATCACATGAACGATGGGGTACACGCCTGTTTCGTCGTCGCGGATGTACTCCATTGCCAGCGCGATGACCCGTTTTTTTTGCAGGCGGGTGATATATTCGGCATCGAGGACGGGCAGCTGGATGGGCGAGATGAGCACTTGGTTGGGGCGCATCAGTTCGATTTCGTCGAGCGTCGGCGGGGCCACTTTCAATAGCACATCGGCTTTGTACACTTCCTCGCGGCTGTGCGCGACGTGCGCCCCGGCCTCCGAATATTCATGGTCGCTAAAATTTGCCTGCTCGCCCGCCCCGGCCTCCACCACCACGCGGTGCCCGTGCGCCGTCAGCGTAAGGACGGAGTGCGGCGCGAGGGCGACGCGCATTTCCTGCAAAGTCGTTTCCTTCGGGATGCCGATGAACATCTTGCTGTGCCGAGGCTGCACGGCCAATGTTTCGGTTTGGATGGCGGGGTGCGGTGCGATGAGGGTTTCCATTTGAGAGTGATAATTGGTGAAAGTGCCGGGGTTTACCCTCGCGTGATTTTCAGGTTGCGCTCGTTTTCGCCCAAAACTTCGATTTCGATTTTCGCCATGTCCGGCGGGAAAATCGGCTCCACAAGCTGCGGCCATTCGATGATGCAATAGGCCGAGGGGTCGTGCAGCATATCCTCGATGCCGATGTCGAGTGCTTCGAGCGCGGAGCGGAGACGGTACAAATCGAGGTGCCGGACGATGGTCTCTTGGCCGTCGGCATTTTTGTAAACATATTGGTTGACGAGCGAAAAGGTGGGGCTGGCCGTGTTGCCCTGCACGCCCAAGTGTTTGCAAAATGCTTTGACAAAAGTGGTCTTGCCCGCGCCCATCTCGCCGTACAGGGCGATTTTCCGGCTGCCCGCGAGGGCATCGAGCACAAGCGGAAGGGTTTTTTCCAAATCTTCCACCGAGTTCAATCGAAATTCAGTTGACATTTTACCTTTGGCGGGTTGGTTAGGCTTCCTCGAATCCAAATGTTACGCAAACATACATTGATGAACAAAGTTATCGCGCTCCCCGCTTTTCTCCTGTTCCAAGTCGCCCTGTTCGCCCAGCAAGTCCCCAGCGATTTGGACGCGATACGCCCCTCTACCTTTGTCCTCAATTTTTCACAAGACAATGCCTTCGGCTTTGTGCCGAGCATAACCGGCACGTTCCCAAGTGCTTATCAGCAGTGGGACTTTTCTTTCTATGGAAATTTCTGGACGAACCCCGCGCTGGCCAACCAAAAACTTAACACCGATTTCTGGGTAGAGTCCGGCCTCGGCATGGCTTGGACGGGCGTGAAAGGCAAACTGACCCTGAATCCCGCGCTTGGTTTTGCGAGTGGCAGGCTGTTGTCCGGCGGCGACCGGGGGCTGTTCGCGGAAGGCTTGGTGCCCAGCTTCACGGCCGCCTACAAAAGCCGACGGCTCGAAGGCGATTTCTATTGGGCATGGTACAAATCCATCCGCAAGGGCAAAGGCTCGAAAGCCACCTCCGATTTCACGCTCAGCTGGCTGTACGCCGGCATCATCATGGACAGGAATTTCTCGGTCGGCATGCACATCGAGAACTTCAAGGCCACGCGCATCACCAACAGCGAAGCCAAAAACCTGTATTCGTGGCTCGGCGGCTACCTCAAAATCACCGTCAAACAGAAGTACTGGATTCGTTTTTCCACAGGTTTCAACCTCGAACTCGACCCGGCCTACGGCGAAGAATACTACAAAATGACTGTCGGGATGCCGCTATTTTGAACCCGAAATACGGGAACGCAAAAACGAGGAAGCACCCTGCCGCTGCCGTGCCGCAGGGTGCTTCCTCGTTTTAGTCCGCCAGCGGCCAAAAGTGTGGTAGCCCGGTCAGGCGGGGCGGCTATTTTCGCCCCAAAATAATTTCAATATGAAGCATCTATTTTCCGTCCTGCTCCTTGTCGCGTTGGCAGCGGGCACTGCTTTCGGGCAGCAAAAACCCGAACCGCCCGCGCTCGGCCCCGATGCGCCCCAATGGGCAAAAATGCTCGCCGCCGACGCACCCAACGTGCTCGAAATCCAGCAAGCCTACCGCGATTTTTATGAAGACCAACCTTTCGTGAAAAACTCGTACACCCAATATTTCAAACGCTGGATGCAGTGGGCGCGCCCGTACACGCAGGCCGACGGCTCGCTGCTCGTCCCGACCGCCGACGAGCAAGCCGCATTTGAAAAAACAGTGGCGGAACTGCGCTCCGACGGCGCGGCCAAACGCGGCGCGGCGGCGGGCAGCTGGACGTTCAACGGCCCGAACAAACACCTCCGCGAGGACGGCTCGCAAACGCCCATCAGCCGCCACACCAATATTTATAGCTTCGACATCGCGCCCTCAAACGCCAGCATTTTGTACGCCGGCGGCGAAAGCGGCGGCCTCTGGAAAACCACCGACAAGGGCCTGAACTGGACACTCCTGACCAAAAACATCACGCATGGCGCGTTTGGTGCGGTCAAAATCCACCCAACCAACCCCGACATCGTGTGGGCCGCTACCTCCGGCAAAATCGTGAAAACCACGAACGGCGGCACTTCGTGGACGACCGTTTACACACTTAACGGCCTGTGGGTCAACGAGTTCGCAGTCTCCACCGCCAATCCTGACATCATCATCGCGGCCACCGACCAAGGGCTTTTGCGGAGCACGAACGGCGGCACCTCGTGGACAAACTTATTCGCGGCCAAAGCATGGACGGTCAAGCAAAAAGTCGGCGACGGCACCACGTTTTACGCAGTTCGCAAAAATGGCTCCTCGTCGCAATTTGTCCGCAGCACCGACTCCGGGGCGACTTGGACAGTCATCGGAGCGGGCTGGTACGCCGCTGCTGCCGGGGAGACCATTTCGGGGGCCATCATCGCCGTTTGCCCGTCGAATGCCGCCAAGTTGTACGTTTATCTGGCGGGCGACGGCGGCACCTTGGGCGGCTACGTCGGCGTGTTCGTCAGTGCCAACGGCGGCACCAACTGGGCGAACACCCACCCCACGAATGCCATCGGGCAGCCGTATTCCATCCCAAACCATGTCAATCTGCTCGATGCCGACGGCGTGGACTGGTTTTATCAAGGCTTCTACGACATGGGTTTTGCCGTGAACCCCACAAACGAAAACGAACTCATCGCGGGCGGCTGCTCGTGGTGGAAAAGCACCAACGGCGGCCAAACTTGGCAACCCTTCGGGGGCTACGTCGGCAACCAAAGCGGCTATCGCCACCCCGATGTGCAGTGGATAAACTGGGTCGGCAGCGACCTTTGGATTGCCACCGACGGCGGCTTAGACTACTCGACCAATCGCGGGACGACCATCGAATCGCGCAACAACGGCATTTCCGGCGCGGATTTGTGGGGCTTCGATTCGGGCTGGAACGAGGATATTTTGGTCGGCGGCCGCTACCACAACGGCAACATGGGCTACCACCAAAACTACCCGGCTGGCCAGTACATCGCACTCGGCGGTGCCGAATCGGCCACAGGCTACGTCAATCCTGGCCCCGGCCGCAAGACCTACCATTCCGACATTGGCGGGTATAGCCTGCCGACCACGCTCGCGGGCGTACCGCAGGGTTTCAGCGTAAGTGACTGGCCCAATGAGAGTTATGCCTATTACGCCAATTCCGAAATGGAGTGGCACCCCAATTCTTGGGGCATCGTTTTCCTCGGCAAAGACAACAAACTCTGGAAATCCACCGACGGCGGCAGCACGTTCGCGGCCATATACACTTTCCCCGGCACCGCCGACAACAAGGTGTTCGACATCGAAATCAGCCGCCAAAACCCCAACATCATGTACTGCTCCCAATGGGACGGCACCGACGACAAAATCTGGCGCAGCACCAACGGCGGCACCACATGGACGGCCTGCACCGCCCTGCCCCTACCGAACAACAACGACCGCGTGAAACTCGCCCTCTCCGATGCCAGCCCGAATACCCTCTGGGCGGCGGTGACCTATGGCTCCAACGGCAAGAAAATCTACAAATCCACCAACGGCGGCCAAACGTGGAACAACCTGACAACCAGCCTTTTGAACGGCCTCACCGTGCAAAACATCATGGCCCAATATGGCACCAACGACGGTGTGTACCTCGGCACCAACGGCGGCGTTTTTTACCGGAACAACACCCACAACGACTGGCAACCTTACTCCGACGGCCTCCCGCTCTCGGTCGAGTGCAACCGACTGAAACCGTTTTACAAAACAGGCAAAATCCGCAACGGCTCGTGGGGATTTGGGGTCTGGGAAAGCCCGCTTTTCGAGCCAAGCACTCCGAAGGCGGTGGCGATGGCCGATAAACTTTACGCGGGTTGCGCCCGCGACACCTTCTTTTTCGACGACCATTCCGCCGTGCCGCACGCGGGCGCAAAGTGGGCTTGGCAATTCCCCGGCGCGGCCATGAAAAAAAACGTGAACACCCGAACACCCTTCGCCCGCTACCCCGCGCCCGGCAACTACACCGCCATCATGGCCCTAACTTACGCAGGCACAACGACTTACGACACACTCTTCCTGACCGTCGGCTCCGAGTGCGCCATTGATTCGTTCCCCGGAAAAGCCGTGACTTTCGGCGGCAATGCCGCGCCCGGCAGCGTGGTCATCCCCGCTTTGGGCATCACCCCGACCGATTTCACCGTGACGGCTTGGATAAAACCCGACGGCATCCAGCCCGACTACGCGGGCATTTTCATGTTCGACGGCACCGACGCGGCGGGCTTCAATTTCAAGTCGGGCAACAATATGCTCGGCTATCACTGGCCCGGCGGCGCATGGTGGTGGAACAGCAACCTCATCGTGCCCAGCGGCCAATGGTCGCACGTCGCCATGGTCAAAACGCCCACCTCCGTCACCCTCTACCTCAACGGCGTGGCCGCCGCCCACACCGGGCAGACGCTCGCGCCCGTCACGTTCAACACCACGAGCCAACTCGGCACCTACCGCAGCTGGGGCGACCGCAACATGAAAGGCAGCATTGACGAAGTTTGCATTTACGACAAAGCCTTGACACAGAGCGAAATACGACTCAGAATGAACCTCATCCGCCCAGCCAACGAACCCAATTTGGTAGCCTATTACCAGTTCAACGAGGTCGGTGGCGGCACTGTGTACGACCGCGTGAAAACCCGCCACGCCAGCCTCGGCGGCAGCGCGGCGCGGACAAATTCTACCGTCGCCGTCGGCCCCGGCAAAGCATTTGCGAAGACCATCACGGCAGCTGGCACGCACCTGTTCACAGGCACGGATTTGACGGTCGTTTGCCCGGCTGGCACCTTGCCCGGCGGCGAGGTCGTCGCCACGCGCATCAACCTCCAACCCGACCAAAAACCGACCGCCGACCCCGCGAGCCGCGCCTACTGGGTGGTCAGGAATTTCGGGACGAACCAGAATTTCACGCAGTTGAGCAAAATCGCCTTCGGCAAAATCGGCAACGTGCCATCCACGACCACGCCCGCGCAGTACAAACTTTACCGCCGCGCCGTGAACGGCGAGGGCAACACATGGGCTTACCTCGACGCGGGCGACATCCGCACGGCAGGCTTGGACGGCAAAATCCAGTTCACGACGGGCAACGGCGTGACCCAATTCGGGCAGTTCGTCGTCTCGAAACCGGTGGCCTTGCAAGCGCAAGCGATTGAAAACGAGGAAATTGAAAATCCACAAACGCTCCAAAGGAGTCCTTTCGGACAACACTCGAAACTCGAAACTCAAAACTGGGAAGCCCGCGTCTGGCCGAGCTTGGCGCAAGCCGATGGCAAGTTGAACATCGAGACCGACCTTGTTGGGCAGGCCACGTTCCGGCTCATGGACGAGAAAGGCCGTGCCTTACGGTTGGCGAAATTCGAGGGCAACACCGCCATTGATTTGAACGGCCTCGCGCCGGGCACATACTTTTATCGCATTGAAAACGAGGCGTTTATGCAAAACGGGAAGGTCGTCGTGCAATGAGTTGGCATCTCGCAATTTCGCTGCACAGCACATGAATCGGGGCGGCCTGCGAACGCAGGCCCCCCCCGCGTTTTTAAATAGCCCCCGCACCGCCGGCGGGGAGAAAAAAAAAAAAAATTGGTTTATCC